>JBKQHU010000040.1:0-7752 GCA_052148655.1 Acidimicrobiales bacterium
CGGTGTTCGGGTTACTCATGATCGCGGAGACCGAGACGTAGTTGCCGCCGATCTGACTGATCACGTTTGCGTACTCGTTCTCAGCGCCGACTGCGATGATCTTCTTTGGCGCACGACTCGTCGCCCCGGCCGGCACGAGCCCGATCATCGACACCGCGCCCAGCGCGAGCAGCGCCATTGCTCCGTTCAGCAGTGATTTGGGGCGAACTTTCGTGTCCATCTCAGAGCCATTCCCCTCATGGACCGTCTGGGCCGCAACTCGGCCCCTGGAATGAGAACGGTACCCACTCCCACTCAGATCGTCAACCGCGTATCGTGGTGCATCAGCTAGAGGGTTCCCCATAAACCCTTCGCGGCCGAGCCGCGTGACATCGAATCCTGGCGTTGCCGGCTTGGCTTCCTTGCAGCTAACCGCCTCCGCCGACAACGTGCGCGTCTACCTGGCCTTTCGATGTTGATATGGCCGTTCGCTGAACACCCCCGATGCTCAGTAGCTCGCTTCTTCGTCGATGACGATGCAGATGACGGGAACCACCGGCGTGGTTTAGCGGAACACGCCCTGGAAGTGACCAGACCCGATCCACCGTCGCGCGAGGACAAAGACGACGACAACGGGGGCGATCGTCGCCAAGAGCAAGAACGCGATCGCGCTCGGTGGCGAGCTCGTGTGCAGCTGGACGACACCGAGGTACTCCCCGGACGTCTCGCCATTGAACAGCTGAAGGGCTATGCCAAGCGGCAAGGGGTAGCGGTTGGTGGTGTCGTTCGACCAGTACATGACCCACGGCAGGAAGAAGTTTGTCCAGCTCGCGACAATGTTGAGAAACACGATCAGCGCTGCGACTGGCTTCGAAAGAGGAACGGCAATGTTTCGGAACACCTGCCATTCGTCGCAACCGTCCGAGCGCGCCGTCTGAAACAGGACATTGAAGCGCTCGGTGTGGAAGTAAAGGTAGGACAGGTAGACGCCGAACGGGAACAGGCCGTAAGGGACGATGACCGCGAGCGGGCTCGTCAGCTGATGCACCTCGTTTGCCTCGAGGAAGAGCGGCAACACGAGCGCGCTGGTCGGGATCAGCATCACGAGCATCGTGAGGATCAAGAGCGGACGCCGACCAGGAAACTCGTGCGTCGCAATGGCGTAACCAGCGGGAAGGCATGTTGCGATGGCGATCGCAGCCCCCGCCGCAGAGTAGATCGCTGAGTTGGACAGCCACAGTCCCAGGTTGCCGCCGATCATTCCCAGGTGCACGCCGGTCGCCTCGAAGACGAGCCAGACGATGGGCACGGCAAAGAACGCCGCGAAGAGTGCAAGCAGGACGTACGTAACAACCTGGCCCGTCGCACTCCGCCGCGCGGCCGAATTCGTATGAGAGAGCATCAGTGGCCGACGTCAAACAAGCCGGTGCGCAACAAGATGACGGCCGCGCAGACCACGGCGACCACGAGCAAGTCGACGGAGATCGCAGCCGCGTAGTTGAAGTAGTCGTAACGGAACGCCAGGAAGATAGCGAGCTGGTTAGGTGACCAAGCCTGATTCGCGATCCCGCCCGTAGCCTCACTTATGAGCTGTGGTTCGGCGAACAGCTGCGATCCGGCGGCGAAGGCGCCGATCACCATGTAGGCGATCCATTTCTTGATCAAAGGCAGCTTGATGTTGACCGCTGTGCGCCATGCTCCTGCGCCGTCGAGCCTCGCGCTTTCGACTACTTCTTCGGGAATTGTCGCGAGTGCGCCGTGCATGACGACGATCCAGCTCCCCGCACCGCTCCAGAACGCGATCAGTGCGAAGATCACCGGGAGGTGGGCTGGCGCGAGCGAGTCGCCGAGGGTGTGGTAGCCGAGCCAGCTCAACACGAAGCCCCACGGACTCTTTCCCGGTTGCAGCATGAACAGCCAGAGCATCACGCTTGCCGAGCCGGCGAGCGCGGCCGGAAGGTACAGCACGAAGCGAAAGGCGGCTCCAAGGCGCTCATTCAATGAATGCAGCATCAGCGACAGGCTGACGACGAAGACGACGAGCGTTGTGAGCCAGATCCCCAAGAATTTGATGATGTTCTCGAACGCCGGCACGAACTCGGCATTGTGGGTGGCGTCTATGAAGTTGTCGAGCCCAGTGAAGTGGGCAGTCAGCGACATCAGCGCCATGTAGACCACGTAGCCCGCCGGATAGATACCGACGGCCCCGAGCAGCACGACATACGGCGCGATGAACAGGTAGCCCGACTTGCGCGGTCGCATCAGCGACTTATGTTTCATGCCAGAGCCTGCAGGTCGACGTGCCCTGGTCAACCGTTTGGTCATCAGACGTCATATCAATACTCTTGCAGCCGGTCGTAGGCGCTGCTACGTGGTTCGCCGATGGCGACTTGGGCACTCGCGCTCGCTGTCGCGGTGGCACGAATGACGCTCCGACTACGACCGCTCTTGTTAACGCCATTTCACCGGCACCGCCGCGCGACCTTTGCTCGCTGTCTACGCCGAGTGCTTGGCGCACCCCATTCAAACCAAGGCTCGAGTGTTCGCTTGGGAGGTCACTCGACGCGAACTGCCAGGCTTTCCAACTCTTGTCGCTGGTTAACCGCAAGTCAGGTGCCTAATTGTTTGATGGTAGGCACAGCCATTTCGCATTCTCCGGCGACAACTTCAAGATTTCCTACGCCTCGGTGCGCGTTGGGCTGAGGAAGCACTTTCGGGGCAAGTCCCGGAACCCCCGAGGGGACCTGCGCTGTCACGGATCACTAGGTGCGCCTCGAGGTGTTCAGGATGTTCGCCTGGAAGGCCCCGGCCCACGAGGGGGAGGAGATTGGCGACACAGAGCTTGCCCAATGCCCTGAAGTCCTGGCGGACTGTCGTCAACGCAGGGGTATAGAAGCGCGCGAGGGGCGTGTCGTCGAAGCCGACAACGCTGACTTGTCCCGGGACAGGGTGCCCAGCCTCCAGCATCGCGTGCATGGCACCTAGGGCGATCTCGTCGTTGCCACATAGCACGGCTGTGACCTCGGGATCCCGCGCCAACCTCCGTCCTGCGTCATAACCCCAGTCGGCGCTCCAGCCTCCGTGGCGCGGCGTTGGCACGGGCGCCCCCGCATCCTGAAGGGCCGAGCGCCACCCCAACATTCGCTGGTTCCCGGTCCAGGCGGGAATCGACAAGTGGTGCACCGTCTTGTGACCCAGATTCAAAAGGTAACTCGTCGCTTCCCTGGCACCGGTATATTCGTCGATCCATACTGAGGGTCTCGCTGGGACCTGGTCCTTAGGCCGAAAGGGGACTATCGCGGCTGCTGGCACGTCCTGGGGCATGCCGTCCAGTGCAGCCTGACCCGGATGGTCGGTAGCGATCACGATCACCGCGCCGGCAGGCTCGCGTGCCCACTCAACGGCGTCCCGCACGTCGGCGGGGTCGACCGACTCGATCAAGCGCACGGCCATACGGAAGCCGACTTCGCGCGTCGCTTCCTCAATGCCTTCTAGAGCTGCTGTGAAACCGTAAAGCGTCGTGTTGGAAGTCAACACACTTATTGACTGCACAGGTCCGCCGCGGAGCGCCCGGGCTGCACTGTTTGGGCGGAAGCCGAGACCGGCGATAGTGTCGAGGATGGCATCCCGCGTCGATTTCCTTACATCCGGGCTTCCATTTATGACACGGGACACAGTCTGGTAGGAGACCCCGGCAACCTGGGCCACATCGTATATGGTCACAGGGCGTTCGGGCCTTCTGGTCACCGTTCCCACCTTATCGAGCGCCCCATGTGCCTGTCAGCATATTTAGCGCTGAGCGACGTCCAGGTGGTCGCACAGTCACGGAGTTACCCCTTCGTGGCACCGGCCAGCATCCGCTGACCAGGGCTCGTTCGGCAAAGGAGGAAACGATCAGGACCGGCGTCATCGCCACGGGTGTCGCCATGGCCAGCTCCGGTGGAGCACCGGGCTTATCCCCCAACGAGCGACGGCTTGCACACGGCTGGGCTTTCCAGGAGGTGCCGCAGGCCGACCGGGAGGGCGCACTGCCTGTCGTCACAGAACATCACGGAGGGCAGGAAGACAGGAGGAAGCCGGTCCAGTCGGGGGAAGCGTCGCCTCCGCCATCGCTATTCCTTCGACGACCCGGCGAGCATGCCGGCCACAAGGGTCCGCTGCGCGAACAGGAACACGACCAGCACCGGTGCGATGGCGATGATCGTCGCCATCGCCAGCTCGGGCCGGTAGATGACGGCTTGTCCCCCGGTAGCCGCCACCGGGTTGATCGAGGGCGAGCTGCCCAAAAGGATCGGGAGGCCCACCTGCAGGGGGTACTGCGAGTTGTCGTAGGTCATCACGAACGGGAGGTAGTAGTTGTTCCAGTTCGCCACGAACGAGAAGAATCCGACGAGGCCCACGATCGGCGTCGCGAGCGGCAAGGCGATACGGCGGAAGACGCCCCATTCGCCGGCGCCGTCGATGCGTGCCGCCCCGATCAGATCTTTCGGGATGGTCGTCGAGAAGTAGATGTAGGCGAGATAGACCCCGAAGGGGAAGAACCCGAACGGCAAGATGAGCGACCAGACCGTGCCGACCAGGTGCACGGTATTGGCCTCTAGGAAAAGCGGCAGGACGAGGGCGGTCGCCGGCACGATCATCACCACGAGCGTGATCGCTAACAGGGCGCGCCGCCCCACAAAGTGCGTCAGCGCCAGGCCGTATCCGGCCGGTATCGCACTCAGCACGGCGAGGGCGGTGCCGCCGAAGGAGTAGATGGCGGAGTTCTTGAGCCAGGTCAACACGAGGTCGCCCTCGTAGCTGATGAGATCGTGGAACGTGTGGCCGAATGTCGCCAAGCTGCCGAAGGCGAGCGGTGTCTGGTCGATGATCTGGCTGTCGGTCTTGGTGGGCGCTAACAGCAGCCAGATGATGGGCCCGAAGAAGAAGACGGCGAACAGGAGCAGGACGAGGATGGCGATGAGGCGGTAGAGGTAGTGTCGCGCGAGCATCACTGCACCTCGAAGAGCTTGCCGCGCCAGACGATCAGCACTGCGACGAGCAGGCCGAACACAAGAAGGTCGACCGAGATCGCCGCAGCTTCGTTGAAGCGGTCGAGCTGGAAGGCGAGGTAGTAGGCGAGCTGGTTGGGCGACCACTGCGGGGGGACCTCGCCGCCTGTGGCGATGCCGAGAATCTGCGGCTCCACAAAAAGCTGCATGCCGGCCGCGAACGAGAGCACGAGCATGTAGACGACCCACTTGCGGATGAGCGGGAGCTTGATTCTTAGCGCGGTCTGGAACACGTTCGCACCGTCTATCTCGGCAGCCTCGATCAGCTCGGTGGGGACGTTGTTGAGCGCCCCGTGCATGACGACGATCCACCCCCCGGCTCCTGTCCAAAACGCCATGATCGCGAAGAGCACGGGGAGATTGTTCGGCGTGACCGTGTTCGCCAAAAGCGTGTAATGAAGGGCGTGCTCGATGAAGGCGAAAGGACTCGTGGTCGGGGTGAACATGAACAACCAGATGACCACGCTGGCGGCTCCCGCCATGGCTCCGGGGAGATAGAAGATGAAACGAAACGTCGCGCTGACACGGCGCGCCTGGTTGTGGACCAGCAGTGCCAGCCCGACGACCAGCACCGACTGACTGACCAGCCAGATGGCTTCGAACAACAGCACGTGTTTGAAGGCGGGTATGAACTCAGGCAGGTGGTAGCTGTCGACGAAGTTCCCAGCACCAAGGCCATGGGAGGTCCTGAGCGCGAGTGAGATCGCATAGACCGTGGGAGCAACGCCGAGACACAAGAGCATCGCCACATAAAGAGCGACAAAGAAGTAGCCCGCCGTCCGCGAACCTCCGACCGGTGGGCGGTCTAGGTGCCGCCGGGACCGGCGCCCCCGGCGGGCGCCTGCGCGCTCGCCGGGGACAACCGTGACCAGGGAGTCAGTCATGCGTTTTGCAGACTCCTGTTAGCAGCCCGAGCCGCCGAAGGAGTTGATGCACTTGCTGGTGCTCTTCACCGTCCAGCCGGCCAGGCGGGCGTCGTTCGCAAGTGCCAGGGCGAACGAGTTCATTTCCTTCCCGAGTGTGCTCGGCGGGGTGGAGGTCACGCCCGGCACCACCGTCGATGCCCAGGCTGCGTCGGTGCTCCACGGAGTCGGGCCCCAACCGTTCCAGACCTCGGATGCGGCGGTTTCCCAAGCTTTGCCGGTGGTGACCGGGTCGGCGAAGACCGAGCCGAAGGCGGCTACATAGGCGTCCTGGTCCGGCGCGTAGTCGGGCAGGCCGGCGTCGACGTGGACATTTTGGATGTTCGGGCTTGTCGACATGTACAAGGCGAGCGCGGCCGCAGCAGCCGGCTGGCTGGAGTGCTTCGACACGAGCCACAAACCGCCCCCGAGGGCGCCGGTGATCGGCTGGCCGAGGACTGACAGCGGCGGCGGGTAGGCCGCCATCGTGCCGTCCGGCACGCCGTGGGGAGCCTTGTTGCCGTTCTCGAACACGGCGGTCCCGTACCAAAGCGGGCCCACCATCATGACGACGTTGGCGGCGGGGAAGCCCCCGGCGGCAAAGACGTAGGTGGTGGTGATGGCGTTGCCCTCGAGCCCTGAGTTGTCGAGCAGGTTGTTGATCTTCGTGCAGGCGAGGTTGGTCGGGTCGATCTCGACGGTGTTCGGGCCGACGACCTTGTCGAGCGGACACCCGTTGCCCCAGTAGATGAAGTCGTCATCGAACTCGTCACCGATGTCGCCGACGAGGAAGCCGGGGTGGCTCTTTTTGAGCATCTGCCCGTCCGCGACGATCCCTGCCCAAGATGTGGGAACAGGCGCCTTGCCGAAGAACTTCGTGTACAGGGCCTGGTCGACCCACAACACGTCGGCGGCGGTGTCATTGCGCAGGCAGACGATCTGGCCCGAGGGGGTCGTGCAGGCGCTCAAGGAGTGGCCCGCATAGCCCTTCAAGACACTCGCCGGGACGTACTTCGCCAGGTTGAGCAGGTCGTTGTAGGGTGCGGTGCCGAGCTGGACGGCGTCGTAGTTCTGCGAGTCGAACATCACGTCCGGGGCGTCAGAGGGCCAGCCGATGCGGTTCCACAGGGCGAACTTCGACTGCAGCACGCCGGTGCCGTTCTCGTTGCCGTTGTAGATGACCCACTTGATGTTGGCACCAGGATGGGCCTTCATGTAGGCCTGCTCGTAGGGGATGCGCGAAGTGTCGATCCAGACGGTCAGCGGCTTCGAGGACGACTTGGTTGTTGCTGTCGAAGCCCCCGGCACCGCGAGTGCAAGGCCGGCGACCACAACTGTGGCGAGGGCGACGCGGCTCCGTAGCGAGCGACCTCGCCAGGATTCGAGGTTGAAAATTGACTTCATGATTGTAGGCTCAACTCCTTCCGTCTTGTGATGATTGCTTCCGGTTCGAACTGCAACTGCTCCTTCATCACGGCTCGACGTACTTGACGAGCTCGGGCGGATAATCGGGACTAGGCGCCGCGATGGCGACAACCACAGCTGACGCCGACGACGGTGCGCACGGCCACTGCCGTTGAAGTCCCGCGACTGGTGAGTGTGTGACGGGAGCTCCCCGTGCCGAGTGAGTTCTTGTGTCTGCCTTCCTCTCTTGTGGTAGCTGGCTTGCCTTTTGTTTGAGGGACCTATGACGCTGCGCTGCGCCGGATACTGGTGTCACGCGAGAGCGGATCCCCGGCCGGATCCACGACGTAGCTCTCGAGTTCTTTGGGGTACTCGGGGCCCACGGGAAGGCCAACTCCCGGAGCCGTGGGTGCCTT
>JBKQHU010000041.1:0-2748 GCA_052148655.1 Acidimicrobiales bacterium
CGTCGGTGGTTACCTCGGCGCGACGGACCGAGCGGCTACGATGCACCTTCAAGGAGGCCTCCTCCTGGGTAGATTGACTGTCTTAGAACACAGACATTCTCCCAGTTGAGGAGGCCTTTTACCCGGATACTGGCAGCCTCATGCCGCTATCGCGCGAATAGTCGAGGCTAATGGAGCACCGGAAGACATCGTCAGCGAGTACTCACCGTCAGGCGAGGCACGCGTCGAGTTGGAAATACGTCGTGAGGATTCGGCAATGCGAGTCATTCGTAGGTTCGATGGCAGACACCATCTAATCAACTTGGCGATCGAAAGCCTCCCGTTGCAGGTCGTCGCGTTGGATGACCCTCTGCAGAGTCTCGACACAGTCAATCTGCTGGGTCTTGCTGACTTGCTCAGGCGGGTGAAGGCGTCACGACAGGTCATAATCTCGACACACGACGACCGTCTCATGGAGCTGCTCTCACGGAAGTTGCGCCCGATGTCAGGGGATCGGACGCGAGTTGTGACTCTGGATGCCTGGAGTAGGAGTGGGCCCATTGTGGAACAGATTGATGTCGAGCCTGATTCGGCACCGCTGAAGCTGCTCGCCATCGCTTGAGGTGGACGAGTTTGACCGCCCGGCTCTTCATGTTCACCGAGATCACGCTTGAGAGATTGCCCTACTGACTCGTGTCAAATTGTCCGAGCCTCACAAGGGGGGCCACTCTCGTGGAGACGAAGACCTTCGACCAATTGCTCACACCCAACCCACGGAGGCTGAGCTTTTCCCAACTCGGCTTCCTCCCGAGCAGCGTCACGTCGGAAACTCGCAACCGAGATGCAGCAAGAGGCGATCGGATGGTGCGATCTCCGCGAGAACGTTCCCGAGCAAACACGACTCCAGGACCAGCTAGCGTTAGAACGCGTCAGCTAGTGACACACGAAAGTGCGTCAGATGGCGAATCAGGCAGGTCGCTCAGCTCGAGCTGAGTACGAACGACGGAGTGCGCGCGATAAGGCCAACCGGCCCCGGTTCTCGCTTGCAATCTTGAAAGTTCTCTTCTGGGCTTGCGGCACCTATGTCGCTGTGCGCTTGTTCGTGGCCGTTCTTAACCACTCCTTGGAGGGTCTTGAGAAGAAGACGGCGCTGAAGGAAGCCGTGACGCCACCATTCAGCGGTGGCCTGGCCAATGAGTTCGGTCTGCTCTTCGCAGCGTTGGCCGTCGTCTTCGCTGCCATCCGTATCTGGGGGCCCCGCCAAAGCACCGTGGCTTGACGTCAGGGAGCCGAAGGAGAAGAAAGGCTCGGGCACCATCTAGACGAACTCACGGTCGAAGGCTTCGTGATCCTTCACGACCGACGGGTACCTGGGTCCCCGGCCAACATCGACCACCTCGTGATCGGACCCAACGGCGTGTTCGTCGTCGATGCGAAGAACTTCAGTCACCAGCTCTCCTTGGACAAGGGCACTCTGTGGACGGGCAGGTACCCTGTGAAGCTTTCGAGTACCCGAAATCAGGCAGAGAGGGCTGAGACGGCTCTTGCCTCGGCGCTGGTCGGCCATACGGTTGAGGTCTTGCCCTTTGTCTGCGTCGTGGGTAGTGCACGCCTCCCACGCCGGACGGTCGACCTCGACGGCGTACGTGTGGTGTCGGATTGGCAGATGCTCCTGACAGAGATTCGCAAACGCCCCGCCGTGCTCACTGACGCGGAGGTAGAGAGGTTGTCGATGCGAGCCGAGGACAGGATGCCACCTCGCTAATTTGATTAACGGGCGGGGCTGGCGAACGGGCGCGAATTCGTTGAATCCAGCACCGAGGGCGGGGTTTCGAGCACGAGAGATACACCTCACACGTACTCGCCTTCTCGGCTTGGGAAGGTTCCTGAGCCGAACGTCGGTGAACTACAGCGATGTCTTACGGCAGGTCAGAGAGCTATCCATACGGCGGCAGATCCTCACGAACGGCGGCGTCCGCGGGATATTCGCGGGATGAGAGTTTCACGCTAAATCAGACATCTCAGCGGCTGGTCCCGCGGTTTCGCGCCCGGCCACCACGTCTGCTGACCGGAGATGTCAGCTACAACACCACGTTCGTCCCAATCTAGCTGCGGCACCGTTTTCGGCTGTGCTATCTCGTCTGGACTTTCCTTGACGAAGCCCGCGACCGCTCGGTCATCACTCCGGGCGCGTTTGTCGTCGTCGGCACCCCGGCCGCTCCGGCGATCGCCGAGGTGGTCAATCTCATCGACAAGCTCGCCGGGACCGTCGTACACCTGCGCGTGCTTCCCGTTGATGCGAATAACCACGCCGACGCGCGCGATCGATGACGCATGAATCGCTCCAAGGTGATTGCCCCCGACCATCAACGTCGGCGGACATCCTCGGCCAGGTCGCTGATCTTCCTCACCAGTCGGTGCGTGTCGGGTATGCCGTAGTGCGCGTAGAAGTGCTCCGCGTGCTCGTCGATCGCGGCAACGACGAAGAAGCGGGCGGCCAACGATGTCGGTGAGTCAGAGCGTGTCGGACCGGATCATCGCCACCCTCCTGACCCAGGGTCCCACGCTTGACCTCGTACGTCACCAGCTATGGCCGGATCGGCCATTTCAACCGTCGCCGATATCACCTGTTCAAATTGTTCGGGGAGCCGGTCCTCGAGCTGCTGTCGCCTGCGCCAGGCCATCCATTGCGCTTGACCAATCGGACCATAGCCATCGAGAACCCGAGCGAGAGGCAAGAGTTCAACGCCGCGGTACATGGCCACCTGC
>JBKQHU010000042.1:0-6980 GCA_052148655.1 Acidimicrobiales bacterium
GCCTGGCTCAACAACAAGGTGTGCATGGCGGAGGGGACGATCAATCCTCGCACGCTGACGATGCACTTCGAGGTCTATTCATGCGAAAGCGACCTGATCTGATTTAAGTGTCAGGCAACTCGGTGAAAGGGCTTTCATCAGCCACGCTCGCCGCGCTGCCGTGGCCTCTTCGTCCCGAAGCCAAGTACAGACGCGGACTGCCAGCGCCGCAGCACGCCTGGCCTCGGACGGACCATCCGCTGACGTCCGCTGACGTCCACCGCTGGCCGTGGCGATTGTCACTCACTTCGTCACTCAGTCGTTGCCAGCGACCTTCTGCTTTTCAGGTGTAGCGGATGCCCAGCTCAGATCAAACGTGCGAGAGTAACTGGCTGTCTACGGTTGGGCCAGGGCGCTGACGGCCGCCATCGTTGCCGTCGGAGATACCGTTTTTAGGAGCTACGGCGCTGACGCTGTTATCCGCCGTGGTTGCGGACGGCCGGTGGCTTGGCATCTGGCTGCGCCGTCCGTCTGGCTGATGGGAGGTTGTGAGATGGCTGACGACAAGGGTATCGCGCTGGCACGAAGATCGCGTTCGGCACCCAAGGCTATGCGGATATCGCCGACGAACAACATAAACGTTGCCCTCCCCCTCTCGATGATCAGGGCCGATGAGCCGGTGAAGATGAGGGTGGGGGACTGGATCGGCGTGGCCGGATTGGTGATCACGGTCATCGGATTCGGCGTTGCTATCAGGCAGCTCAGCCGCATTGCAGATGCGTTGGAAGCGGACCAGGCGAGCCATCGAGCGAGCAGGGAGGAGAGAGAGTCGCTTGCTGGCGGGGCTTCTTCGGCTGACGTCCGGACTAGCTGAGAACATCTCTGAAGGACCGACGAGCGGTAAGTCGCCAGCACGCTTAACCGCACGGATCACGAGCCGATCCGGCACTTGTCCACCCTAGGTCGGCGCACGCTCGTCAGTGTAGACTCGCGCCTCTTCGTCCCGAAGCCAAGTACCGGCGCGCACTGCCGCCAGCGTCGCGGAATGGACGGTCACTCCCATCCTGCCCCCAGAAGCGGACTCCCCGGCGAAGCCGACAGGTAACGGAGTTGGCAAGCGACCCGAGCCCGACCACGCGCGACAGCGAGGAGTAGGCCGCCTGCCTTCCACTTTTCAGTATTACGGATCACCGTGCAAGACCGTCAACGGAGGTCTCTT
This sequence comes from Acidimicrobiales bacterium, assembly GCA_052148655.1. Classification (GTDB taxonomy): domain Bacteria; phylum Actinomycetota; class Acidimicrobiia; order Acidimicrobiales; family Bog-793; genus Fen-455. Next base: position 1,199 of record JBKQHU010000042.1, read on the forward strand.
TGGCTGCTCAGCGGCCAGTCGTACACGCCGATCGACGCCGGTGTACGTAGATGTATGAGACTAGGAATGAGACTGTTCAGTTCCTGCGTTCGTCGGCAGCCTAAGGAGCACTGAGGGAATCATGGCGAGCGAACCACCGGATGCACCCGATCTAGCGACCGTTGCTGGTGGCAGCTACAACGACCAGCTCGTCGGGAGAATGCACTCCTATGCGCACGAGCGATTCGACGCTGCCCTCTTTGAGACGGGCGGTGATCCTCACCGACCGCCGGTGTTTCTTGCTGAGCATGCGACCAGCAACCTACTCCTGCCACCGGATGCCGACCTTGCCTCGTCCGTGGTGAAGATGGTCCCGGTATCGGCCCGGCACCGGTGGTTCCGAAGCATGAAGAGCTCTCAGGCGCTCACGCAAAGCGTGTTCGGCGCGCTCGCAGCGACCGGCCAGCTCGCCGCGTTGGGAGCGTTGACAGCCGAGTGCGGCCGATCCGCATTCACCGAGACACCGCACCTGCTCCACATGACGCTCGAGCAGCACGTGAACTGGCTCGCCGAACCTCGCCCGACATCCATCGATGTCTGCTTCGAGAGCCCCCAGTATCGGATCGCCGTGGAATGCAAGCTCAGCGAGAGCAACTTCGGGACCTGCTCCCGCCCCAGGCTGCCTCGAGACGACCCCTCCTACTGCGACGGGACGTACACCGTCCAACACGGCCGCCAGGCCCGATGCGCACTCACCGAAATCGGCGTGCAGTACTGGCAGCACGCCCCAGCCGTTCTCGACTGGAACCCCGACGTCGACCACTCGCCCTGCCCGCTGGCATGGACCTATCAATTGGTGCGCAATGTGCTGGCTGCGACCGTCCGCAAGGACCGCGTCGGGACGGCCTCGGGGCACGCGCTCATCATTTACGACGAACGCAACCCGGCCTTCTGGCCCGGCGGCGATGCCCGCAGCGCGTACGACGCTGTGTGCGCGGCCTTGCGTCATCCAGGTCTGCTGCGCACCGTGTCATGGCAGCGCGTCATCGGCCAGCTGTCCTCGGTTTGTGATCTCCGCTGGCTCGTCGACGGGCTTGAAGCCAAATACGGACTCACCACCCCGGCAACGCGCTCCCGACACCGTTAGAGGCGCTCCAAGTCTGCTCAGAAGGGGTGGTCAGGGGCGAGGTCGAACCACCGACCTTCCGCTTTTCAGGTGTAGCGAATGCCCAGCTCAGGCTAGATGCGCGAGGGTGCGCGGCTGTTCACGGCTGTCTGAGGGCGCTGACGGCTGCCGTCGTTGCCGTCACGGTTGCCGTCAGAGATACCAGCGGACCTTCCGCTTCTGGGCGGGGAGTCAAGCTCGCGCGATCGCTCGCGCTGGAGCCTCTCTCAGTTCAACTCGATGGCGGTCGGCTTCTTCGTCCCGAAGCCAACGTCCCATGCCCGTCCGCCATCGTCTGTTGCCCGTCGGCGGAATCGTCACTCAGTCAGTTACTCAGCGCGGATAGGCCACCGCCTGGTCAAGATCGGCTGTTAGCCCTTGACTGACATCCAGAGCACGATGTCTAGCACACGCAGCAGTGATAGGCTCGCCGCCTCCGTCACGTCGGCCTGAAGGTCTTGCAGCGACCTGCGGATTCCCGGGTCTCGAAGTACGCACCACATGGCTTCCCAGATGTCCCTATGGCTGACGTCGAGCGCTTTACCGATTCCGCCTTGGTCATAGATGGGGATGAGTCTTGGGCGCTTGCCGTGCAACAGCTTGCTCGCCGTGACGTACTTCCCGGCGGACCTCGCGCCGTCCTGCTGATCGGAGATGATTTCCCACAATTGCCAGGCTGGGCTGTCCGGCCCAAGCTCAGAATCGAATCTGTCGGCGGAGACCTCCCAGATATCGAGATCAGCGGGGATGCGATGCAGCAGGTCCCGCACCTGTGGTCGGCCCTCTCCTCCGAGCCACTGCTGGGCACTGTGCAGCACGCTCACGTTCAGTTCGCGGACCGCTTTGAAATCCGCCAAGGTGAACTCATCGACGGCCAAGCTGTCAATCAGCCTGTCAAACTGCGCCCCGCCGAAGGAGTTGAGATACCGGCGAAGGTCGCCTACCGGTTGCTCTGTCGCGAGCAGCCCCTTGATCCGGCCCAGCGCATCGTCGTACCGGGAGCATGTTGGGAGAGTCATCTATCCCCTCCTGCAAACAGATGGTTCGATCTTGGCACACTAGCGGTAGGCCAGCCGACCTCTTCGTCCCGAAGCCAAGTACAGACGCGGACTGCCAGCGCCGCAGCACGCCTGGCCTGGGACAGACCGTCCGTGGATGTCCGCTGACGTCTACCGTTGGCCGTGGCGATTGTCACTCACTTTGTCACTCCGTCGCTCGCGAGCCGGTCGTGAGCGACTGCTATCACTCACACGCTTTCCAAGTCTGCGCCAGGCTTCGGCGAAGGTCATGGCGGTCTGCGACCTCGGCTACCCGTCCTCATCGGTGCGTACCGAATGGGGCCGAACGTAGCGAGACTAGGGCTTGATCAATCCGGTTATCTTCGACGGCGACCGTGACGGCAACGATGGCAGGCAGGTCGACCGCTATTAGGACCCAGGGCCAGCATGAGAGCAGGCTCCTATCACGCCAGCCCCGGGGGTGAAAGGCTAGCGTCCTGTGCATAAGCCTGTGGATGCTTCGGGCAAACGGGCTGGTCAACCGCTGTGAAGCTGTGGACGAGCGGGGCTGTGGAAAAGTGGATAACAGTTAAGACGCCAGCCTTGCCCAGTCGGGAAGCTTCCGCTGTCCACAACCGGAGGGAAGTGTCCACAGTGCAGCCTGCAAGTTCTGTTATCCGAAGGACGGACATGCCCGCTGACCTTCTGCTTTTCAGGTGTAGCGGATGCCCAGCTCAGGCTGGAAGTGCGAGAGTATGCGGCTGTCGGCGAGCGGCCCGAGCTCGATGTCTGCCCTGGTCCGAGCTCGCCGCGGACTGGTCTTGCGCTCGCTTCCGATCTTGTATTGGCTAACACCGCGGTCTGCGACCGGCGCCTGCCGACTCGCGGCAGCGATCTCACCCGGATGGGTGCGCGGTTCCTATACGCTCTGATGCGTGGCTGGAGGGGGCGTAGATGGGCCGGTTGTTGGTAGCGCTGGATCCCGGCGCTGGGGTAGACGCGGCAGGCTTTGTGGCTGCGTGGAACGGTGACGCCAAGGCAGCTGTTGCTGGGATAGCGAGTACGGAGTCGACGGGTCCTAGTCAGTTCATCCCAGGCGTGGAGCTAGTAGTCGTCCCGCTGAAAGCCGGGCAGGCGCCCGATGCTGTACATGACGTGTTGAAAGGCGTTCTGAAACGCCTGCAGCACGACTCCGCCAAGCCGGCAGAAGCGCTCCTGTCTACGACGCCCACTACTGATGGCGATCTGGTCGCCGTAATCCCCCCCGCCCCCGCGGTCCCCGCGCGCCGTCCGAACATGGTTGTGTTCACTGGTGCCCTCACGTTTGTGTGCTGGCTAAGCCGCTGGTGCTCCCCTGCGAGGTGGCCCAACACAGACTCCCGGGAGCGGTCTATAGACTCCCGGGAGTGGTCTATCCAGACCTACGTGTTGATCTGGCTGGCCGGGCTGAGCGCCATCCTCGCTTTCGGCCCGACCACCGGCTGGCCGCGGTTTGTCATGCTGGGCATCGTCTTGTACCGGCTCCAAGAGCTGATGTTCGCTACCCTCGACAACGCTCTCCAGCTCACGAAAAGAGCGCGGCGACCGAACCTCCCCGCCTTCAACTGGCCGACTCCGCTGCTGCTGGCCCTAGTCGACATCATCCAGGTCGTCCTGATCTTCGCCATCGCCTATCTCATACTCATCGGTCAGAATCCGGCAGCGTTTGCCAATCCACCGTCAAACCCGTTCGATGCCTTCTTCCTGAGCTGGATCAGCCTGCCCCCCCTTGGCGGCGGTGCCACCCCCCTAAGCACAATGGCAAGAGTCCTGACGATCATCGAAGAGGCAACCGCCCTACTGCTCGTCGTCATCGCCATCGGCCGCTTCCTTGCTGGGCCGGACTAGGGCCACTCCGGCCAAAGGGCAGAGAGCGGGCCTTCTGGATGTGCAAACCAGCGGCACAACCCTGGTCGCGGTGGAACGGCACAGCCTACTGCGTATGTGGATGTCGGCCAAGGGCAGCCGTAGCGCGCACAGGTTGCTGTATCTCGCTGCTGTACAGGCGACAGGCGCGAGCGAGCCCAGTGAGCGATTCGAACCCACGATGTCCAAGACCACAACAGAGGGCACACGCTAACAGGTGGTCTAATGTAAGGCGTCTGGGCTGGTCACGGGGCTTCATCCGGCTACGATCACCGCGTCTCGGCGCACCTGGGTGCCTGCGGCCGCTCCCATTCTGCTCCCGGAATCGGACACCTTGACGAACGTACGCAAGCCACACGCTTTCCAAGTCTGTGGATCCGCGTTCAGTGTGGGCCACGGACGGCCGTGGCCACTAGCTCGAGCCTCGGCCGCCACGCGCAGGCCATAGGCACGCCAACCGCTCTCAGTGAACCAGAAACGCACTCGGGGGTTGGACAGCATAGGCATCGGCAAGTCGCCCCATGCCTCATCCGCGACTCCGGCGTTGAACGCACCCATCAGCCAACCTGGGCTCAGCGAGATCTCCATGGCACCGGACTCCTCAGACCAGACCCACTCGCTCGACTCTCCGACCACACGGTAGATCAACTAATCACCCCGGCCAGTCACTTGGTAGTTGCCGCCGACCTTTTGCTTTGGATCCAGCTCACTCGATTTAGTGCCGGTGGTGCTCTTAACTCGGGTCAGGAAGTGGGGACGGTGTAGGTGTACTTTATGGGGGCAAGATCGTGTTCTTCATCGATTGCCCACGGCAAGATGCAGGTAACTTCCTCCTCACCTGTCCTGGCGATCTCGCCTTCAGGCGAGACCATGATCCGTGCCACCTCATAGAACGCGTGGTAATCCGCTGGGCAATCGGCAACGTTGCGGTTGTGCCTCACCTCGCCGTCGGTCAACTCGACCTTCTCGCCGCGACTCTGTGTGCCCTTGACTTCCACGTGTAGAATTTCGCCGACCTCGTTTTCGCATTCCAGGTCATAAGGCCTAAAGTGCCCGACGCGCTTGATCGTCGTCCATCCCAGCTCAGTGAAGTACTCGATCGCGCGATCCTCGGCCCACAACTCGATTCTCTTGCGGACCTCTGGATCCATTAGAGGCCCCTGCCCAGCTGCGGATCGCGACGGCGCCGGTCGGCCACCCCCGTCGGCGGGATTTGGAGGTAGAAAACTTCCAAGGGCTGACCCGATGTCCCGCCCATAAAGATGAGCCAGCAGAGGCAGCATCCCAGCAAGGTCTGCGAGCAGTCTGCCGTCGTCAGGAATCGTTCCTGAGAGATACTCACGGGCCAAGATATTGGCATGCTCATAGGCGCGGGCTCTGACCCTGGAATCGCGGGATTGCAGACCCGCCGACCCCAGGTCGATGGACAGGGCCGCCCCGGCGGCACCTGATGATTCGATCAGGTCGCCCAGCGTGTTTCGTGCTTCACCGCCGCGCGCGAGCAGGACACGGGTATCGGTGATTGCCCGCATGTGACCAGACCGGAATTCGCTCGTGCCCTGGTTGAGAGATAGGTACACCCGCGAGCCATCCGCAGCGAAGAGATACACAAGGAGGATTATTAAAAACTCAATTCGAAGAAATATAGGCCGATGGCCGCGCGGAAGGAATCAAGAAACGTGTTGAGCGGCCGTCGATAATCGGTGAATAGGATTTTCCAAGTCTTGAGATGCGC
>JBKQHU010000043.1:0-3289 GCA_052148655.1 Acidimicrobiales bacterium
GCCTTTCGGAGTGGACTCCGCTCGGTCCCCCCTTGTTCGACCTACGCGGGGTCAGCTTCGCCGCTTGGACCCTGGTCGCCTTCGCCATCGGCTGCCTGGCGGGCGTCCTCATCCGCCGGGTCGTCCCCGCGATTGCCGCCACCCTGGCCGCGTACGCCGGGCTCGCTCTCGCGGCCGGCGGCTTCCTACGCCAGCATTACCTGACGCCGCTGGTCACCAGCAAGGCGAGCCTCTCCGGTTCCGCGTGGATCATCGGCCAGCACTGGACAAAAGGGGGCCGGCCGGTCAGCCAGTTCGTGATCGACCAGGTCCTCTTCAGGGCACCAGCACCCGTGGCCGGGAAAGGCGGGATTCCGAAGTCCTTCAGTACGGTGCACTACCTCGCCCAGCAGGGGTACACGCACTGGACCACCTACCAGCCGGCCAGCCGGTTTTGGCCATTCCAGTGGATCGAGGGTGGCTGGCTACTCGCGCTCTCTGTGTTGCTTGTCGCCGCGACGGTGTGGATGGTTCGCCGGCGCGCGGTCTGAACGCCGTGAGCCGAGCCCGCGTGAGTCGAAAACAGCTCGAGCGAGATGGAGGGCTGCCGATGATCGAGCGGTCTGGTCAGCCGCGAGACTCGTGGACGCGCCGCCCGCCGACGATTCGGTCGGCGTTCTCGCCGGTTGGGGCCGCAGAGACCATACCCGGTGGCGAAGCGTCCCCCAGCTCCGGGATGCCTGCGACGAACGCCGTGAGATCGCGTTGGGGGCGGTCCATGCGCTCGCTGGGGCTCATCATCGGGGCTGGCGCGGCCGTGGTCATCTTGTTCACGACTCTGCACCGGGTGTCCCGGAACACTCCATCGTTCCCGGTGCCGAGCGAGGCGACGCTCGCCTCATTGAGCATGCCCGAGCGCATCGTGGCCTTCGCCGAGAGCCAGGTCGGCTACAGCACCGACCCCTCCAACTCCTACTGCAACAAGTTCAGCGCCTACTGGGATGCCGGCACCGCGGGCTGCCCAAGCGGTGAGACGGCAGAGGAGTGGTGCGCCGACTTCGCCTCCTGGGCCTGGCAAATGGCCGGAGCGCAATTCACCTACGGCTACGGCCCGGGAGAGATCAACGGCGGCGCTGTCAGCTTCTACGACTGGGCCGTCGCCAACGGCGAGTGGCACCCGGCGACGAGCGGCTACGTGGCTACACCAGGCGACGTGGCGATCTACGGCCTCTCGCTCGGCGCCGACCCGTCTGCCGCCCACGTGGCGGTTGTCATCGACGACGCGCCCGGCCGTTCGGGCCCGGACGTCGTGAACGGGGATGGGGACCGGACCGGCTTCTCCGTCGTCGAGACGGGGACCGACCAGGTACAGGTCACCGACAGCCAAGGTGACTTCACGCTTGCCGGCTACGTAAGCCCGTCTTAGGTCCCGCCAAGCACCGTGCGGTCTCGGTGGCGGGAACGTTTTGCGTCGAGCGAGTCACCGAGGCTGTTGTGCGCACGGCCAGCACACCGTAGCTACAAGGCGGGCCGTCATCGCGACAGAACGTCGGTCAGATCGCATTCCGGGAGTGGAAAGCGCGCGCAAGTAATCGGCAGGGTCCCATCTTCGAACGACGCGGGAGACGAGTTGTCGGCGTCGACATCACAGGCAATGCTCGGCGCTTAAGACCCCGTGGCGGGGACGCGCGTCGCTGCCGATGCAACGACGCTTCCCTTCTCGCATCAGACGAGACGACAGGGTGGCCCGGAACGCTCGGCGCTGGGTCAGCGCGCCGGCTGATTGGACAGGTACCGGGTCAGGCCGTCGAGCATCTCGGTGGTGCCTTCCTTGCGCAGCGCCGGTGCCTGCGATCCGTCGATGCCGTCCAGGTAGGCGCCCTGCTCGGTCCAGGTCAGCGCGGTGCCGTCGCCGCTCTTGGCGAACTCGATGGTGGCGACCGACACCGAGATCCTGGCGTCGTCTGCGTACATCTCGTAGCTGTAGACGACGCGTCGGTCGGGGACGACGTCGTAGTAGTGGGCGTCATAGCGGAACGTGGTCCCGTCCATCTTGAAGCCGAACCTCTCGCGACCGCCGGCGCGAAAGTCGAACTCAGACGCGCCGGCCGCGCCGTCGGCATTCTCCAGGTTCCCCGTGTCGCCCCAGGTGCCTTTCGCCTCCGCGGATGCAAAGGCAGCGAACACCCTGGATGGCGCGACCGGGTAGTTACGCTCAATCGAGAAGGTGTCGTGGATGACGGAACGATCGGTCATTTGTTGTTCCTCGGTTTCGCTCCTAGCCGGGCTCTGCGTCCCAGCCTGTGACTGATTGATCGGCGGTCTCCGCCAGATACTCGCCAAGCCGGTCGAGGCGTTGCTCGACCATGGTGCGCCGGTCGGCGATCCAGCTCTCGGCGGAGCGGAGGGCCGCCGGGTTGATGCTGCACGTGCGGGTGCGGCCGAGCTTGACGGACCGGATCAGGACGCACGCCTCCAAGACCTGCACGTGCTGCAAGACGGCGGCCAGCGACATGTCCAGGGGCCTGCCGAGCTCGCTCACTGATGCTGGACCCCGGCTAAGCCGCTCGACCATGAGCCGCCTGGCTGGGTCGGCCAGCGCCTGGAACACCCTGTCCAGGTCCGGGCCATGGTCAAGCATGCACTTGAGTATGAGGCACAGCCGCCAAATAGTCAAGTGAACACTTCACTGTCGGCGGATACGGCAGGACATAGACATACCAGCCTCTCTGGATCTGCCCGTGCCGGCCGTCACGGACATGGCGGCCGGGTCCCGGTCCCTGGCCCACTGACGACGAGCGCACAACACTCCATCGCTCACTACTGAACCGCCACGGGTAGTCGGTCGAGGTCGTACAGGCCCGATGGGCCATGCCAGTGCGGCAGAGACGCTCGACAGGTACTCGCATCTTTGGCCCGACAGCGAGGACCGGACACGCGCCGCGGTCGACGAAGTGCTCGGTCCTCTTGTGTCACCTGCGTGTCACGCTGGGGAGGCCGGCACCTAAAACCCCTGGTCAAGTGGGTGGTGATGGCGAGTCTGCCTGTAGGCGGGGTTCTGTCCGCCGGCCGGCATGCCGGTACCGACGGGGTGGCCATCCATCTACGCGGCCTACCTGGGGACATCGGGCGGGCCACCCGTCCCACATTTGGCCTTGCTCCGGGTGGGGTTTACCGAGCCGGCCGGGTCACCCCGGCCGCTGGTGCGCTCTTGCCGCACCGTTTCACCCTTGCCTGTGCACGGCGTGCCGTGCCATCGGCGGTCTGTTCTCTGTGGCACTGTCCTGCGGGTCGCCCCGACTAGCCGTTA
>JBKQHU010000044.1:0-13505 GCA_052148655.1 Acidimicrobiales bacterium
TGACCGTCTCGACGCTCGTCACGAACGGGGTCCTCTCCGACTACAACGACGGCTTCACCGCGGCGGGCAACTACCTCTACGCGGTGACGGACTCGGGCACGGCCGTCGATCGCTTCGACGCCACGACCGGGGTGATGACACTCGTCGCAGGGAGCCCCGGAACGTCCGGGTACGCCGACGGCTCCGGTTCGGGGGTGCTCTTCGACGGCCCGGCGGCTCTCGTCTCCGACGGGGTGGGCCGCATGTTCATCGCGGATAGTGGCAACAACCGCATCCGGTTGACGACGGGTACGTGGTACTCGCCGCCGCCGATCGGCGGCGCTATCACCACAGGCGCCTCCGTCGACCAGACCTGGGGCGGCCTGAATCCGGCAGAGCCTGGCGTCGGATCGGGCGGCACCGGGAGCTCGGTCAACCCGGCGAACGGGGACTACACGAGGACCTTCGCCGACGCGAGCGTTGCAACCGACGGCCCGGCGCTCGAGTTCACACGCACCTATGACTCCAACCTCGCCCAGTACCAGTCGGAGAACGATCTCAGCGGCCCGCTCGGGACGGGCTGGGTCGACGACTTCTCGACGAACCTGAGCGTTGATCAGACGACAGGTGACGTGACCGTGACCGAGGACGACGGCTCGCAGGTGGGTTTCGTCCCCGAGTCTGGTGGGAACTGCCCCGAGTACTACGTGATCCCGGCCCTCGGGGGCACCTACTGCGCCCTTCCCCGGGTGGCTGCCTCGCTCTCGTTCACAGGCTCGGGCTACGTCTTCACCCTGCCCGACGGCACCTCGTACGCCTACTACGCCTCGGGCCATCTGCATGCCATCACCGATCGCTACGGCAACGCAGTGACCGCCACCTACGGCACCTCGGGCTCCTCGAGCTGTCCGACGACGCCGGCCTCCTACGAGACGCTCACCTCGAGCGCCCCTGGCCGCTACTTGGTCATCGGCTGGTCGGGACCCGCCGAGAGCGGAACGGTCGTCTCCGTGGTCGACCCGATGGGACGCCAGTGGTGCTACGGCTATGACGCCGCCGGCAACCTGACCTCGGTCACCGACCCGATGGGCAACGTCACCACCTACGGCTACGACGAGGCGAACCCGAACCCCAACTACGTCCACGACCTCGTCTCCATCACCCTTCCCAACGGGCAGGCCGGAGGTCCGGACGCCGGCGCCCGTCTCGAGATCGCCTACGACAGCTCCGGTCGGGTGACGAGCCTCGTCGACCCGGACGCCAACACGACGAGCTACGACTACGCGGGTATGGACGCGGCCTCGGGCAACGGGGACGTCATCTCCACGGACCCGAACGGCACCAAGACCGAGTACTACTACGAGAATGGCGAGCTGTCGTCCGAGACCGCCGGCTACGAGCAGTCCTCGCCCTCCATCGTGAGCTCCGAGTACAGCGCCACGATGCTGTTGCCCACCGCCACCGCCACCGCCGACGGCGACGGCAACGTCACCGACGACACCTACGACGCCGACGGCAACGTGGTGAGCCAGACCGACGCCCTCGGCAACGTGACGAGCTACACCTACAACTCGTTCTCCGAGCCGCTCACGGTCACCGAGTCCGGCGGGTCGCAGGCAGCGGGACCTGCACCGGTCGCCCCCGGAGGCGTGATCACGCCCCCGAGCTCGGCCCCGCCCGAGGGCGACACCTACACCTTGTACGACACCTACGGGAACGCCCTCTACACGACGACCGGCGTCTACGAGCCCGGGGCGTCGACCGCCTCCTACGTGCAGACGACCTACACCCTCTACGCCGGCAACAGCGTCACCCTCGACGGCAAGAACATCTCCTGTCAGGCGACGCCACCGACCCCGAACCTTCCCTGTGCTGAGATCAACGCCGACGACGTGGTCACCCAGCTCGCGTACGACTCCGACGGCGATCTCGTCTCGTCGTCGACCCCCGACGGCAACGGCTCGGAGCTCGCCACCACGACCTACACCTACAACGCAGACGGGCAGCAGACCTCCGAGGTGGCCCCCGACGGCAACCTTGCGGGCGCGAACGCCGACAACTACACGACGGTGACGACCTACAACGGCGACGGCGCGGTCGCCTCGACGACCGAGGCCGGCGGGACCGCAGGCGCCGGTCCGAGCGTGACGGCGCGCACGACCTACGACTACTACGACGCCGACGGCAACCTGACCTCCGTGAAGGACGCCCGCGGCTCCACCACGACGACCGCCTACGACGCCGACGACGAGAAGATCCTCGTCACCGACCCGGACGGGGACGCGACGCTCACCTGCTACGACGGCGACGGGCAGGTCGTCGAGACGGTGCCGCCCGTCGGCGTCGCCGCCAACGGCCTGACGGCGGCCTCGTGCGCCCCCTCGAACCTTTTCCCCTCCGGCTACGAGAACGCGAGCGGGGTCGAGTACGCGCCGGTATCGCTGGCATCTGACGCGACGAGCTACACCTACAACGCCTACGGCGACAAGGCGACCATGACGACCCCGGCGCCGGCGGGCCAGACCGGCTACGAGACGACCTCTTACACCTACGACCCGGCGGGGAACCTCATCGAGACCCTGGCACCGCCGACGAGCGACGCCGTGGGCGCGCCCGACGACGACACGATCGACACCTACAACCCCGACGGCCAGCTCGCCTCGGAGACGACCGGCTACGGCACCTCGGCCGTCGCCACCACGAGCTACTGCTACGACTACAACGGCAACACGACCGCCGTCGTGGCGCCCGACGGCAACACGGGCGCGGTCGCCCAGCCCGACGGCACCATCACGGGTCTGGCGGCGTGCGAGACGGCCTATCCCTTTATCGTGAGCCCGGCCTCGTTCCCGACCGAGGCCGCCTACCAGACGACCTACAGCTACGACTCGGCGAACGAGCTCGTCTCGATGACCCTGCCGGCGACTGCGGCCGCCCCGGGCGGCATCACGACGACCTACACCTACGACCCCCAGGGCAACAAGGCGACGAGCACCGACGCGAACGGGGTCGTCACGACCTACAGCTACACACCGGCGAACCTCGTCTCGCAGGTCAGCTACTCCGGCTCGTCGGCCCATACGGTGAGCTACAGCTACGACGCGGACGGCAACAAGGTGACGATGAGCGACGCCACCGGCTCGTCGAGCTACGTCTATGACCCCTTCGGGGAGCTCACCTCGGCCGAGAACGGTTCCGGCCAGACCGTCGGGTACGCCTATGACGCCGACGGGGACGTGACCGGGATCACCTACCCCTTGCCCGCCAGTGCCACCTGGGCGACAACCGACACCGTCGCCTACGGCTACGACGACGCCGACAGGCTCACCTCGGTGACGGACTTCAACGGCAACACGATCTCGATTGAGAACACCGCAGACGGCCTCCCGTACTCGGAGACACTCGGCACCTCGGGAGACTCGATCGCGACGACCTACGACCCGACCGACTCACCCTCGGCGATCAACCTCGAGAGCGGGTCCAGCACCCTGCTCGGCTTCTCGTACGCCGACGCGCCCTCCGGGGCGATACTCGCCGAGACCGACACGCCGAGCTCGTCGCAGGCGCCCGCAAACTACAGCTACGACGCTGCGGGCCGGGTGACCTCGATGACCCCGGGAACAGGCGCGACGCTCAGTTACGGCTTCGACGCCTCCGGAGACCTGACGACGCTTCCAACCGGGGCCAGCGGGACTTACGACCACGCCGGGGAGCTGACCGCGTCCGTGCTCTCGGGATTGACGACGAGCTACACCTACAACGCGGACGGCGAGCAGCTGTCGGCGACGCAGGGCTCGACGACCATCGCCTCAGGCAGTTGGAACGGCGCCGGCGAGCTCACGTCGTACTCGGACCCGACCGCCGACATGACTTCTGCCACCTATGACGGCTACGGGCTGCGAGCATCTGAGATCTCGGTTCCGAGCGGGGGTTCCCAGGTCACTCAGAACTTCGTCTGGAACACCACATCGTCTGTCCCGAGCCTGCTCATGGACTCGACCAACGCCTACATCTTCGCCGGAAGCGGGACCCCGTTCGAGCAGGTGAACCTGGCGACCGGCACGATTGATTACCTGGTAGCCGATAGCCTCGGGTCGGTGCGCGGCGTCCTAGCCTCCTCCGGATCGCTGGTTGGCTCCACCGATTATGACGCCTGGGGAAACCCCGAGACCGCGGGTGGCCTGAGCAGCTTCACGCCGTTCGGTTTCGCGGGCGCCTACACCGACCTGTCGGGCATGGTCTACCTCATCGGGCGCTACTACGACCCGGCGAACGGACAGTTCCTGAGCGTGGACCCGGAGATTCAGCAGACGCTGGAGGCATATCTGTATACGGGCGACGACCCGGTCAACGGAATCGACCCGAGTGGTACCGTGACCGTCTCCGCGCCAGGCGACGCTGCATATCCGCAATGTGGTGATCGAGACGTCGTGGGCAATGACACCTGGGAAATCTGCGAGCGTCTAAATGAAGCAGGTTTGGTACACCCTGGCAATGGCTGGAGCAAAGTATGGCACTTTATCTTCCATCACGTCGGCGCGGTGGCCGATGTCTTCGCGATCGGAGTGTGTATAGCACTTGCTGCCTATTGTGTCGCGGCCATAGCAGTGGCATCCCTAGCTGATGTCGGCCAAGACTACGTCAATCAGCACGGGCACGTCACAGGCGACGAGGTGCTCGGCGCGGCTTTGCTTGCTGCTGCAAGTATGCTTTCGGCAGGAATAGCCGGTGAGATAACCGACGGAATAGACACCGCTGAAGGTTCTGCTTCGATGCTCCACATGTTGAAAGGCTTAGATTACACGGTGCGTGTACTGAGCAGTGCCTCCTCCGCCATTGTGATGCTTAGCAGATGACGCGAACTTGAACGTCTGCGGAGCAGTGAGATATGACTGGAGAGCGGGAGTGGATAACAGACCGAAGATCGCTCATCAGAGCTACAGAGCGAGCGGCGCCTTGGCAGGTACGATCTTCTTCAGTGTCCTACCCCTGATTCTCTTGGTCGGAGGAATCGGGGCGGCGACCTCTACGTCGACTCGAGTTTTCGGAGTATTCATGATAGTGGTGGCCATATTATTTATGTGTTGGTCCTGGTTGTTCATGCGACGAAAGGGCGTATATCTAGGAGCCGACGGCGTGACTATTCGGGGTAGCCTGAGAGTGCGTCGTGCCTGCTGGGGTGACATCGATAACTTTTCGATCGAAACTGGCCCGTTCGGTGTTGTCAGTTTCCTTCTGTACCTGGACCCAGGAAACGTGCGCGGCTACGTGAACCTCCAGGATGGTTCTCGAATCGTTTTGACTGGCCTGAGGCCGGTCCGGAGGCAGCGTGCCAATCGCACGCGCGAAGAGTTGAGCAGAACAATCGAGGAGCTCAACAAGGCACGTGAGGCGTACTCCTGTATTAGAAGGGAGGATGGCGCTAGCTGAACTGGTTGGCGCAGCGAGGTGTGATTTCACCGCACGGTGACCGCGGCCCACCATGAGTGTGACGTCTTTCGTTGGCTTGTGCGTTGAAACGAGGGACCGGACGTCGCAAGGGTGAGGTAGGCCACTGGTTCGGCGTCGAGCCGTAGGACAGCCAGGCTCAGTCCCCCCGGTTTCCCGGTCGGGTGCGTTATCTGGCATGCCATAGCTCTCACCTCCCCAGCGGCCCCCTATCGAACCGGGCATGCGGTTCTCCCGCACACGGCTCTCCGACACCGTTCACCGTCAGGCATTCGCAGTCCAGTAGCGCACCGTGCCCGTCAATCTGTGGACGCCGATGCTCGTGAACCAGCCGTAGTCGAACCGGCGGGTCCACGATCGGCCCGACTTGCCGATCTTCTCACTCGCAAGGCGAGCCAGCCGGAAGTGGACGTAGCTGTCGAGGGTGTGGAACTTCCGCGCCGAGTTGCCGAAGCGGAAGTACGCACCCCAGCCCCGTAGCACGGGGTTGAGGTCCTCGATCACGGCGTCCAGATCCCAGCTCGCTCGGCTTCGACGGGTCCGGTCCTTCACCTTGGCCCTGATCGAGGCCATGGCCCGTTCCGACGGCCACTTGTGCAGGTAGTAGTAGCGCCGGTTGTTCGGGTGGGCGACCATCCGATGGTGGAAGCCCAAGAAGTCGAACCCCTCGTTGCCCTTACGCAAACAGACGATCCTGGTCTTGTCGGGATGCAGACGCAGCCCGAGGTGTGCCAGGGTCTCAGCCGCCAGATCATGGGCCATCTCGGCCTGTTTCCTGGTTTGGCAGAGCACGACGAAGTCGTCACAGTAACGGATGAGTGTCCCGAGCCGGCGACCATGTACCTCCCATGCCTCGTCAAGGACATGGAGGGCGATGTTCGCCAGCAGGGGCGAGATCGGCGAGCCCTGCGGGGTGCCGGCTCCGGTGTCGGAGACCACCCCGCCCTCGAGGAACCCCGCCCGGAGCCAGCTCTTGAGCAGCTTGAGGATCTTGCGGTCGACCACCCGTCGCTCTATCTGAGCCATGAGGGCCACCCGGTCGATCTCGTCGAAGCAGCTTTTGATGTCAGCGTCGAGCACCCACTGGGCGCCCTTGTTGGCCGTCTGGCGGGCGACCTCAAGGGCCTGATGGGCGGAGCGCTTCGGCCGAAAGCCGAAGCTCTGCGGCGAGAAACCGGCCTCGAAGATAGGTTCGAGGACGATCTTGGCCGCCGCCATCACCACCCGGTCGCGCACCGTGGGGATGCCGAGCGGCCGGGTCTGGCCCGGCTTTCCCGACTTGGGGATGTGCACCCGCCTAAGGGGCCTTGGACGGTAGCTGCCGTCGTTCAGCTCAAAGGCGAGCCCGTCGAGGAAATGGCGCACCGCCTCGACGCCCTCGGCTTCGATGTCGGCGATGGACTCGCCGTCGATGCCGGGAGCGCCCCGGTTGGTGGCAACGTCGACCCACGCTCTCCACATCACGTCGCTGCGGGCGAGCTTGTCGTAAAGAGAGTGGAAGCGACGCGTCGGATCCTGCTTGGCACTGCGGTAGAGCACGCGTTGGAGGGCTCGGGCGGGGTCCAGGCCCTCGGCCTGTCTGATGGTCCTAGCCGAATTCTCGGCACTCACCAGCGTCCCTCCCAACCTCGACGTGCATCGATGAAGCAGGGGCCCTTCGCTCGAACCGGGTTGTGTTGTCCCGGCCGTCATCACTAATACGACCCCCTCCGACTCCCTCTCGGCTGGCTGCTACTTCCCGAAACGGTTATAAGCAGCCGCACTCCGGTCCCCGCAGACCGGGCCGAGGAGGGCCTCTCCAGTTCCCACGACACCTTTGTGCACGTTCCACGCCCCCTTACGCCGGAGGGTCCTTCGGCGCCCGCTCCAAGTTCCAAGGCGCCTTCCCTGGCCTTCGCCGACTACGAACCGGCTCGGCTCCCTCTTTCCCCGGTTTCCCGGGCCGCTGACGACGCTGCAGGCTTCACGTGACGTTGCGGACCGCACACTTGCTCGGCCCCGCTTCGACGCCGACCTCTCGATCGACGCCGGGGGCTCCGCTACCGGGGACCTTGGCGTCTCCCCGGACCGGACTCGCACCGGCTGGCTGCCGTGAGCTTGTTGCTCGGTTACGTCATGGACTTGTCTCCTTTTCCATTGCGCCCGAGCTGCTGGACGCACTCGCAGTAGCGGCCAACTACGACGAGGGTGTCTTTCGCGGGTTACGACGTTTGCGATCACTGAAAGTCGCGTTCTGTGATCACGCGATCGGCGATCAGCGATCATCGAAATTCGCGCTCGACTGCGCGTCCTTACAGCCTCGTGCGTCGGGTAGCCCCGGCGCATTGCTGCGCCGGGGCCCCCAAAGAACCCGGCGTGCGGCTTTCACCGCACCGGGCTCAAGCAAGCCCACTGGGTCACGGACGAGCAAAAGTGCCGGGCACACTGAAAGCGGCAAGACGCCGTTGTCGACAGTGTGCGTGCACGAGGTGGAGTGCGACGCGATCTCCTGGCACACCAAGTTCCCGCTCGGCGGTGATCGCCCTTTTGCGGACCGCTTTGTGGGTCACCGTGAGCCACTCCTCCCATTCAGGAAGATCGCTTGGCTCATGATCGGCAAGCAGCAATAGCCCTCCACACACCGGACAGCGACCAGCCTGTGCGCTCAAGAGCCCCAGGCTGATGCCATCGAGTGGTGGTGTGGCTCGCCGTCGCCGCCTGGCCCAGTACTCGGCCAGGGCCGGATCGTCAGGTGACGCCGTCCCTGGGACCATCTGGTGCCGGACGATCTTGGTCCAGGCGAACTTGAGCAGGTAGGCGCCGCTACTGCGGTCGCCGAAGACCCACCGGTTTCGCTTGGACTTGTTGAACTGGCCGAAGTACCGGGCAACGACCCAACGCCTCGACTTGTTCTCGTGGGTGTACTTAGCCCACTTGTAGGTGAGCACGCACATGTAGTTGTCCAGCCTTGCGAACATCTGGCTGGACACAACCGTCCGGTAGTAGGCCGACCAGCCCCGAATGATCGGGTTCAGCCGTTTGAGCACCGCCGGAACGTTGGCCCCTCGCAGGGTCCTCATCTCGGCGGCGAGCCTTGCCCGGAGCCGTCGCACGGCCGCCTTCGATGGCTTGATCAGCAGCTTTCCTTGTAGCGGCGGACATTGAACCCGAGAAAGTCGAAGCCCTCATCGAGGTGGACGACTCTCGTCTTTTCCTCGTTGAACGCCAGACCCCTCGGTGCCAGCCACGTGCTCAGACGAGCCTTGACCTCTTCGGCCTGCTCGACACTGGTGCACATCGCCACGAGGTCATCCGCGTATCGAACCACGACGGTGCACTTCCTCACCGTCGCACCAGCCCGTGGGCCGGTGTTCTGGTATCGCACCCCGGCGGCCTCCTCCATCCCGTGAAGCGCCACGTTCAACAGCAAAGGGGAGACGACCCCACCTTGGGGGGTCCCCTCCTCGGTCGGGGCGAGCCGACCGTGTTCGACCACACCAGCTTTCAGCCACTGCTCGACGAGTCCCTTGGCGGGGAAGCTGCCGAGGGCAGCCAGCAGGAGCGAATGGTCGATCCGGTCGAAAGCCGCCGCCAGGTCCGCATCGAGTATCCAGCACCGCCGAACAGACTTGCCGCTCAGGGTTTTGAAAATGGACTCGATGGCGTCGTGGCAGCCACGCCCGGGCCGAAAGCCATACGACTTCGGCTCGAAGCGTGCCTCCCACTCGGGTTCGAGAGCGTTGACCGCCTGGGCTTGGAGAGCCCGGTCAAAGATCACGGGTATCCCGAGCGGGCGCCGTTTCCCGTTGGACTTCGGGATGTACACCCGCTTGACGGGCTTGGGCACCCAGGAGTCGGCGTGGTGCTGCACTCGGCTGGCCAAGAAGGCCTTGTCTGGCGCAGTCACCACCACCAGCTCGTCGATGCCCGCCGTCTTGCGGCCGGTGTTTACCTCGGTCACCCGCCGCACGCTCATAAGTGCGTTGGCTTGTGACCGGAGCATCAGCTTTTGCAGATTGCGGACCTTTGCAAGGTCCCCATTCCGTGACGCCGTGAAGATCCGTTGACGCAGACGCCGTACGTCGTCCTCTACTGTTTGCCAATCGACTGACAGCCAATCGAGAACGTCGTCTTCAGGTCCGTTCACCACCGGCGAGGCCGGGGCGTCCAACTTGTCCGTCAGTTCCAGGGACTTTGTCATCTCTTCTCCACAGGCCCACCTGACCACGTCAGCACCCTTTCGGGTCGGGCAGAGCCCGTGTCCGGCCAATTATCCGAGACGGCCGGCGGAGGGGCCAGCCATGAATGCCCCGGTTTCCCGCTGCCTTTCGGCTGCCGGCGTTGGCTTCATGGTCATCCTTTGCCCGCTGGGGAACTGGGCCTTCCTCACGGTCGGCTTACCGATCCTTGAACCTGTGACCGGACCCCGACGGGGTTGCCACGTTGCGCACCTATGAGATGCGGCCGGGTTGGGTGCCCTCTGCACCCCGAGGACTGCGGTACCCACACGGTTGGCGCGATTCACCACCCGCCGCACGCCTTTCAACGGCCGGTCCCTATACCCCAGCACTACGACCCACCGCCGAGGCTTACTCTAACGAGGCATCACCAAGGGTTCACAAGTGTTCACCCGTACGGCCTTCCCCTCGCCTGTAACCACCGGATGGATCGGCGGTCCTTGGGCTTGAACCCCGAGCTTCACACCCCGCCGTTACCGGCGACGCATGTCGGGGCAGGGACAGGCGTGTAGGTACTTGCCTGAGCTATGCCACCATCGGTCCTCCTTCGACATAGCCACTCATGACGTGCGCCTTCGTGTCGCACATCGCGCGTTTATCGCGCGGCCGCCGCTGCTCATGGTTGTTCGCAGTCGTGTGGATAACCGTCTGACCTGCCGTAAGATACCGCTGTAGTTCGCCGCCGTACTCTCGCTCCAGCCTTCCAAGCTGAGATACAGCCGTCGGTGGCCGAGGCTCATGCGACATCGCAGGGGTCGTCACTCGTTGAGCGGTGCTGCTCAGAGTGTCCTGCTCAGCATGTTGTGAGGACCTGCCCTACCTGACCGGTAACGGACGATGCGACCATCCGAGCGGCACGTCTCGGAAGACCAGCGGGCTTCCATCGCTGCCCGCGTCACAACGACTCTGTAGCGTTGAAGCTGATGGCCATATCGGTGTCGAGGGTGATTACGGCCGAGGTTGCTGATTCCATCGCAGCCGTTCGCGCGCCATCCCTAGCGCTCCTGCTCTACGGCAGTCATGCTCGCGGTGACCAAGCACCTGCATCCGACGTCGACCTTCTGCAGTTGGTGCCAGAGCCCCGGAAGGGGTACTCCGAGGGTGCCGTATCGGTCGTCGCGTACACGACCGGCCAGCTCCGCAACATGGCTCGCGCGGGGAGCTTGTTCGCGTGGCACCTCCGCTCGGAGGGGATCATCCTCGACGACCCCAACCACCTGTTGGAAGCAGTGCTTGGAGAACACCCTGGCCCCGCGACTGACCGCGTCTTGGCGCGCGTCCGCGAGCTGTCTGCAGTGCTCGACGTCTCGCACGGCGATCTCGATCGGTATGGCCCAAGGATCACCCGCCTGGCGAGATACCTCCTACGCACCGCCATTTACGCCCGGTCACTGAATGCTGGAGAAGTATCGTTCGCTATTGAGCGGGCCGCACGGGCAGCTGGTGCCGAATCGAAACTTCCGCTGCTGGTCCGGCCCGCCGACGCCGAGTGCTTCCCACCCTTGGCCAGCTATCGCGACGCCCTCGTCGATGTCCTTGGCGCACCGCTGGCGCCGAACCTCTTCGGTTCGCTCGAAGCCCTGGTACTCAACAGATGGGACGTGGACCGACAGCTTGCCGTGATGGCCGTGCAGGCAATGTCCGACGACGCCGGTGAGCTCGACTACGAACTGATCACGTTCAGCGAGCTATGACCAAGGTCTCCCTGATCGGAGACGTGCACGGCGACGTCGTGCGGCTGACGGCCCTGTTCGACATCGTCGAGGCGGACACCGATCGTATGGTCGTCCTCCTCGGCGACTACGTCAACTGGGGACCAGACCCTGCCGGCGTCCTCGAGCTGCTGTCACGGAGACAAGTCCGGCTCGGCGATCGGCTCGTCCTTCTCGAAGGGAATCACGACCGAGCGTTCCGGGAGTTCCTCGACGGCGGGGACATTGCCCGCCTCCTGGCGATGGGAGGTGCGGCGACAGTTCGCTCCTACATCGGGGCGGCACGAGGGGAGTTCTCGGCGCGACTCCGCGCCTCTGTTCCGCAGAGCCACATCAAGGTCCTCAAGTCGCTCCAGCCGATGTGGTGCACCGACGATCTCCTCGCTCTTCACCAGTGGCCGGAGGACCACATCGAGATCGGCTCGCGGTACGCGGTCCTCGGCCATTACCCGCAGCTCGATCACCGACCGCGCATCGAGGAACACGCCGCCTACCTGGACACAGGATGCGGCTCCGACCCGGATGGCGTCCTGACCTGCCTCAGATTCCCAGAAGGTGATTGGCATTCCGTCTAACCCGAAGTCACTCCGCGAGGACCTCTCGATTCTCCGTGACCAGTTCGCCCGCGGCGAACAGATGGTCGCGATCCACTACGCGTGCGAGAACATCTACGAGGCTGGCGACCACCCACCCAAAGTGGCTTGCATCGCGTACTGCCCGATCGGGCGTGGAAGTGCTGGATCCTTTGGCTACATTGATGCGCCACGTGGCGAGGAAGGCAATGGCGGCGACGCTGCCGAGAAGTGGGTTCTGCGGCAGTACTTCGAGATGATCAAGCAGAACCCGACGGTCACGATCGTCCACTGGAATATGAACAAGGCGGACTACGGCTTTACCGCCCTCGAGTCTCGATACCGATACCTCTTCGGAGAGGAAGCTCCTTACCGGGTTCCACAGGATCGGGCCTTCGATCTCGACGACCTCGTCGCTGCTGAGCACGGCGAGTTCTTCGTGCGCCACCCTCGACTCTCGAATCTTGCGCAGGCGAATCATCTGACTCGGCAGCACGCCCTCCTAGGCAGGGACGAGGCGGACCGCTTTGCCGCAGGAGATCATGGTGCCGTTCACCGGTCTGCCGAGGAGAAGGTCCGCTGGATCGCGGTCATGGCGGAGCTTTTCCTTTCCGGATCGCTGACCACTGACCGCTCGGTCGGCGGCTTCGAATTCGCCAGCGGGCGGCTCGACGCGATCCAGACCGTTGTCACACTCGCCCAGCGCTCGCTGTACGTGCACCGAGAGCTCATCAGGCGTCACGGTGAGCGCGCTTCCCTCGTCGACGAGTACGACGACCAGGACTTCATCCGAGGACTACTTCGGATGTTCTTCGACGACATCCGCTCCGAGAACTATGTGGCGGAGTACGCGGGGAGCAACTCTCGCATCGACTTCTTCCTCCCGGATGTGAAGCTCGCCATCGAGCTCAAGCACACCCGCGAGTCGCTCAACTCGGCGAAGATCGGTGAGGAGCTCATCGTAGACCGCGCGCGATTCGCAGAACGCTCAGATGTTCGCCATCTGATCTGCCTCGTCTTCGACTACGACGGTCGATTGGAGAACCCGCGTGGTCTGGAAGCGGATATCAGCCGGGAGATGACTGACGAGCGCACTGGAGTCACGGTCGTCATTATCGACCGTTGAACCCCGAGCGCTTCGCGCGACGGCTGCCGGCAGTCACAGTGGCCGCGCCTATGAGCTCCTTTTTGCGAGTGGACGACTCGGCGATCTCGGACGAGGGCAACGCTGGACAAAGGAGTGCCACCCAGCGAAGACCATGACCCCCGGTGGTTCATCCTCCCGGATGCCGTCCTGCGAATACGCCGGACTCCCGCTGGAAGGGCCCAGTGGGTGCGGCGGCACACAGCCGTCGAGGACGACAGCCGTGGGAGGCAGGACAGTGGTCAGGACCACCCAGTTTGCTAACCAATTGCTAACCAAAATGCACGGACGGATCCGAATAGACGTGGACGGCTACGGACGTGAGCTCACAAATGCCCAGTAAACAAGGACTTTCTCGAACCTAGACGGACATCCCCGGACGCTCCCCTGCGGGTTTAGGTCCCGGTCCCTTCGGGGGTGGGGGTTCGAGTCC
>JBKQHU010000045.1:0-22724 GCA_052148655.1 Acidimicrobiales bacterium
CCGGCTTCGACCCCTCGGCACGGCGCGAGGCCTGGGAGGTGGTGAAGAACCTTGCCGGCCTCGGGAAGACGGTGCTGCTGACCACGCACTACATGGACGAGGCCCAGTACCTCGCCGATCGCGTCGCCGTCATCGCGGAAGGGCGGATCGTCGCCACTGGTCCTCCTTCGACCCTTGCCGGCCGGGACGGCGCGCGGGCACGGGTTCGCCTCCGGCTTCCCGAAGGTGCGGAGCTACCCGCAGAGCTCGGTGGCCACCGAGCGGGCGACGGCGTGACCGAGCTCGTGCCGGACAATCTCGCTCAGGTGCTCCACGATCTCACGGGTTGGTCGCTTGCTGAGCGCATTGACCTCAGCTCGCTGGAGATCATCCGTCCCACGCTCGAGGACGTCTATCTGGAGCTGACAAGCTCCGCGGCAACCGACGGTGGTGTGAGCGTCGGCTCGCAATCCGAGGAGGTCCGGCCGGAGGGAGCGGGGTCGCCCCACGAGCCCACCACTGGTCCCGATCTGGGTCGTGCAGAGAGGAGGGCACGATGAGCGCAGTCCGACTGACCGCCTCGCAGGTGCGCTACGTCAACAAGGCCTTCTGGCGGAACCCGGCGTCCGCCTTCTTCACCTTCGCCTTCCCCTTGATGTTCCTCGTCATCTTCACCGCGCTGCTCGGTCACGGCACGGTGCACCTCGGTAGTCACACGGTCCACCTGTCGACGTACTACGTGGCTGCCATGGCGGCGTTCGCCGTGATCAGTGCCTGCTACAACAACCTCGCCATCACGGTGACATTCCAGCGGGAGGCCGGCATCCTGAAGCGCACCAATGGCACGCCGCTTCCGGCTGCCGCCTTCCTCGGTGCCCGTGTGCTCCACGCCTTGGCGGTCTCCGTGCTCCTCGTCGTCCTAACGGTGGCCTTCGGGCGCCTCGTCTACAGCGCCGACGTGCCGACCGGCGTGACGCTGTTCCGCTTCCTCGTCATGCTCGTGGTCGGCTCCGCTAGCTTCAGCGCGCTGGCCTTCGCCATCTCGGCGGTCATCCCGAATGCCGACGCGTCAGCGGCAATCGTGAATGCCAGCATCCTGCCGTTGCTCTTCCTCTCCGGGATCTTCATTCCATTCGGCAACTCTGCGCCGGCGTGGATCGTGTGGGTCGCCAGGATCTTCCCGGTGCGCCATTTCGCCACGGGCATGCAGTCAGGTTTCCTCGGTACCCCCTTCAGCTGGACCGACGTCCTGATCGTCGCCGCCTGGGGGCTCGGTGGGCTCCTCCTCGCGATCCGTCACTTCAGCTGGGAGCCGCGCGTCTGATCCCCGAAACCGTAGGTCGTTGAAGACAGCTCATAGGCGCGAGCATTCAAGTCGACGTCCTCGACGAAAAGAGCGAACAGCTCTCTTTGCGGACTCCGCTCCCGAGCGGTGTGGCTACAGTTGGCCACATTGGCACCGGCCCTGACGAAGTCGCCACACCGGTCCACTACTGTGACCAGGACTTTCGGGTGGAGGCGAAGGGACTCGAACCCTCGAAGCTCCTGACTGCCAGTCTGTGACGGTACTGTCCGGCTGGTAGTGCTCAGTACGTGTCAGTCCATGTAGAGAGCCATTTCCGCCGCGGTCAACGTCCGCCTAGTTATGCCCAGTCCGGCTGAGCCCGCCCTATCAACTTGGCTACATTTTCTGACATTACAACTGACATAACAGAGGCCCCCGAAGCTGAGGATCGGTCTTTCGGAGCATCGCTGCAGCGTGTTGCCGGTGCGGGCTCTGCATTGTCGATCACCTGGTGGTGGTCGCCACGGGCGAGTGCACCTCGGCCCTCCGCGGAGGGCCGTGACCTGGTCTTCGATAGCTCTGATCCGCTCGAACCCCTCAGGAAACCATCCGTGTCGTACCATCAGCTCATGTCTTGCGGGAACCTTGGCAGTCACCGCGGTGATGCCGGGGGCGCCAACGTCGCTGGCCTGGCAGACGGCCATGACGGTCAGGGTTCCAGTCAGCGGCACCCTTCTGAGCTGGGCACGAGAGCGTTCCCGCCTGGGCCCCTGGCGAGCTGGAGTCCCGGTTCCCGGCACTGCTTGAGTGGGAAGAAGGAACGAAGCTCCCGACGCTCAAACAACTGGAGCGATTCGCCCAGGCGACACACACGCCCATCGGCTACCTCTTCCTGCCGGAGCCGCCCGAAGAGTCTCTGCCGGTCCCCGACTTTCGGACCATCGGCGACATCGAGGTCGGTCAGGCGAGTCCCGATCTGCTCGACACGGTGTATCAGTGTCAACAGCGCCAAGAATGGTACCGGGACTATGCGAGAGTCCATCAAGAAGCCCCCGTCCCGTTCGTCGGCACCTTCACCCTAGGGACGGACGTTGCTGCACTGCAGCCCAGATGAGCGCTGTCCTGTCGTTTGCACCAGAGGAACGAGGGACGACCTGGAGCGAGGCATTCAGGCGTCTGATCGAAGAAGCTGATGATCACGGCGTGCTCGTGATGGTCAGCGGCATCGTCGGGAGTAACACCCATCGCAAACTCGACCCGGAAGAGTTCCGAGGCTTTGCTCTTGCTGACGACCTAGCCCCCTTGATCTTCATCAACGGGTCGGACACCAAGGCTGCCCAGATTTTCACGCTTGCTCACGAGCTGGTCCATATTTGGCTTGGTGAGTCCGCTGTAGACGATCCGGAGATGAGTGCTTCCTCCAGCAACTCGATCGAGCGGTGGTCCAATGAGGTTGCTGCAGAGTTTCTGCTTCCTGCTGCTGCACTCCGGGGAGTCTCGGTAGACAGGGATGATCTAACCGAGGAGCTTGATCGACTTGCTCGCCAGTTCAAGGTGAGCACTCTGGTTGTTCTTCGCCGACTGTTCGACACTGGTTATTTCACCCTGCCTCAGTATCGAGCTGCGTATCCCGATGAGCGCGAACGGATTCTCGCCCTCATGGAAGAACGTTCGAGCGGTGGCGGCGGAGGGAACTTCTATAACACGCAACCAGTGCGGGTGAGTAAGCGATTTGCCAGGGCTCTGATCGAGAGCACGCTCGAAGGACAGCCACTGCATCGTGATGCGTTCCGAATGCTTGGCTTCAAGAAGGTCTCGCCGTTCAACGAGCTTGCAGTGCGGCTCGGAGTCGGATGATGCCATACCTCCTTGACGCAAACATCTTCATCCAAGCCAAGAATCTGCATTACGGCTTCGACTTCTGTCCTGCCTTCTGGGAGTGGCTACATGCTGGGAACCAGCAGGGGAAGGTTTTCAGTATCGAAAAGGTCCGTGACGAACTCATCGGTGGTGACGATGAACTCGCCGAATGGGCGAAAGCAAGGGGTCCCGACTTCTTCCTCCCGCCAGACACTGAAATCGTCCCAAGTCTCGCAGCTGTTAGCAGCTGGGCCGGGAGTGGCGGCTATGAACCTGGAGCTGTCAGTCAATTCCCTCAGGTAGCCGACTACTACCTCGTCGCCCACGCCCTCGCTCACGGATTCGACATGGTTACCCACGAGGTCGCAGCAAACTCCGTCAAGAAGATCAAGATTCCCAATCGCTCTCCGTGTGAAGTCCATGTCTCCGTACGAGACGCTGCGGACCGAAAAGGCCCGCTTCGTCCTGGGCTCATGAGGGACGGGGGAGGAAGCTCCCAGAGGTAGCCCGGCGCCTGACTGGAATCTCCCGCCCGATCTTCGGGATCAGCTGCGACCCGGTGCGTGGCAATGGTATTGGTGTGTCGTGTTCCGAACTCGACAGCACTGAGGTTGCCGATCGAGGGACGAGGGAGACTAGGCCCGGGACAAGAAGTTCGTCGTCCTGCTTGCGTATAGGCGGTCAGTACTGTGAATGTTCATGTCCACCCAAAGCGTCCCGATAAAGACTCGCCATCACCTCGCTCACGTCATCAGCCTCAGAGAACTGCCAGGGGAGGTCAAGGCGGTTAAGGGCTTCAATGCCAAGCTAGCCGTCATCCTCACCCGCGGCGTCGGCTCGATGGCGTGCGCCTACCTGTTTTGCCTCGTTGCCCTGCTCAGTCTGCCGGCCATCCTGATCGAGGCTGGCGCTCTGAGCCGCACGGCGGTGCCGAACTTTCTCACCAAGCCGGGCCTCATTTTGATCGTTGCCTGGATCGCGCAGACGTTCCTACAGCTGGTGCTCCTCAGCGTCATTATGGTCGGCCAGTCGGTGCAGAGCGCCGCCTCCGATGCTCGGGCTGAAAAGGAGTTCTCCGATACTGAGTTCATCATGGACCAGGTCAATGAGCACACCGACGGCGGTCTGAAGCTTCTCCTCGACCGGCTCACCGCTATCGAGTCCAGACTCCCGCCAGCGACTCCTTGACACAGCATGAAGCCCCGACCCGTTGGCCCCGACCATCTACGGGCCCGTGTTCGACTCGGGACTTCCGTCCCGGAGGGTCGTGGCAGCTGCGCTTGCCGAAGGACAATGCCGACCGCCCTCCAGGAACGAAATCGGAGCGAGAAGTGTCGTCGGGAGCCACTTCGTTCCGCTTCAGCGCGAACGAGTAGCCCCGTTAGCGATGCTGGTCCATCCGGACGCCAACGTCAGGGCGGTCGCGAGAAGTATCACGCTGCGCAACACATCCCGTATGACTCGGATACCAACAGCTGCCCGGTTCGTTGGCTCCAGACACGGTCCGCCGCAGATCATGACTCTCTAGTAAGCGCGCCGCCGATGGCCACCCGGACCGAGGGTACTCCGCTTCGCCGGGGCGAGATGCACAAGCGCGTTGTAGGTCACGACGCCGATCGCCACGTGCATGATCATCAGCACGAGGACGGCCTTGGCAGGCTGGCCCTTGACCAGAATGTATACGTCCGGCAGCCACAGGACCGCGGTTACGAGGATGGCCATGCGCAAGAACACCCAGCGTGGAGCTGACGAGATCCGAGTTACGACTGGCCAGGCGACACAGGCGATGATCACGCCGATGGTCGTCAGTTTGGCGTAGTCGGAGAACTGGAAGTGCACGTAACCGTGGGTTGAGGGAAAGATCCCGGTACCGATTGCGACGAGGATCGCGTCTGCCGCCAACGACCCAAGTATGGACACGAACGTTGCGAGCAGGATGCGGAGAGCACTGGGCTGCTGGTGCTTTGGGGCGAAGTCGAGCCTGACAGCCGCCAACGCACTGCTCAGGATCGAGTCTTGGCGCGGCCGCGACGGACTGGTGAGCACTGGCATCCCGCAATCCTAAGCGTCCCGGATTCCGGCGACTACGCGAATTCCCAGTTGTCCGGCCGCCTTTGTCGAGTCTTTACCCATTGCTGGAGACGACTTGGACGAGCGTGGCCGTAGGGTCGAGTCACAATCAGTTGTGAGGAGAGCTGTGACAACTCGCCGGAACTGTTGGGCAGCGACATGGGTCCTGTGTCTGGCAACGGGTGGCAGTCGGGGACGCTCATGAGCTCAGCGTTGCACGGGCTTCTTTCCCTTCACGGCTTTCCGGCCTATCTGATCGTTGGCGCCCTCTGCTTCGGGGAGGCAAGCGTCTTCGTCGGATTCGTGCTGCCGGGCGAGACGGCCATAGTGCTCGGAGGTGTATTGGCCTCGCTTCACCACGTCAGCCTTGCCAGGATGTTGGCGCTCGTGGTGATCTGTGCGGTCTTGGGTGACTCGGTCGGCTACGAAGTCGGGCGCCGCTTCGGCCCCCTGCTCCTGCGCCGCGGTCCCAAGCGGACCCGCCGCGCGACAGAAGAAGGCCGCAAGCTCCTCGAGCGACGCGGAGGTCCGGCTGTCTTCCTGGGGCGCTTCACAGCGCTGTTCAGGGCTGTCATCCCCGGTGCCGCCGGGCTGTCCGCCATGCGATACAGGACCTTCTTGTTCTGGAACGCGCTGGGAGGTTTGTGTTGGGGCACCGTCTTCACGCTCGCCGGGTACCTCGCGGGCAAGTCGTACGAACGGGTGATCTCGGCTGCAGGCGCAGCGTCGCTGTCGATCATCGTGCTCGTGGCCTCGGCGATCGTTGGGTTCGTCATCTGGCGGAAAGTGCGCGAGAACAGTGCGGGGCGATCATTTCGCGGGACCGTTGGCGAGATCGGCTCCGCGCCGGTCGAGGTTCCAAGAAGGGAGGAGGAAGCCGTCGGCGCCGCTGGCGGCCGCGCCGCGGTGGTGTCCCCCTCTGAGCACGGCTCGTGAAGTGTCGCAAAGCAGGGCGAGTGCCGCGTTCGAAGCGATCCCGGTGTCTGTGTTGCCGGGAGGACTGTTGGCGTCGATTCGCTGAGCTGTCGCTTGGCTCGCCGTTGCCTACCGGCGCAGGTGAAGCGGAGCCTGATACGCGGCATCCGACTGCGCCGCGGTGAGGATGTGATTGACAACCAACTGATCGAGGACCTGGCGCTGGCGCTGTTTGGCCAGGGCAAAGTGCAGGACCGGGTCGTAGGCGGAGGGTGCCTGTGGAAGTCCCGCAAGCATGGCGGCTTGCGACCAGGTGAGTTCGCTGGGATTGACCCCGAAGTACCCGCGCGCGGCGGTCACATAGCCCCAGTAACCATGCCCGTAGTAAATGGCGTTGAGGTACATCTCGAGGATCTGCGGTTTTGAATAGCTCAGCGACAGCTTAAGTCCGAGTCCCACTTGCTCCAAGGTGCCGCCGAGGCCGCTCCCAGCGGGGTACAGCTGCTTTGCCAGCTGCTGGGCGATCGTGCTCCCTCCTGGGTCGCCGCTTGTGTGCAGCGCCGCCAAACCGGCACGAGCAGCACCGTCGAAGACGTTCACGAGGGCGTTCGAGTAGAAGTGCTCATCCTCGACGGCGACAACTGCCTCGGCCACCTTGACCGGCAGGGGCAGCTTGCCGACCTCACCAGAGTGCGTGCGCACGATCGCCGCGACACGCGCCGGGGCGTCAGCCACACTCGGGAGGCTCAGCTCGTATCCCAGTCCGGCGAGGAGAACAGCGGCCAGGAGACCAAGCACGAAGAGCACGGTCCTGACGAACCTCGACCTCCAGCCGCGGTGGCGCCTTCTCGGGGCTGGGGCCTCAGCTGTCATAGGCCTCGAGTCGTACGACTGCGTCTATTCCGCCCGTCGGGGACGCGTCGAGCCAAGTGGTCCCACCAGACATCCTGGCGAGCTGGGCAACGATGGCGAGGCCGAGGCCGGAGCCGCCGTGCGGCGCTCCTTCCTGCCTCCAGAACCGGTCGAAGGCCCTGGTGCGGTCTGCGGGGCTCATACCGGGTCCGTCATCGATCACATGAACCTCGATGGCGTCTGCTGTCCGAACAGCGAGGAGAACGACCTTTCCGGCCGCGGGCGTCGCTTCGAGGGCATTTGCCAGGAAGTTGTCGAGGATCTGTTCGAGGTGTCCCGGACAGCTAAGGGCCATGAAGTTTGGTCCGGGCTGGTCGAGAGCGACCGGCAGTTCGCAGGTAAGAGCCACCTGGCGTTCCTCGGCCAGGGCGCTCCACGCATCGGCACGGTCGCGCAAT
Organism: Acidimicrobiales bacterium; assembly: GCA_052148655.1. Lineage (GTDB taxonomy): Bacteria > Actinomycetota > Acidimicrobiia > Acidimicrobiales > Bog-793 > Fen-455. The sequence continues at coordinate 7,420 of JBKQHU010000045.1, forward strand.
ACGCCCTTCACGTCGACCGGCTCTCTCGTCGGGCGAACTCCCCCCTCGGTACGCGCCAGAGTGAGCAGTCCGTCGACGATCCTGGAGAGCCGGTCGGCTTCGGCGAGGGCAGCGGTGAGATCGGCCTGTTGCTCATCCTCGAGGGTGTCCTCGAGGTTCTCGAGGCGGAGGTGCAGCGCCGTGAGCGGAGTGCGGAGTTGATGGGAGGCATCCGCGAGGAACGCCCGCTGGGTGTGGACGAGTCCTTCTAGGCGCTCCGCCATCTCGTTGACGGTTTCGCCGAGCGCGTCGAGCTCGGCCGGACCGCGCCCGACCGGGACCCGCTCGGACAGACGGCCGGCACCGACGGCGGCGACGGCCGCCTCGATGCCTTCGAGAGGGCGGGTGAGAGATCGCGCGAGCACCGTCCCGAGAGCAGTGGCCAGGGCTACCATGCCGATGCCGAAGAGGACCAGTGTGATCCAGTGGCTCCTTATGCGCGTGTGAAGAGGCGCCGCCGGCTCTGCGACGAGGAGGACCACGTCCGGGCCGTGTTTCGCGGACGACAAGCCTCCGGCGCCGGGCGCGGCGACGGGCAGTGCCACGTACAAGAAGTCGTCGTCAGGATCGTCCGACCCCTCCTCGCCGGAGGTGTGGCCGGAAGCAGCAACCTTGATGATGGCCTCGGTGCGGGCGTCGCGCAGCTCCTCTAGCGCGCCACGTCCAGCCGCGGCCAGGGCCTGCCCGTTCGAGACGACCGCGACGACCGCCCCGTCGGAGCGCGCGAACTGGTTGACGACAAGTTGGAGTCCGTGGCCGCCTCTACGGTTCAGACCCGCGGACACGAGCACGGCGAGCGACGAGGCGTCGCTCTGCAGCTCCGACATCGACGTGGTGCGGTCGCTCCGGGCCAGGCTCAACCCGAGCGGGACTTCGAGAGCGATGACGAGAACGAGCGCAAAGAGGAAGAAGCCCGCGAGGAGCCGCCGCCTCATTTCGGAACGGCGAGCCGGAATCCGACACCCCTGCTCGTCTCGATCCACTTCGGGTTGCCGAGCTTCTTGCGGAGAGAGGCGATATGGACGTCGACCGTCTTGGAGGTGCCGTACCAATGGGGATCCCAGACCTCGGCAAGGATCTCGCGACGAGTGACCATCGCCCCCGGGTCGAGCGCTAGCAGAGCAAGCAAATCGAACTCTTTCGGAGTGAGCGGCAGTTCCTCGCCTCGAAGCAGCACGCGGTGTGAACGGCGGTCAATCTCGAGATCGCCAATCACCTGGGGGCCGAGCACGGGTACAGGCGTCGTGCTGCGACGGCTGACCGCACGTATCCGGGCCACCAGCTCGCGGAAGCCGAAAGGCTTGACGACGTAGTCATCGGCCCCGAGCTCGAGACCCACCACCCTGTCCGTCTCGTCGTCGCGGGCGGTGACGATGATGATCGGGACCGCAGAACGCGCGCGGAGCTGTCGGCAGACCTCGAAACCGTGGGCGTCGGGCAGCCCCAGGTCCAACAGCACGAGATCTGCCGGCGGGGCCGACAAGGCGGCCGCGGCCGTCTGCACGAGGGTCACGTCGAAGCCCTCACGGCGGAGCTTGGTGGCTAATGGCTCGCCGATGGCACTGTCATCTTCGACCACGAGAACTTGCACTGCTCGGGTAGCTTTCCACAGGCGGTCGGGATCGTGTAGGCGGCTCGCGGCAGCGGCCCCGCCACGAGGAACCCCGGCTCACAGCGCTCGCGAATGCAGCCGGTCCTCCTTGTCAAATCTTTACCTGTTGCTGGGTCCATCTTGGACGGCCGGTTTCGTAGGGTCACAGTGACATGTCCTCGCTCACCTTTGACCCGACCTATGCCCCGCCCAGTGGCAGACATCGCCGACCGTCGGTCATCTCCCGGCCGGGACATGCTCCGCGGCCTGTTGTCGCCGAGGTCGCAACAGTCCTCGCAGGCCTTGGCTTCGGGGCCTGCGTCGCCCTCGCTGTCACCGCGGAGAGCTGGAAACAGTTCTCGGCGCCGGGCGGCGTCGCCATGTTCCTCGGCAATCTGACGGGCTTGGCCGGCACCTACCTGGCGCTCGTGATGGTGCTCCTCGTCAGCCGGATCCCGGTCGTCGAACGGGTGCTCGGTCAGGACAAACTGCTCGCCTCGCACCGCCGCCTTGCTCCGTGGCCCATTTCACTGATCGTCGCCCACGCGGTGCTGCTCACCTTCGCTTACGCCGAGGCCGCCCGGACCGGTGTCTTCGGCCAGATCGGCGCCTTCATCAGGTCCTACCCCGACATGTTGACGGCGACGATCGCACTAGCGGTGATGGTCGCGGTCGCGATCACTTCGGTCTACTCGATCCGCCGCCGGCTCCGCAGGGAAACTTGGTGGGCCGTTCACCTGTTCATGTACCTCGCGCTCGCTCTCGCGTTCGCGCACGAGATCGCCCTTGGACCGTCGTTCGTGGGGCATCCTCTCACGAGGTTCGTCTGGTCCGTGCTCTGGGCCTCGAGCGCCGGCCTCGTACTCGTCTACCGATTCGGGCTCCCGTTGTACAGGACCTTCCGGCACCGCCTCGAGGTGGTGGAGATCCACTCGGAAGGGCCGGACACGGTCTCGGTCATCTGCCGGGGCAGGAACCTCGACCGCCTGGCGGTGGCGGGTGGTCAGTTCTTCGAGTGGCGTTTCCTCACCAAGAGGATGTGGTGGCAGGCACACCCGTTCACGCTCTCGGCGCGACCCCGGCCGCCTTTCCTCCGCATCACGGTGAAGGGCATCGGTGATTATTCATCGGCCGTGGCCAGGTTGCGGCCTGGCACCCGTGTCGCAATCGAGGGGCCTTACGGAGCCTTCACGACCCACGCCCGCCGCCGCGTAAAGGTGGCACTCATCGCCGGGGGCATAGGCGTCACGGCCATCCGTTCCCTGCTCGAGGACCTGCCACGGGACTGCGACCCGGTAGTGATCCTCCGCGCTTCGAGCACCGAGGAGCTGGCCCTGGCGTCGGAAGTGTCCGAGCTCGTCCGGCACCGCAAGGGCCGCGTTCACGAGCTCGTCGGCCCTCGCTCGGAGTTCCGGGTCGACCGCCTTGCCGAGCTCGTGCCGGACCTGGCGAACCGGGACGTCTATGTGTCGGGACCCGAGGGATTCGTCGACCGGGTGGTCTCAACCGCCTTGCGGCTCGGGGTCCCCGAGGACTCGCTCCACTACGAGGTCTACTCCCTGTGAACGCACACGACCGACGGTCCCGAGGCCGCGTCCCACGACCAAGGACGCGCGCAAGATGAGGCGCGCCCCGGCTGTCGTCATCGCCAGCGCCGCCGGATTCGCCGGCATCGTCGCCATGCACGGCGCCAGCCCGCCTTCGCTGCTCAGCGGAAACGGTCCTTCGGCTCCGGTCAGTTCGCCTCCGACCACGACGAGCCCCTCGACAACCCCGACTGTCATACCAGCGGGAACGCCCAGGACTGCCGTCGGGACCAGCGAGAACTACGGCTACGGCGCGCTTGCCGTGAAGGTCACCGTCCTGGGGAGCCGGATCACCGACGTTTCGGTGGCGACGATCCAGACCGCCGAGCAGTACTCGCAGCAACTCGCCCAGCAGGTCATCCCGTTGCTGCGCAACGAAGTCCTTTCTGCCCAGAGCGCGCGTATCAACGCGATCTCGGGCGCGACCTATACGAGCGAGGCTTACGCCTACTCCGTCCAGGCGGCGCTCGACAACCTTGGCGTGAAGTGAGTGTCGCCGGCGTGATCTCCCATGCCGAAAAGGTGATGGGGACGGTGGTGTCGTTCCATGTCGAACCGGGCGAATGCCCTGTCGGCGACGCCCATGCAGCCGTCGCCGCCGCCTGTGCGAGGCTTCATGAGCTGGACGACATCTTCAGCACCTGGAAGCCGGCCAGCCCGATGAGCCTTTTCCGGGCCGGGCGCGTCCTCCTCGAGGACGCTCCACCCGAGATGGCTCTCGTCCTGCAGCTGTGCAAGCAGGCGAAGGTGCTCTCGCAGGGTTGGTTCGATCCTTGGGCGATGCCCGGCGGCTTCGATCCGACAGGTTTGGTCAAGGGTTGGGCCACCGAGCAGGCACTCGCTATCTTGCGCTCTGCGGGTGTCGAGGCCGCGATCGTCAATGGCGGGGGCGACATCGCTATTTTCGGATTGCCCCAAGACGCATACGGGTGGAGGATAGGGATCCGCCACCCGTGGAGGCCGGAGGCGCTTGCCTGCGTGCTGGAGACCGACCGCGCAGTTGCCACGTCAGGTTGTTACGAGCGCGGTCCTCACCTCATCGACCCGAGGAACGGGAGGATGCTGTTCCGTACCGCCTCCGCGACCGTCGTTGGCTCGAACCTCCCGGTGTGCGACGCCCTGGCCACCGCTCTTGTGGTCGCGGACGATGATGGGCCCGAGCTCGCTCGTTCCCTAACGGATTACGAGGCCTACATCATCAGGGCCGACGGCACCGAGAGTGCCACAGAGGGCATCGTGTTCGCGACCGAAGTGATGTCGTGAGCTCGCGTCGGGTGTCCGTGGCGGGTCTGTTGTCCGGCTACGCGGCGGCGGCTCGCCTGGACGTGTGCATCTGCGCTGGTCGAGACGAGGTCGCAGCCCCTCACTACGAATCCTCACCGACTCTTGTCAGAGGGCTTGTCCGGCGGCTCCCTGAGGCCGGCCCGAGGTGAGCGTGGCGAGGAGCGCGATGGAGGCAAACCGGGAGATGTTCTGTCGTGCGCAGCGAGGGATTGTGGAGGACGCGACCGCACTCGGGTCAGACCTGCTGTCGCGGACCGGGTGGTCGCTGTGACCCGGGTGCAAGTGCAACCCCCTGAAGCATGGGTCTTCGAGGACGAGGGACCACCGGCGAGGAAAACCGGGGCCGGGCGGCGCCGGCCAATGGCGTTGCTGAGTGCCACCCGGCCCCGCCAGTGGACGAAAAACCTCCTCGTCTTCGCAGCACCGACGGCCGCAGGCACGATCGTCCACCCTGGTGTCGTCGCCCGCAGCGTCGTGGCGTCGCTCGTGTTCGTGGCCGCTTCAGCCGCGACCTACCTCGTGAACGACGTCGTCGACCGGGCAAATGACCGGCTCCATCCGGTCAAGCGGAGGCGGCCCATTGCTTCGGGGCAGCTCTCTGTAAGCCTGGCTCTGGTGACCGCGGCTTGCCTCGCGACGCTTGCGCTCGTTACGGCGGCCTGGATATTCGGGGCCGCCCTTGCCGCGATCATCACCGCCTATCTGGTCGTGAGCATCTGCTACTCGCTCGTGCTGAAGCGGTTGCCCTTGGTTGAACTGGCCTGTGTGGCTTCCGGGTTCGCCCTTCGGGCGGTGGCGGGAGGCGCGGTCGCCCATGTCACGATCTCCCCGTGGTTCCTCATGGTGGCCTCGTTCGGCTCTCTGCTCATCGTCGCCGGGAAACGAAGCGTCGAGCTCTCCGTCTTGAAGGAGCAGGGAGAACTGCACCGCTCGGCACTTGCCGCCTACCCGGCGGCCTTCCTGAGAAGTGTCCGCATGCTCGCCATGTCGGTGACAGTGACGACTTACTGTCTCTGGGCCTTTGAGCGTGCCGGGCGTCTCGGGCCGGTGGAGCGTGCCGAGGACATCGTCTGGTTCGAGCTCTCGATCATCCCCTTTGTGCTCGCCGTCCTCGTCGTCGAGCTGGCGATCGAGCAGGGTCGCGGAGGTGAGCCCGAAGAGCTCGCGCTCAGCGATCGTGGCCTGCAGGTGCTGGGCTTCACGTGGCTCGCTTTGTTGATCTGCGGGATCTACGCATGAGTGTCGCCTCTCGGCACGAGTTGCTGACCGGTTGGGGTCGGTCGGCACCGTCCCGCGCGACATTGGTGCGACCGGAATCGGTGTCGGAGCTGGAAGATCTCGTGATTCGCGAACGTGGCACGCTTCCCATGGTCGCCCGAGGTCTCGGTCGCTCCTACGGTGATGCGGCCCAATGCGGTGGCGGCCTGGTCATCGACTGCACCGGCCTGAATCGGATTCTCGAACTGGACGTCGGCGTAGCGAAGGTGCGTGCGCAAGCCGGCGTGTCTGTCGACGAGCTCCTGAGATGGCTAGTCCCGAAAGGACTGTTTCCTCCCGTGACGCCCGGGACGCGATTCGTCACACTCGGCGGCGCCATCGCGAGTGACGTCCACGGCAAGAACCACCACGTGGACGGCACGGTCAGCCGGCACCTCGACTACCTGCGAATCGCAACTCCGACAGGGCTTGTCGAGTGCAGCCCCACGCAGCGTGACGACGTGTTCTGGGCGACGTGTGGTGGCATGGGCCTGACAGGCGTGGTCCTCGAGGCAGTCCTCCGGCTGCTGCCGATAGAGACGTCCAGCATGCTCGTCGACACCGAACGGGTAGACGACCTCGATTCCTGCTTGGCTCGTCTGTCGGAGGACCAGGACGCCTACCGTTACTCGGTGGCCTGGGTGGATGGCCTGGCCGCGAGCCGCCACCTGGGTCGGTCCGTGTTGACCCGGGCGAACCACGCCGTCGTGGCTGATCTTCCGGTCAACGCGCGGCACGATCCGCTGCGCCTCGACCTGCGGAGGCCCCTGCAGGTCCCTGTGCGCCCGCCGATCTCGTTCTTGACGCCGCGGACCGTCGCGGCTTTCAACGAGTTGTGGTACCGACGGGCACCAAGACGCCGGACCGGAGAGCTGGTCCCCCTCGCGAGCTTCTTCTATCCGCTCGACGGCCTCGCGGAGTGGAACCTTCTCTATGGGCCGCGAGGCTTCACCCAATATCAGTTCGTCGTGCCCCTCGGGGCCGAGGCGACACTACGAGCCGTTCTCGAGCGGCTCAGTAAGGCGTGGGCTGCATCGTTCCTGGCAGTCCTCAAACGTTTCGGTGTCGAGGGTCGCGGTCACCTCTCGTTCCCGGCGGAGGGTTGGACGCTCGCCCTGGACGTGCCCCTGGGGACCCCCGGGCTCGGAGTCTTGCTCGACCGTCTCGACGAACTGGTCGTGTCGGCAGGAGGGCGTGTCTACCTGGCCAAGGATGGACGCGTGCGCCCCGAGATGTTGGCGTCGATGTACCCGCGACTCGCAAGCTGGTTGGAGATCAGGGAGGGCCTTGATCCCGAAGGGGTGCTCAGTTCGGACCTGGCGCGTCGCGTCGGGCTCGGCACTGGGCGACGCCCGGCGAGGCCGAGGGTGGGAGTGTGATCGACGCGACGGGCATGCCCCAGACGGCCGTCGTCATCGGAGGCGGTTCGCAGATCGCCCGCGACACCTTGATGCTGCTTGCCGACCGGCGCCTTTCAGCCGTTGTGCTTGCCGGCCGGGACGAGGCAGGCCTTCAGTCGACGGCCGCAGAGCTGCGCGCCCGCGGTGTGGAGCGCGTGCTCACGTGGTCTCTCGACGTAGCCGAGACATACCGTCTCGATGCCTTCGCCGAGAGGGCCGCCTCGGAGCTCGGCTCGGTGGACCTGGTGCTGATGGCTGTCGGTGCTCTCGGCACGTCCGAGTTGGACGCGCTCGACGCGAAAGCTGTCTCGCGCACGATCGTCACGAACTTCGCAGGGCCTGCCGCCGCGCTCGGCGCCTTTGTCACCATTCTCCACGCCCAGGGGACCGGTCGGATCGTGGTCCTTTCCTCGGTCGCGGGCGTTCGTGTCAGAAAGGCGAACTTCGTCTACGGCGCCGCCAAAGCGGGGATCGACGGTTTCGCCCTCGGACTCGGCGACGCGCTCGAGGGCAGCGGAGTGGGAGTGACCGTCGTGCGACCGGGGTTCGTACGGACCAAGATGACCGCTGGGCTGAAGGCCGCCCCCTTCGCTGTCGAGAGCCAGGCTGTAGCCGAGGCCGTCGTCAGGGGTCTCGAGACCGGCGCTCCGGTTGTGTGGGTTCCTCCGGTGCTCCGCCCCGTCCTAGCTCTGATGCGCCTGTTGCCTCGCGGACTCTGGCGGAGGATTCCGGGCTGAGCAACCTCTTCCGGAGCTCAACGGCCCGCGCCCGGGGGGCGGCCCTGTCGAGGCGCAAGGTTGTTCCGGAGCGCTGACCAGGGCCGAACGGTGCAGGATCAGCGGGCTGACATCGTGATGAAATCGCGCGCCCACCACGCGTCGAAGTACCGGGTCGGTGGTCCTGCCATGCCGGCGAACGGCAGCAGGTCGGTGCCGTTCGCCGGCGAAGCCAGGCCGCTCGGAGTCGACGGCGCGAAGGTGGCGAAGTTCACCCAGTCGGTGTTGATGTCCAGCTCCATGGCCCGCACGGCCCCGGCCCTTACCAGGAGGTTGGCGAGGTCGGTGATGTTGAGGTTCGGTCCCCCGACGTAGACGAGAGCCCCGTCACTGGTTATCCCGATCCCCGATCGCGACACGTAAACCTGATTGCCGAGAGTGTTCCCCCACGTGGTCGTGTCGTTGGCGTTGAGGCCGGGAACCGGCCTCCTGTTGTCGACGAGGAGGTTGAGATTCTGCCTCACCGCGACCACATCCGAACTCATCCTCACATCCGTTCCCCATGCTCCCACCGTGGCGCTGCCGTTCCGGTAGATCACGAACGACGCCGCGCCGGCGCGCAGAGGGATGATCGTCTGCCCTTGGGTGTAGTAGCCGCCATTTGCATCCTGCATCCGGAACCCGGCGTTGAACGCAGCCACGAGCGAGCTGGCCGCGTTGGGCTGGATCGGGGCCGTATAGGTATAGGGGCCCCCGCCGGGAATGTAGCTGCCGGAGTACAAGGTCGCCGACAACAGCTTTGTGTCCATCCAGGCGATCCCGTCCACGACGCTCGTGTGCACCGCATCCGGCCGCAGGAACGTCTCGTAAACAGCCGGAATCCCCTGCACGAGGCGGCCGACGGGCCTCCAGCTGCCCTCTCCGGGCAGGGCGGGACTGGCGAATGGCGTGAGTGCTGCCGGTACCGGGAGCTGAGCGGGAGAATCGTGTCTCACGCCAGTCGCGACAACGCGGGTGTGCTGCGGAGAAGGCAGAGCCGCTGCCAGGGGCCGCCCACCGACGGGAGGCTGGTGGTGGGAGTACCACCAGTTCTCGGCGGTGTTCACGAGCGAGCCGCCGCCGTTGTCACGGAGCCACTCTGCAAAGCGCGCCGGAACGGATAATCCGAGCGCGGGGTTCGTGAGCGCACCGCCGAGGGAGACCCACAGCGGTGTCAAGAGGACCAACGCTGCCAATGCCCCGGTCGCCACGGGGTGCCGACCGGCCCAGGTGCGCCGGGCGCGCCGCAGGAGCCTGCGATGCTGCTTCCGGTCGCGCACGTAAACGCGATGGCTCTTCCACGACGGCCAATGGAGGGTCGCCTTGCGCGCCTTGGCGGGTCGTCTCGAATTGCGCGGACGGACGGGGCGCGATCCGGGGCCACGTGTTGTCGTCGTCGTGCCACCAGCGGTGCGCCTTCGGGGTTCTGCGAGCTGGCGATGTGGGTTGGCAGGCGCCGCCTCGGCCGTCATCTCATCGAGCATGCCGGACGGCGCGCACCCTCGCCGGCAACTGTGGCTCTTCTTTCCTGTTTCTTTGCCAAGTCTTTCCGATAGTCGGCCCTTGGCCGACAAAGCAAATAAGGAGGACGCATCGCACGTGCGCTGCGACTCGCGGAGGAAACACGTAGGCAACTGACAGAGAACTCTTGGTGTCCTCGGAGCCTCCAGGCGCAGGCTGTTCGGCAGCGAGCCTGAAGAGCGGCTCTCGGACAAAGGAGGAGACATGGACAACGAGGACACTGGTCGCCACACACCTGCAGTGTCGGAGCAAACGGGGATTCCACGAACGCGACCTGCGTTCGACCGCGCCGCACTTGCCCTACGAGACTCCGGCTATGAACTGAGCCGTGCGCCCGCGGCTCACCGAAACGTGGCTATTGCGCATCAAGCGGGAACTGCGTCCGCGACAGTTCTGCCGGACAAGTTCAGCCGAGGTCGACAAGGATGGCGTGTACGGTCGCCCCCGACAAACAGCGTTGGAGCGCCAGTACTTACCAAGTGAGGAAAGACTGGGTGGGGATGAACGGCGGGCTAAGTCCTTTCCGGTGCCAGGTTGCACGGCGGGGACGTTCTCCCCGGCGTGCTCCAAGCAGTCTCCCAGGCTCTTCACAGGTGAGCGTCTTAGTTTGAGAGCGCGCCCGGCCGAGTCCGGGTCTCACAGAATCCGCATTCATCCGCGTAGTGTCGGAGACGATCTTGCGGGTCAACTGACAGGGCCCGGCGGGCGCACCAACCGAGGGAGGAACGATGCCGGTTCCAATGAGTGGCGAGCAGGCCAACTTCCTGGACGTCGTCGCTCTCGCCGGGCGGACCTATGTCGCCGATGTCCCCGGGCCGCACACGCCGGGACTGATCGACAGTTACAGCCCGATCGTCCGAGGGGATTGGCAAGCTCGCGCCGCCTGTCGGGGTATGGGATGCGATCTCTTGTTTCCGACGAGTGGCAACGCGCTCGGTCTTGCTGCGCGGATCTGTGGACGGTGTCCTGTCTTAGAGGAGTGTCGCACTACCGCGCTTGATGACCCGTCTCTCTACCGAGTCTGGGCCCGCACATCCGTGGCGACGTCCTCGAGGGAATCTCGCGTCAACTAGCCAACGTGCACCTTTGCTATGGACGGATTGAGGCTCAGATAGAGCAGCGCTGATTACTCCGGCTTCCGCCCTCGAACCGATGCGCTCATGACCGAGCCAGCGACCTCGGCCATGACCTTGTCGCGATCAGTGTCCTCGGGAAGCCCGGAGTCGACTGAGAGCTCTGCCGCCAAACTGACGACATCGTCGTTCTCGAATAGGCGCGTGGGTTGGATGGCTACGGCCTCGAACCCAGCTGCCCTCAACTTCACCTCGTAGTCCTCGACGACTAGGGCACCAGTCGCGCACGCAGTCCACAATCCGATAAGCGCCCTCGTCTGGTCCGACAGCTCGTGGCGCAGCACGATGTCCGCAATCGCCAGACGTCCGCCTGGCTTGAGCACTCGGAACGCCTCGTGCATAACAGCGTCCTTGTCGGGCGACAGATTAACGACGCAGTTGGAGATGACCACATCGACTGACTCGCCGGGAAGAGGGATCTCTTCGATCGTGCCCTGGAGGAACTCGACATTGGTCAACCCGGTCTCGGCCCGGTTCTTCCGGGCGAGATCCAGCATCTCCGGTGTCATATCCAGGCCGTACGCCTTGCCGGTCGGACCGACTCGGCGCGCCGACAGCAACACGTCGATCCCTCCGCCCGAGCCGAGGTCTAGGACGACCTCGCCCGGTTGCAGGTCGGCGAGCATGGTGGGGTTCCCGCATCCGAGCGAGGCCGCTACGGCGTCGGCTGGGAGGGCGTTGATCTCGTCTTTCTCATAGAGATTGGTGCTGACGACTCCGCTCGTGGTATCGCCCGGCCCGCAGCACGAGCGGTTCGACGCCGCGTGGGCGGCAGTGGCATAGCGGTCGCGTACCGCCTCGTAGATCTGCTCAGAGTCGCTCGTGGTCATGTCTCGCTCCTTTGGATGTCGCAGAGGTGAAGGTCTTGTTCGCCATCTACCCGCTGGGCTGAAGGGCTGCCTGAAGCGCGGCGAGCCGTTCACGGTTGAGCGAGTACCAGACCCACTTGCCGCGCCGGTCTCCGGTCACGAGGCCTGCCTCGCCCAGGATCTTGACGTGGTGGGAGATGGTCGGCTGGCTCTTGCCGAGCGGCCCCACGAACTCGCACACGCATACCTCACCGTCCGGCGCGGTGGCGAGGATGCTCAAGACCCGCAGCCTGACCGGATCAGCCAGGGCCATGAATCCGCTCGCCAGTTCGGCGGCCTCTTCGGCATCGAGAGGGGCAGCAAGCACCGAAGGACAGCACTGCTCCGTCGGCTCGATCGTTGCGACCAGCTTCGCCATGGGGACCTCCTATTGACAGTTGTCAATGCATTGATCATACTGGATGCATCGATCCTCGTCAATCTTACCGGAGGCGCGTAGTGTCCAGAGTCCAGCTCGCTCTCAACGTCAGCGACATCGACGCCGCCGTTGACTTCTACTCCAAGCTGTTCGGGACTGAACCAGCCAAGGTACGTTCCGGTTACGCCAACTTCGCCATTGCGGACCCGCCGCTCAAGCTGGTGCTGATCGAGAACGCCAACCAGACCGCCGGAACGATCAACCACCTCGGGGTCGAGGTGGCGAGCACCGACGAGGTGATGGTGGCCCAGGAACGTCTCACCGCTGACGGTCTGGCGACCGCGTTCGAGTCGCAAACCTCGTGTTGCTACGCCGTCCAGGACAAGGTGTGGGTGCACGGGCCAGGCGGCGAGCCATGGGAGATCTACACCGTTTTGGCCGACGCCGAGATGTCTGGCGGGCAGCTTCGGTCTGACGTTCCCGGAGAAAGTGCCTGCTGCGCCACCGGTCCCGAGCTGACCGGGACCACGACCGGATCAAACTCATGTTGTTGAGTCGTCTTGAGCGCACCGTGGAATCTGACGGGGCCCAGCCGTGACCGACGTCGCATCCGAGCGCCCGCCGAGCGAGGTGACGACCGACGTCCCTGTCATCGCCCGCCTCTCGTTCCTCGATCGCTTCCTGCCGGTTTGGATCATCGCCGCCATGGTCGCCGGCGTCGGGCTCGGGCGGGCCATCCCGAGTCTGAACACGCACCTGAACGCGATCCAGGTGTCCTCGGGTACGTCGTTGCCGATCTTCATCGGTCTCCTCGTGATGATGTACCCGGTGCTCGCGAAGGTCCGCTACGACAAGCTCGGCTCGGTCACCCGGGACAAGCGGATGCTCGTCACGTCCCTGGTGCTCAACTGGGTGATCGGACCGGCGGTCATGTTCACGCTTGCCTGGCTGCTGTTGCCCGACCTGCCCACCTACCGGACCGGGCTGATCATCGTCGGCCTGGCCCGCTGCATCGCCATGGTCCTCATCTGGAACGACCTGTCGGGCGGAGACCGGGAGGCTGCCGCGGTGTTGGTGGCCATCAACTCGTTGTTCCAGGTTGTCGCCTTCGCGTTACTCGGGTACTTCTACCTGACGGTGCTGCCCGGCTGGCTCGGCCTCAGCACCGTCGGACTGCACCTGTCGGTCGGCCGGATCGCCGAAACCGTGGCCATCTTCCTCGGCGTCCCTCTCGTGGCGGGGTTCCTCACCCGCACCTTTGGCGAACGAGCCCGCGGCCGGGAATGGTATGAGACCAAGTTGCTGCCCCGCCTCGGCCCGTTCGCCCTCTACGGGCTGCTCTACACCATCGTCATCCTCTTCGCCCTCCAAGGACACACCATCACCTCGCGGCCAGCCGACGTCGCCCGCATCGCCCTGCCACTACTGGGGTACTTCGCCGTCATGTGGTTCGGGTCGTTCGCGCTCGGCAGAGCGCTCGGCCTTCCCTATGAGCGGACCGCCACCCTGGCGTTCACCGCGGCGGGCAACAATTTCGAGCTGGCGATTGCCGTCGCCATCGGCGTGTTCGGCGTCACGAGTGGCGAGGCTCTCGCAGGAGTCGTCGGTCCTCTCATCGAGGTTCCGGTCCTCGTCGGGTTGGTGTACGTGTCCTTGTGGGCCAGACGGCGCTACTACCCGGCAAGAGCGCAACCAAGCCTCGGAGCAACTGCGTGACGCACACAATGCCGGTCGCGGGCTCGTCACCCGGTCTTCTCGACCGTCGAGCCCAGGGCCCTCGCGCGGTGCGCCTTATTCACAACAAGATCGGGCGCGCCACAGTGCACCTCGCCAATGACCCCCACAGTTCACGCCAGCCAAAAGGAGAAGGGCAATGACCGCTCGTCAGCTAACAGACCTTCCGCATGACCAGCAACACCTCGTCCACGAGGTTTCGGCAAGGCTCGCTCCAAGGTTCGCAGGAGTGTTCGGACCTGAGACCATTGAGCGGTTCGTCGTCGACTCGATGGACCAACTTCTCGCGACGGCCAAGACCACGGCGTTCCTCCCGCTGTTGACCGAGCGGTTCGCACGCGAACGGCTTCAGGCGCTCGGAAAGCTGGAAGGTTCGTTGCCATCGGCCGTCCCTGCCGTCCTCTTCCTCTGCGTCCACAACGCAGGACGCTCCCAGATGGCAGCCGGGTGGATGCGTCACCTCGCCGGCGACCGTGTCGTCGTCTACTCGGGAGGCTCCGAGCCTGCCTCGGAGATCAACGCTGCTGTCATCGAGGCAATGGACGAGGTCGGCATCGACATCCGGGCAGAATTTCCAAAACCCTGGACCGACGAGGTCGTCCGCGCCGTTGATGTCGTGATCACCATGGGTTGCGGGGACGCCTGCCCGCTGTATCCCGGCAAGCGCTACGAAGACTGGGAACTCGACGATCCCGCGGGGCGCGAAATTGAGGCGGTCCGTCCGATCCGAGACGAGATCAGAACACGCGTCGAAGCGCTCTTGGCGTCACTCACTGTTCCCGCAGACTGACTCGTCCACGCTCAACCAGTCCGTGTGACTGCCAACTGACCAGGTGAGGCTTCTAGACCCATGGGCCTTTTGACCCTGGGTGCTGCGGTGACCAAAGTGCATCATGTTGGTGTGAGTGACGTGCTCGCCTACGTCGCCGCAGGGGTCGTCGGCCTGTGGGGAGTGGCTCATGTTCTACCCACAGCGCGGGTCCTGCGCGGCTTCAGCGACACCTCCCGCGACAACCGGTTGGTCATCGCGCAGGAGTGGATCGCCGAGGCGATGACGATGTGGTTCATCGCCACTGTCGTCGTCATCGCCGCCGCGCTTGGCGGCTCGCACCATGCATTCGCAGACTGGGTCTACCGGGCGTCAGCCGTCATGCTCGTCGCAGTCGCCCTACTGACGGCGGTGACCGGAGCCCGCACCCCTGTCATCTTCTTCAAGATCTGTCCAGTTCTGCTCTGTGCTACTGCGGCCTTGTTACTCACGGCGAGTTGGATCTAGATAGACCAGTCGGGGCACGCGTCTCTTCGCTATCGTCCGACGGTCGGCAGACCTCCGCAGGTCGTTGACCCAAGACAGCTCACAGGCGCGAGCATTCAAGACGACGTCCTCGACGAACAGCGCAAGCCTCTTTGCGGACTCCGGTCTCGGCGGTGTGGCTACACGGCTACATTTGCCGGCCCTGAGAGAGGCTGCCACACCCGAACACTCCCGTGACCAGGACTTTCGGGTGGAGGCGAAGGGACTCGAACCCTCGAACCTCCTGACTGCCAGTCTGTAAATGTACCGTCCGGCTGGTAGTGACCAGTATGCATACGTCCAGGTAAATCGGCATTTCCACTGAAGGCCAATGCTGCCCAGTTATGCCCAGTCCGGCTAAATGTCGCCAGTATGGCTATCAACTTGGCTACATTTTCTGACATTACCTCTGACATAACAAAAGCCCCCTGCCGAAACAGAGGGCTCGAGCCGGGACGGCGTTCTTGCCGGGCTAGCGCGCCGG
>JBKQHU010000046.1:0-17289 GCA_052148655.1 Acidimicrobiales bacterium
TTGTAGATCGTGCCACAGGGAACATGGATGGGACGGACGACACACCCGTCCGCGACGTAGCGGGCGTAGTTCGCGCCCGTGGCGAACTGCTCCAGGACGATCGCGAGCGCGCAGGCGGTGAACAGCACCAAAACACTGCACAAGCCCGCTCGGTGCTGCAGCCAGGTCGCTCGCGCCATCGGCCGCCACGGGACGGGGTGCTCGTGGATCTGCGGGAACACAGGGGCAATGCTCAAGGTGGTCATAGCGGCGCCTTTTTTGAGCTCGTAGCCATGAGGTTGAGCGGCCCCGGCAGCGTCGACGCGGACGGTTCCCGAAGGTACGCGAGGACGAGCTCTTCGAGCGAGACATCGTCGGACTCCCAGCCGGCCGGTGGGTCCGAGCTCCCGTTCGTCCGGACGAGCAACTGTGCGTGACGACCGGCCAGCTGAGACTGCACGACCGGAAACCGCTCGGTGAGGGCGCCGGACTCCTTCGCGGGTCCGCTCAGCACCGTGTGGCCGGCAAGGAGATCGTCGATCTCTCCTGCCATCTGGACCTGACCGTGGGTGAGGAGGATCAGATAGTCGGCCACCCGCTCGAGCTCCGAGATGACATGCGAGGAGAAGAGCACGGAAAGGCCGCCCTCGGCGACCGCGGTCACCACGAGCGACATGAAGTCGTGGCGTGCGAGCGGATCGAGCCGGGCGACCGGCTCGTCGAGCACGAGCAGGTCGGGATGACGTGCGAGCGCCAAGGTGAGTGCGAGCTGGGCTTGCTGGCCACCGGAGAGCTTGCCCACCTTGTGGTCAAGCGGGATCTCGAGAGTCCGAAGGCGCCGTTCGGCTTGTTCCTCGTCGAAGCGCCTGTTCAAGTTGCGCGCCACACTGAGCATCGCCCGGACGGAGAGGTGCCGGTACAAGGGTGCGTCCTGGGCGACGAAGGCCACGCGCTCGAGGGCGTCGAGCGAGCCGGCCTCGAGGTCGCCGAGCACCGTCACCTTCCCGGTGGTCGCGGTGAGAAGTCCGACCGCACAGTGGAGCAGCGTCGTCTTGCCGGCCCCGTTCGGCCCGACGAGGGCGACGACGTGGCCGGCTGGTATGGCGAGGGTGCAGTCCTTAAGCGCCCAGGTGCTGCGGTAGCGCTTCCCGAGCCCCGACGTCTCGATGACGTTCACGCCACTCCCTCTCTCCTGCGCCGCCCGTCGCGGCGCGAGGGACGACGCTCGGCGGGACGGTCATGAAAATCCCGCAGCGCGCTCATGAACAGGGCGACGATCCCGTCCTCGTCGAGGCCGGCTGCTGCTGCATCACGGAGCCAGCCGGCGACGAGAGTCCTCCGGAGCTCGGTCAGCTCCGGGAGGCCGACGGTGTCGGGGGCGACCTTGACGAAGGTGCCCTGGCCCGGGCGGCTTGCGATGAACCCCTTCTGCTCGAGGTCGCGGTAGGCCTTGAGCACGGTGTTCGGGTTGATCGAGAGTGACGCGACTACGTCCTTGATCCGCGGCAACTGGTCTCCCTGTGTCAAGTAGCCCAGCCGCAGAGCGTGCTCGACTTGATGGACGAGCTGCAGGTAGGTCGGCACCCCCGAGCGCGGGTCGAGCCGGAACACCATCGGCGAGACCAACGTTGCCTCCCCGCCCAAGACCTGCTTCTCTATCTTCATAGGTATAGCATACTAAACAATCGCAAAGTGCGTAGACACACGCAGCCTCGACAGTGTCACTCAATCCTTCCTCTGGGCACGCCGTCGCGCCTTTCGGCTCCCAGCGCGGCGTTCCTACCCAGTGCTCCCCGAAGGTTGTTGGCCCCGACACCGGACTACTTGCAGACAGCTCCTCACACTGACGCACTAAGGGCGTCTCTTCGCGCTCAACTCATGCCCCTTCCTCCCCTGTCTTGCCTCGACGACAGTCGGTCCTGCACCACTTGCCACAGAACCCGGTCCGCAGTCCTGATAGAGGCACCCGTCACGATTGGCGACTTCCACGTATCGCACCAGCCATGCGCCCGTTGAGCGCGTCGCCCTGCAAATCACCGATGGTTGTCTATCACGGCAGGCTCCTGGGGCAGAAAAGCAGGCGGACCCACTCGTTCCACCCCAGGAGAGCCATTCCCCAATCAACGCCTGGTCGTCACCGGACCCACCATTGCCAAAAGCAGACTATGAGCCCGTCCCCTCCCATCTACTAGCAACTCCCCGTGGGTTCTTGGTAGCTCGAATCTATATCATCGAGCAGATACGCGCCATTAGGGTACTGATTCTGGCCCAAGTCGGCGTAATAGCTGCCCGCGCCGATACATGACTCCTGCTCGGTCTGATCCTTACCTTGGTACAGCGCAACATCGCCCGAGGTGTGCGTGTTGACAAGAGCCCCCGTGTTCTCGTTGCAATTCAGACCGCCTGGGCTCTCCAACGACCCCCAGTTATCAACGGCGTTCGGCCTATAGAAACAAATGTCACCCGCTCCCTGGCCCGCTCCCTGATAAATGTAGCTGCAGAGTTCGCCCGGTGAGGACGGACATCCTGTTGGCTCCGCAAGCGGGCCGTTGCCGTTTTGGGCGATAGCGCTCCCGTGTGCTGGCACCGTAGCCGCTGCGGCCGCCGATGCCCCGCCAACAATCATGCCAAGTGGAATCAGTACCACCAATAATGCGAGTCGGACCTGCCTCATTTTGATTACTCCTTCGACGTCAGCGCACATCCTTAGCTGTGCGCTACTTCACAAAGTCAGACATTGAGTGCCTTCTTGGAACTAGACATGCTGCGCCAGTACCGTTCGGGCAACCCGTAAGGCCCTTTCCTCTAGCTGCCGATAGGCATTCACCTCCGATCCGTAGCGGACTTCCACAATGGCCGCACGTGACGTGCCAATCTCGGAGGCAATCGCGATAAGACGGCTCGATGCTGCACAGGTGGCTGATTGGACAGCAGCCCTAATCTCTTGTGCGGAAGGCTGGGCCACCTCGCGAGATTGGAATATCACCGCAGCGGCAAGCGGACTGGACCAATCGTAGCCGGCAGCTTTAGCGCACGTTATCCAGCTCCTGAGATGACGCTGATAGATAGGACTGTCAGCTATCTGCGCATGGAGCCAGGCGATAAGATTGGATACGATGGTCGAAGCTCGAAACCACGAGCGAAAGTTTCCGTATAACTCGGCCTCTGCGCTAGCTTGGCACCCAGCCGTACTGTGGCCAACGACGCCGCCCTGCGGTATGGTGACCGTAACCTGTGCGGAAGCTGTGTCGAAGCCGAAGAGCGCGGCCTGATAGCTTGTCAGTCTGGCAGCCAAGAGGCGGCTCACATACGCCGCGTTTGGGTCCGGCCCTTGGTCCACGCCAAAGCCATGGAGTCTCGCCCAAGAGGCACTGGGCAGCAAGTATGGAAGCGGCTCATTTGTTGGCTGGAGGCTTCCCCACGGAACAGCCCAATAACGGAATCCGTGGTTGCGCATGCAGCTTGCGATCAGGAGTTGTTGTGCCTGATACAAGAGCCGTTGCTCGGGGCTCGACAAGCTTGACAACAGGCTTGGTCCTGTCACTGTCGTTTCCTTGGCCTCTTGACGGAGAACGGGTGAACCGCTCGACCAGAAGGTGACGACGAGCGGCACTGTTACGACCATGATTGCGATGACTGATGAGAAGAGGACGCATGCCCTGGTGCCGGATAGCCGTTGACACCATCGCCCGCGGGAAGGTGAGACGCGGTGGCTGGTCATCCGAGATGCTGGCGGAGTTGTGAGAGAACGCTGGCGACCTTCCTGGGTGAGCTATAAGGAGTCGATACCGGGGCATTAGGACTGGAGGACCAGATGGCCACTTGCCCCCTGGTCGCTCCCGAGCGAGCGTGACGCGACGACGTGCTAAGCCTGGTCACCACCACTCCCTGACTTTCAAGCGCTTACGCGGGCCGAACTGGTCTCGCGGTGCTCCCGGATTGCTCCCGTCCGGGTGGCCCCCGACGGTGATCAGAACTCAAAGGAGGTTTCGGCGCTCCAGCTACAGGTAACAACGCCCCGTATCCAGGGTCAAGTGACATTTCCAGGATAACTTCGCGGCGGGTGCCTAGTCCACAGAGGTTTTAATAGCCTCCCGGCACCTCTGCCTTATAGGACTCGCACCGCCGCGACCGCGGTTGCTTCTCACGCCACCGTGATCACACCTGGAAGTACGTCACAGCAGCAGACGTCCTGCCGGTCGCCATCTCCTGATCGCATAATGGCGCTTAACGGTGCAGGCGAATGGCAACTCCGTCGGCACCGGCTGTGGTCCGCCGTTCCTACTCCAACCCTCAACTGTCCAGTTTGGACAGTTGAGGGTTGGGCGCACCGGCGAGGCGATCTCCGCCGGCGCTTGGCCATGCTCCGGGATTAGCCAGAGACAATCGTCAGCAACGCACAGCGCGGTCTTGCCGTTGCTCGCTTAATGCAATTTCAGTCGAGGGCACCATCGTTATCGATACCAGCTACCGAAATCTACCCTTGTCGTGCGCCACTGCGCGCGATCCTCTCCAATGTCCCCGCCATCTCCTGCCAAAAACTCGCTCGTGATCGCGCCTCGGCACTCACTTCGTAGAGTCGACTCATCGGAATGAGCGAGAGGGCAAGCGTGACCTCTTGCCCCGTGATCCGATGGTCGTCGAACCAGGTGGCAAACTGCTCCAGGTCAACACTCGCGTGAAATGCAGCATCGATCAGCAATGGCTTGGACACGACTGAGTGATTTGGAGCGTCCGCGGAGTCTCGTTGGGCGATCGGGAGCCGTGCACGACCTGCCGACTCAAACCGACCTCCGATATCTCGCCGAGCGGCGCCCTCCAATCGGGACGAACCCGTCTCGCTCTGTCCAGTCGGCTGGTTCTCAAACTTACGGGGTCCCCTAACGCGACCGTCCCTGCCCTGTCGGAAGCTCACCTGTCCATTCGGGGCCATGGAAGATCGGAGAAAGCCGACCGTCGTGGGCGAGAGACCGCAGATCGCCGCGACTGCCCGGTCCGACATGTCAGAAGCTAGCGAGAGCAAACGTCCCGCAGCGTCCTTCCGGTCCGTGAGACTTAACGGCCTGCCGTGAGAGGCATTCGCTTGGATAGCCACAATAAGCAGCTCCGGCTCCGATCCGTTCACGTACCTGGCGCGAATATATGTCTCTTGTCGCAGGACGGCTGCACGTACCCGATGGACACCGTCGAGGACACTCATTGTCCCGCTGTCAACGACGATGGGTGGCAGCGGCGTCACGACGGACGCAAGCAGCTTCGCATAGCGCTCGTCGACGCCGTCCGAGCGCACCGTCGGTCCCTGCCGCAATGAGGCGACCGGCACTTCACAGATCCCTTGCTCATCGCGAGCAGCGGTTACGGGCGGAGAGGCAGACAGCGGCAGCGCGTCCAACGCCTCTTCCGCGATCGCTCGGCTCCTCACCGCGCTCGGCGCCCCTACTTCGTAACTCACTTGCGACCCGGACGCGTCGATCATCACGCAAGCAGCTCCATTGCGGTTCGCTGTCTCAGGCGTATACACAGAGATTGCGAGGTCATCCGACCCAGATTCTGCCCTGGCCGTCCCACCTGGAGGGCAGACCTTTCGGCCAAGCCCGTATACGTTCGAGGGTAACAAGCGTGCCTGAGCCGAACCGCGCAACTGAGCGCATGGGACCCGTATATTCCCTTCATGACTGACAACTGGGTCAGCGACCAGCTCTGAAACAGGTCGACCAACACCCGGGAGTTGCCGATGTGTCCGAAACTCCGCGCGCAATCGCCAAAGTACCGTTCAAGATCACGGACAACATCAATTAACCTCCGCTTCGGATGCTGTCGATGAATCGTTCGCGTTTCGCCACACCAGCTTCAACTGGAGCGACCTGGCGCCACAAAGCACTCGTGGAGCACGGACGAACGCGGACGAGTTGTCTAACGACGGAAATGGTCGATCAGTGACCGACCGCAGCGACGTTCGGGAATCAGCGGGGTTGCGCGATAGCGCCCTCCTCCCTCGGCGGTGACCAGTATGACTCTGAGCGGCCAACCGGCAGCACTAGTTTGCAGTATAAAGTAGTTCGGAGTGACGATCAATGGGGCGCGTGCCACGACTTGGTTTCGGTTCCGGGACAGGCTAGGGCCGCTCTTTCGCCTGCGACGCAAGCTCCCACAAGTGACCACGCGGCACTTAACGGTGACGGCCAGCACGCCTCGAAACCCAGGTACCGCCCACCGCCATGACGACGAACCATCATGGCGGTGGTACTGGACAACTTGGGATTACGTCGTGCGAAGCGGGGGATCGCGGAGCGTCGCGCGGCTCACAGGGCGATCGGAGCTTCGCGCGACGTCAGCCGCGTCAGCTCGGGCGATGATCGCCTTGAGCCTGGCTATCTCTGCTCGGAAGGCTTTGCGACCTGCCGAGGTGATCGAAATCGACGTCAGCGGTCGGCGCCCCCGGAAGCTCTTAGAAACTCGAATGAGGCCAACTGATTCGAGGGCGGTCAGGTGGCCATTGAGGTTGCCCGGCGTAAGTTGCAGGTTGCGCTGAAGGTAGCTGAAATCAACCGACTCGACCTCATAGGCGACGGCAAGGATCCCCAACCTGGAGCGCTGGTGGACTATCTCATCGAGTTCGGCTGCGGCGTCAGTCATGGCTTACTCCCGATTGTCGCATTGGTCGAAGGAATCGCCGGTGAGAGCTCAGGAGCAGCAGTCCAGTGAGGATGAGGTAGGTTCCCGGGACAACGAGGTTCGGAAGAAGAGACCACGAGCCGGTGAACGGCCCTCCAAGATGGACTCGCCGGAGCTCGTTGGCGTCGTTGTAGAACAGTGAGAACGCGGCGAGTATCCAGTACCCGCCGACGAGCCCAACCGTTCCCGCGCTCCGCTCGTACACGGCAAGCACCGCGAGGCTCACAGCGATGATCAGGAGCGGTGCGGTTCCGAAGGCGCCCAGTCGGATGCCCAACGGAACGATGAGCCCACCGGCAACGAGAACGAGTGCGAGCAGGAGGAGGCCGATCCGGATCATGGGCCTCGTCTTCCCTCTCACTCCCGTCATTGCGTTCAACCGGCGGTAGTGCGCGAACGTGATCGAGAAGACGATGATGAAGGCCACCGACCAGTAGCACAGTCGCAACACTCCCGAGGTTGTGAACACATAGATCCCGGCGACGGCGGCGGGAGGACCGGCTTGAGAGGTACACCGGAGGCTGGGTAGGCAGCTGACTCGAATCCGGTACAGAGGAAGCGCCACGAGTGTGGCGATTCCGAAGAGGACAAGCACGAGCCACGCGCCACGCCGATCCGCGCGAGTTCCGAACCGGAGACGCCGACTCTCGACGAGCGCCTCTCTCGCTGCACGAGGGGACTCGCCCATCAAAACCACTCTGTGAGGCCCAACTGGTCGAGGTCAAAGATGCTTGAGCATTGTAGTCAACGGCCCGTTGGGGACGATGAGCGGTCGCAATCCGTTCCCCTCCGATCGCCGGGTGGCAGAACACTAGGTGACGTCCTCGCACGCTGGTCCGTTCTCGCTGTAACCACCGCCCACGTTCTGCCAGAAGATCGCGCAGTAGTTGCCGGACTCGACAGGGCCATCGGGGTCCCAGCTGACCAGTGGACCCGTGGTGCCGGTCGTTATCGTCACTTTGGAGGAATTGAGGTAGCCGTTCGGGATGCTCGGCCCGGTGATCTCCTCGTGGCCGGTCACGGACCCGAAGTGCGTGTAGGCACTGCCAGCGACGCTTTCGAGATAGCTCGCGTCGCCGAGAATGGACACGCAGTTCTCGATCTGGTCGGTCGGAAGCACCCCGGTACAGCCCACCGCGTCGAGTGGGGCTGGTGGGCTGGTGGTGACGGTCGAAGGCGACGGCGTGACGGTCGCTCCTGCGATCGAAGGGCAGATTGCAAAATTGAGAAGAACGGCACCAGTGAGGACTACAAGCAGCCGGACGCGGCGCATCCCGTCTCCCTTCCCGAGAAGTACTCCTTCACAACGATTAGTTGCCACGGCAGAGTACTCAGCTAGAGTGCCCGCGCGCAATGAATGTCGGGAGAGTTTTGAGCAGCTCGCACTCGGTCGGGAAGCGCTTCACGTCCCGGCACAGCTTGTCGAGCTTGTCGCGTTCCTCGCGGGTCAGGCCCTCACGCTCGTCCCGGTCGAGCTTTTCCTGGCGAACCCAGTCGCCGACGAGCTGCTCGACCAGGTCGAGCTCCTTCGACACGTCGGCGATCGTGCGGTGCTGGTCGGGCCTGAGGTCGGCGACGTCTCGCCGGGACTCCTCCGGATACTTGCCACATCGGCGTCCTGACGATGGTTGCGGCGGCAAGGTGTCCATCTCCCTGCTCGCGTGCGATAGCAAAGTGGGTCTCCAGAGGCGGACGACACCTATAGGTTCTCGTTCTGGTCTGCGACCGTTGGAGGGCTGTTCGGTCGCGTCCTCATATCGACCCATCTGTCTCAGACAGACAGCGGGCGAGCACTTCACATGAGCGAAGTCAGAGGCGGCCACATTTTCCGGTGGGTGTCGCCTCAGGACGTGATCCATCTCGTTTCGGGACGTTGGACGCTGCCAGTTCTCGCTGAGCTCAGGGTAGGCGGTCGGCGCTACCGCGACATCCATGACGCCTTGGACGGGATCTCCCACAAGGTCCTCACCGACACGCTGCGGCGCGCGGAACGGGACGGGCTGATCAGTCGCCACCTCGATCCCGGGCGGGTCGAGACCGCGACGCTGTACCAACTAACGGATCTCGGCCGTTCCCTCGATGAGCCGCTCGGTGCGCTCGACCGATGGGCCGATTCGAGCTGGCGCTCCATCGAGGATGCCCGGCTTTTGTGGGACCGACGAAGCCACAAGGTCCGATCAGACCAGTCCAACTCCTCTCACACCGCCGTGCGAACGGGTACTCCGAGGTGAGTCGGCTCTCTTTGAAGTGCCGTTTTCCCTGGTGTATTGGTGGAGATTGTCGGATCAGGAGGTTCTCGACCAGCTGATCCTGGGTTACCGAGGACCATCGGTCGAAGGGAGGTCTTCACCTATGCAATCTGGTTGGCGAGGTATTCGATCGGCATCGATCGCCGCTACCTTGAGCCTGTCGCTCGCCTTGTCCGCTTGCGGCAGCACACGCGGCGGTGCCCCCTCGACGACGGACGCTAAGTCCACAACGACGACGAGCATCCCCGCAACGACTACCTCCACGACCCTCGCCCCAACGTCTGTCGCCGTGCTGAGCGCCTACCGCGCCGGTTGAGTCGCTTACGACCAAGCATTGGCGACGGCCAACGCCTACGACCCGTCTCTCGCGGCGACCATGGTCGACCCGTTGTTGCAGAAAGTGCGCGCAAATCTGCTTGGTGATCGGAACGACGGGATCATCGGGCGCGGGAACGTCGAGCTTCATCCGAAGATCACTTCACTCACGTCGACAACCGCCACGGTCGTCGACTGCACCTACAGCAGCTCCGAGCTCGTCTACGCGACGACCGGCAAGCCGATACCACCGGTGACGCCCTCGGAGAATGACGGGGTGCGGTCGATCTTGGTGCTGTCCGGTTCGACGTGGAAGGTCTCGCAGCAGTCGGTCACGGAGGGGCAATGCCCAGCCGGTTCGTGATCCGGAGGCTCGGCATCGTCGCGTTCGCGGCGATCGTGGTGCTCGGTGTGACGTCGCCGGCCTGGGCGGGTGACGGGTCGGGTGGGTACTCCAGCACGAGCGACAGTGCGACGGCGAACGGGGGACAGCTCACGGTGCAGGCCGGAGGGACCTACTGGACCCCGCCTGCGGGCTCGAGTTGGGCCAAGCAGACCGAAAGCGACCCGTCGCCGGGCACGCCGGACCCCAACCAGCCCTACGACTGCACCTACCAGGACCTCGGGCCGAGTGGGACGCAGCTGCTTGGCGCCGGCGGCCCGACGCCGGGCCAGTGGGTGATCCCAACCTGCGCCGGCCCGGGGACGATCAACCCGATGCCGCCGATCTGGGTCACCAATGCGCAGCCCGTTGCGGGCGCGGGCCAAGTCGATCCGGTGGTGGTGGCCGACCAAACCATCCAACAGCTGCCGCTCGGCACAGCGACGATCAAGATGGCACCTCCGGCCGGCTCAGAGCAGCTTGTCGGCGTGGCCACCTGGCTCTGGATCGAGCCGGGCGCCTGGCAGACACTCACCGCGACAGCGAGCGCCGGGACGGTCACCACGACGGCGACCGCGACCCCGACCAAGGTCGTGTGGGACATGGGCGACGGCAGCACTGTCACCTGTGACGGCCCGGGCACCCCCTACGACCCGAACGACCCGACCGCGACGACGGACTGCTCCTACACCTGGACCCAGGCGGGGAGCTACCAGGTAAGCGCCACCATCTACTGGTCCGTCTCCTGGACGTCGGTGGGCGCCCCCGGCGGCGGGAACCTTGGTCTTAAGCCCGGCCCGCCATCCCAGATGGCGGTGCGGGTGACCGAGTCCCAGGCGATCAACACGCCGAGCTCCGGCGGGAACTGACAAAGGCCGACCGATGACGAGCACGACCGCGCCAACCCGGACCAACGGCACCAAGGCACCGAGCGGTGCCCGGCCCGCTGGCGCGCGCGTTCGGCCGGCCGCTCGCCGTCGCCAGCTCCCGTTCGTGGTGGTCGGGGTGCTGCTCGTGATCGGCGGTGCCCTGGCGTTCGCCGACGCCTCGCTGCACCTCGGCAGCCGAGAGGAGGTGCTCGTTGTTTCCGAGCCGCTCGCTGCGGGCCAGGTCATCACATCGAGCGACCTCGAGACGGTGCGCGTCTCGACCGGCACCGGCCTGCAGGCGGTCCCGGCCGGCCAAGAGGCGAGCGTGGTCGGGAGCCCGGTGGCGGTGCCGCTCGTTGCCGGCTCGCTTTTGACCCGCGCCGAGGTGGGCTCGACCGCTCCGGTGGCGTCCGGATCGGACGTGGTGGCTGTGGGGTTGAAGGCCGGCCAGTACCCCCCGGACCTCGCCCCCGGAGACCGGGTCCGGGTCGTGCCGGTCACCTCGCCATCGTCCTCCTCGCTCACCGTTACCGGGAGTCCGGTGTCGGCCACGGTGCTGGCCGTTGACGTGGCGTCGGTTGAATCGGACAGCCCGACTGTGTTCTCCCTTGAGGTGTCGAGGGGTGACGCGGACGAGGTGGCGGCGCTCGCAGCTGCCAACGAGGCGAGCCTTATCCAGCTCGGCTCTGGTGCCGGGTGAGGTGAGGCTCCAGTGAGCGTCGTGGCGCTTGCAGCGGTCCGTTCGTGTGGGGTGACGACCCTGGCGTTGGCGTTGGCCGCTACGTGGCGGTCTCGGGGAATACGGCGGTTGTCACAGGCGGCACCTCAGCCGTCGTCTTCGCCATCACAGCGACTGGATGGCGGCAGGCAGCCGAGCTGGAAGGCCCGGTGAAAGACGGGGCTTTCAACGCCGACACAGTTTCCATCTCGGGCGGTAGAGCCCTCGTCGGTGACCCGTACGACGGCTCCGGGCGAGCCGACATCTTCGCTGCCTGAAGGTCAGCAGCGGAGCCGCCAGTCGGAGATCCGCGACGCTCCCCCTCCGACGCGAACCGCCACCTCGCTCTCCCTGCGGTGGGCGACGCTTGGCCAGTCACGGGAGCGACCTGACGGCTCATCTGGGTGGTCGTCAACCGGCGTTGACGCGACCCGCCGCCACTCGGATCAGATCAGACGGACCGGGAACCCGGAGGACTTCGCACCGGCTATGTGGTTCACTGGCGTTTGAGGCGCGTACAAGGCGCGCCCGGAGCACGGTCGCCTCGCGGCTCGTGAGAAAGGCCAGATGAAGGCATGGACGCTCGTCACAACAAGGGGCGTCCGGGCAGCACACGGTATGCACAGAGTGCCAGGCCAGCGACGACGCCAGGCACGGACATTCGAGCGTTGCGATACTCACGATCGCACCGTGTTTCGCGAAGCGCGGTCACTACAGTATCCGGACCCCGAACCGCTTGACAACGTTCACGAGCGGCACGTTGACGACGTCCGGTTCGGACCATGTCAAGGCAGCGATCTTCCGATCATCGGCGACGTGTCCGCGCGCTGTCTGCCACAAGTGTTCTAATGCCTGTCCGGCCAGATTCCCTGACACGGTGTCCAGCAAAACCAGCAGAAGGTCGTCTCTCGTTTCTCACCACGACTGGGGACATCTCAGAATGAGCGGGTTGCAAAGCTCGCGAAAGTGAGCGTTCGTGGATCGCAAGGTGCCGCATCCATCCGGCGTTTGCGGCCACGCCTACGCGAGGTTTGGGGATGCGCGCGTTATGGGCGTGGCTGCCGCACCCGTACCCGCCGATCGGGGCGGGTTTAAGACGCGGCCAATTGCCACACTGTCACAACCAGAACTGGACGATCTGCGCCAGACGGAGGGACAAGCCCTGCAACCTCGCGGTCGAGGTCCTGCCGACCCGCGATTGAGAGCCCGCTAGGCCGGTCGCGGCGTACCCGTCGAACACGAAGAAGCGGTGCATCTACGCCACCTCCACTCCATCGAAGTTCCTGCCCCCCGATGATCCTGACGTTCCCCGATTTGGCGAGTCGTTCGGAGATCGCAAACGCGCCCGCCAACGGCGTTGTCACGAGGGTGGAGACGCGGTGTGTCCTTCCGTGAACGGGGCGTGAGACCTCGAACTCCAGTCACCGCAGTTGCGGGAACTGCGTCAGGCGTTGCCAGCTGCGCCCCCCGTCGCTTGTCGCGAACAGCAATGTCTCGCTTGAGTTAGGGGTCGTCTGACCGAGGGTGAAGCCTGATCTTGTAGAGAGGAAGAACGCCGTGAAGTCGATGTCGTCGATGGGCGTTGCTGTGCTCGGCGTCGACCATCTCAAACCGGAATCCGATGTCGTCTGCAGTTTCATCCTTGCGGGTTTGCTGCTGGTGCCCCGCCACTCGAAGAGCACCGCACTGCTGGACGAAGGCGTTTCGATCCCGGCGATTGTGCCGGCGGCGCGTGTGATGACAGCGCCGCGAAGACCGATGTCGGCATAGGTCGAGATACCGAACGTCGCTCCGACCCGGGAGGAGAAGTGCCTACCTTCGTCGCTCGAGAAACTCAACACCTCCACGCTGCCCCACTGATTTCCTTGCTGGGCCACAGTCCACAGGCGGTCACCTTGGCATGAGTCGATGCCGTCCCCGGTGGTCCGGGCGATCCGGTGCCAGGAACGGCCAGCGTCGGCTGAGCGGAAGAGGAACGTGCCTTGGGGCACCATCCACCCGTTCCGATAGCCGGGCGGCCCAGCGATTGCATAGAGGATCTGACCTGAGGCCACGCACAGCTGAGAGAATTGTTCAGATGCAGCTCCCTGTCCGTTCGAGATCGGCGCCGGACAGCCGAAATATGGAGGGAGCGAGACAGTATGCCAGCTCCGTCCGCCGTCGGTCGTACGGACGAGTTCGACGTTCTCCGGCACTTGCCAATAATCCCTATCCGCCGGGCTCGGCTCGCACACCACGCCGAAGCCGACATCTGCGTTGACGAAACTGACGCCGGCAAGTCCGCCAGCTGCCGGCTCCGACTCGCGGCGCCATTGAAGTCCTCCGTCTCTTGTGGTCAGTAACGAGTCCGAGCCAAGCACAACGGCATCGGTGGGCCCGTCGACCTCGAGCTCGTCGATGGGCTCGGCCTCACCGAGTTCGAGCCGCCAGGTCTTCCCGCCATCTTTGGTGACAGCCAGCCCACCGTCGCCGGCGACATAGCCCGTCCCCGCGTTGGAGAAGTCCAAGAGATCGTAGGGCGCCTCACCGCCGTAGGGGTCCAAGGACAGAGTCGATCCGACAGGTTGCCAGCTTGCACCGCCGTCGGTGGTACGAAGAGCCACCGCCGCGGCGTCGGCGTCGGTTCCGCTGTCGCTGCTCTCTGCGAGGACGATTCCGGCGAGCTGCTGCGAACCGTCGAGGAGCAGCGACATCGGCCCGAGGTCGGCAAGGTCGATGCCCGAGCTGACGAGATGCCACGTCTTGGCGGCGTCGTCACTCACCCACATCCCATCGCTTGCCGGGAGGGCGAAGTGTGTGGCATCGATCACGTCGAGGGTCGCAGGAAGACCTATGGCCCCTGTGCGCAGTCGCCCGAGGTAGTGCCACCAGCTGCCGGCTCGGGTTTCTTCAACAACGACGGCACCGTTGCCGACGGTGACCTCGTCGATGACCGCGCCCGAAGCGGTGACGACCGGCGGAGCGGCCATCGGGACAAAGCCACGTTCCCAACCTCCAGGCGGTGTTGCTAGCTTGCTCGGGCGCCAGGTGGAACCGCCGTCGAACGTCTCCCACATTGCCGGTCCCTGTCCGCACGGATTGGCGATCCAGCCCGTCGTTGCATTGACGAAAGTCGCCGCAAGGAATCCGGCAGCCTGACAGCTTGAGTTGTCCGAGACGGCGGTCCCGTTGAGGGGCACCCGCGTCCCGCCCACCGCCTTCCAGCTGTGACCACCATCGCGAGTGCGCCATACCGCGGTGAGGAGCTCCAACTTGCTCGTGAGATCGGAGCTCGAGGCAACGAGGTAGCCGTTTGATGCGCTCGTGAAGTCGAAGGTATAGCCGATGCCGCCAAGGTCGAGGGACTGCCAGGGGGATGGGAGGGGGAGGCGGGGTCCGAGCTTCCAGCGCCGACCTCCGTCGGCGGTCGACCAGAGGCGACCACCGCTGGAGTTGGCGCTGTTTAGAGACTCCTCGGCCCAGGCGTGCTGTGACCCGAAGAAATACGAGTAGTAGAAGCAGCCGCAAGTTGCTGGGTTAGCTGCCGGCGGAAGGACCGCCTTCCAGTGCACCCCTCCGTCGGTGCTGCGGAAGATGTCGTCGTCGACGCTCGCCCAGACGACGCCGGTCCCTGTACTAAGCAACGTCGCGCCCCCCGATGCCGCACCCACGGCCGGCCCAGACGGATTCACCAGCTCCTGCACTCCGAAACCTGCGGCCGACGCGACCATGGCCGCCACCAGCACCCAAATAACCCGACGCACGCTGGAAGGATCTCACAAGCGTGCGACGGGGAGATGAGCGCGCGCCCAATCAGGCAGACTCTGGGGGCTAACCGGGTAGCTCGCGAACGGACGATCGGTGCCGCACTCGAAGCTGTCCGGCCTCGGGTAAGCCCTGCCGATTCAGCGTTAAGCATGGGCGATAGGTAGCCCAGAATCATGGCCGAACCGCCGAAATTCGTGTCCTCAACGTGCCGCTCAATGGCAGGCAACCGTCGCGGGCACGGACGAGGCCGGGCGACCGCATTCCGCTGAGACCAGAAGAGCCCGCTTGGGTCGCTCGCCTTGCGCCAGGTCGGTAAACGGCTACCCGGCCCGCAGGCGGACCTCACCTGCCACGTTCGAGCTGTGCACCACCTCCCGACCGAGGAGCAGACGGTGACTCGCCGGTTCTACCTCGGGCGAGCACCGCGGCTGTCGCCGGGTCGAGCAAAGGACCGCCGTTCACGACCCGAGCACGATCGGTCCCATCGAGACCAAGGTCGCGTCGCACCGCCACGAGGCTCGCGACGACGCGCCGGCGCCGCCGGCCCTCCCAAGTTTCGCTCGGCGAGCCGAGCGCGCGCGTCCACGCGTTAGGCGAGCCTGAGCCATCTGTTAACCCGACGGAGCGTCGCCAGTCCTCGATCTCAACGGTGCCCTGCTGCCACCGTTGCGCGCGGCCTTCGTCGTTCGGGCGGGGTCCAAGTAGGGCGACGACGTACTCGGGTGGCTCCGAGCTCCACGTCGCGATCTCGCGGCGGCGCAGCGTGGCGAGCGCGGAATCGACTATCTCAAGGCGGTCGAGGGCACTGCGCACGTCGGCACCCAGAACGGCGCGCACCGACTGTTGAGTAAAGAGCGCGGCATCTGCCGCTTCGCTCAGCTCGACCGCTTCGGTCGCGTCGCGCTCCGCGCGTCCCAGGCGGCGTCGCGCAGCTGTATAGGGACCTTGCAGGTTGCGGCGCTCGACGCCTTCGCTTGTGGCACTCATCGTCGCGAACGCTCCCGCTTCCTCGTGTGCCTCGTCGCGCTGGACGAGGGAGATGCCAAGCTCACGGGAGGCGTCGCCCTGGCGTGTCGCCAGGTCCACGGCGGGACCGGCGCCGATCAACGAAACGAGCGTGTCGCGCTCCTCACCGAGCGCCTCCCGGGAAGTTCCGGCAAGACGGGCAATCTCAATTTCGGTCCCGAGCTCGTCGAGGGCGAGTCGCTGCTGCTCGCTGCGGCTCCACGCCCGGCCGAGCTCTTCGTCCCCATCGCCCGTGCTCCCCGTCTCGTCCGGCTCGGTGAGCACGAACAGCTCCGTTGAGTCCGTCGCACGACTCGCCGCCACGAGCGCCGCCTCGGCGCTGAGACCCTCCGCACCGAAGACGAAGGCGCGACCCCTGCGTCGTGCCAATTCATCCGCGTCGCTCCGCTGCGCTTGGCCGACCGTCTGGCCCTGTCCCTTGTGCAGCGTCCAGGCGTAGCCGTAGTCGGTGGCGCGCTTCACATAATCGGCGGGCAACCGCACGCTGCGGCCGTCGCTCGTCGCAAGTGTGACCTCTCGCGACTGGCAGTCGATCGCCTGGATGATGCCGCGTGTGCCGTTGCGTACGCCCTTGCCGGACGGGTCGCGCCCGGCGCCGAGGCGCGTCCTGTTCCGCAGGCAGCACAGCTCGTCACCCGCCCGGTAGGTACGGGGCGCAAGGTCGCCCGGCACGAATTCCTCGACGGTGAGCTCGGGGCCCGACAGCCGGCCCGCCACCTCGACATGGCGACGGGCAAGGCCGTTCAGAACCCGGACCGCGTCGCGGGCGTAGGCGTAGAGGACGGCGTCATCGCCGGACTCGCTCGCCGCCCACCACCGCTCAACCATCTCGCCAATCAGTTCGGCCGGGTTGGTCGAGCGACGGACCCGTCCGTGATGGGAGTAGGCCGCGGCCGCCTCGCCGGCACGGCCCTCGCGAAGCGCCTCGAGCGCTGAACGCTCCCACTCGGCCACCTGGCGCGCATTTGAGCCGAGCCGGGTCGCTCCGAGCTCGCGGCCGAGCGCGCCAAAGCCGCCACCCGCCTCGACCGAAGGGAGCTGGCGATCGTCACCTGTGAGCACGACCTTCGCTCCCGCGCGTTCCGCGATCTCCAACAGCCGCACGAGACGGCGGGTGTCGACCATGCTCGCCTCGTCGACGACCACGATGCTGCTGGGATCGAGGCTGTAATGCGACAGGTGCTGCGGCGCGCTGAGCTCGTAGAGCAGGCGGTCGAGCGTCACCGAGGAAATCCCCGATCCCGCTTCGAGCTGAGCGGCGGCCTCCGCCGCGAGCGCGGCGCCAAAGACGCGGTAGCCGGACGACTGCCACGCTCGCCGGGCCGCGTC
>JBKQHU010000047.1:0-55664 GCA_052148655.1 Acidimicrobiales bacterium
CGGTGCCGCACAGGGCAGGACTTACATCTAAACCGCACCATGCTCAGCGACCACGAGTCGCCTTACGTGGGTCGTTTCGCCTGCGACTGGCATCGACTTGCAACCACAGACCCGCGCAGCCCATCGATCGAAGTCTACGCCCCGGTCCCCCCCGCCCGGCCGGCACTCGCCAGGAGCGTCGCGCTCAGGTCCCGGCCGTCCAGGAGGCCAGATAGGCCAGCTGTTCGGCGGTGGGCTCGTCGAGGTGAGTCCCCATCGTGTCGAGCTTCAGGCGTGCGATCTCCGCGTCGAGGCCGGCGGGCACCCCGTGCACGCCCCTGGACAGCTTGGCGTGCTCTTTCGCCAGCCACTCGGCGGCGAGGGCGTGGTTCGCGAAGGAGAGGTCCATGACGGCCGCCGGATGGCCCTCGGCCGCGCTCAGGTTCACGAGGCGGCCTTCGGCGAGGACGAGGATCCTCCGCGGCGCGCCGTCGGGCGGCTTCACGGTGAACTCCTCCACGAGCGGCCGGGCGGTCCGGCGTCTGGACTCGGCCATCGCCTCGAGCTGGGCGAGGTCGATCTCGACATCGAAGTGGCCCGCGTTCGCCACGATGGCGCCGTCGCGCATGGAAGCGAAGTGCTCGGCCCGCAAGACCTTGGTGTTGCCCGTGACGGTCACGAAGACCTCCCCCTCGGCACAGGCGAGACCCATCGGCTCGACACGAAAGCCGTCCATGACCGCTTCCAGGGCGCGCATGGGGTCGATCTCGGTGACCGTGACGAGCGCCCCGAGGCCCCTCGCCCGGGCCGCAACCCCCTTGCCGCACGGGCCGTACCCGGCCACGACGAAGCGCTTGCCCGCCACGAGGATGTTCGTGGCGCGGACGATGCCGTCGAGGGTTGACTGGCCCGTCCCGTGGCGGTTGTCGAAAAGACGCTTGGTCTGCGCGTCGTTGACGGCGACGATCGGGTAGGCGAGCGCGCCGGCGGCCTGCATGGCGCGCAGGCGGATCACACCGGTCGTTGTGTCCTCCGTGCCCCCGATCACCTCCCCCAGCTGGTGGGGGCGGGACTCGTGCAGGCGCGAGACGAGATCGCACCCGTCGTCCATCGTGAGGCGGGGATGGCCGTCGAGCACGGCGTCGATGTGGGCGAGGTAGCGCCGTGGGCTCTCGCCCTTTATCGCGAAGGTCGCGATCTCCTCGTCGGCGACGAGGCAGGCGGCCACGTCGTCCTGGATCGAAAGAGGGTTCGAGGCGCAGGCGAGCACCACCGCTCCCCCGGCCTTCAGGGTCTTGAGGAGGTTCGCGGTCTCGGCGGTCACGTGCAGGCAGGCTCCGATTACGAGGCTCTCGAGGGGCCGCTCGCGCTCGAAGCGCTCACGGATCGATCCCAGCACGGGCATGTCCCCGTCCGCCCAGGCGATCCTCTGGCGTCCGAGGCCGGCAAGGCTCGGGTCCGCTATGTCCGCGCTGACGGCCCGACCGGTCATGTGACGCGCCCTTGCGGTGCCTAGGGCCTTGCGCCCGGGAGGGATCGCCTCGCCTCGACGAGCACGGGGACGGGCCCGGGGTCGATCCCCTCGCGCGCGGCGACGTGCAGGGAAACGAAATCGCCGATCAGGAACAGGTCGAAAAGCTGGGCGAGCGGTCCCGGCCCTTCGGCCCGCACCTCGATCACCGACGCCACGGCCTCGCCCACGAGCTCTGAGACAAGACTGAAGCGGCGCTCGAGCAGCGTGTGCTCGAAGTCGTTGCGCAGCGTGACGATCGTGACCACCTGCCTGGTGACGTCCCCGTTCTGGCCGAAGCCGCAGATCTCGTCGTGGCACCACTCCGGCTGGGCCGCGAAAAAGGCGGGTGCCTTGGCGTTGGTGTTCAGCTGCGTCTTCCACCACCTTGCCGCCACCGCGCCGATGCCGGTCGCGCCCTGCACGAGGGGGATCGTGCGGCCGAGCCCGCGGGCGATCTCGAAGGCCGTGCCGCCACCGCCGGCGAGGCTGTCGCGGCGCTTGCGGAGTTGGTCGACGGCGGCACCGATCGCAGGCGTGACCCCGGCGAGAAGGCCGAGGTGTTCCAGCGCGACGAGGAGGGGCGCGGTCGTGGCCGCCACTGCGGCTCGTGACTGGGGCACCCCTTCCAAGGGGGCGAACACCGGAGCCCCGCCGGCTTTGGCCAGCGCTGCCAGGCTCCCCCCGCCCGTGACCGCGATCAGCCTGGCGCCACGCTCAAGGGCCGTCGCGGCCGCCTCGAGAGTCTCCTCGGTCTCCCCGGAGAACGAAACCGCGAACACGAGGGTGCTCGGCCCGACGAAGGCGGGCAGGCAGCAGTCGCCCACCGCCACGACCGGGAGGCGCAGCTGGTCGCGGCCGACCGCCTGCAGGATCTCAGCTCCGAAGCCACTTGCCCCCATTCCGATCACGACTATCGCGGCCAGGCCGTCCGGAGAGGGAAGTCCCGTCACCTCCCGGGCGGAGGACACCGAGGCCTCCAGTTGCTCGGGCATCCCGACGCTTGCCCCGAGCATGTCCAAACTGTCGGGCGATACCCAGCTCACGAGGAGGCGGCGCCGCCGGCGTCGTCGCCGCTTTCGAAATTGGGCGTGATCGCCTCGGAAGCGGCCTTGGCCATGAGGCGGGCGTGCTCGTCCTCCCCGACCGTCTCGGACTCGTCGACGAGCATCACGGGGATCCCGTCCACGATGCGGTAGCGCCGCCGCAGCCGGGGGTTGTAGAGCGTCTCCTCGTCGGCGAAGTAGAAGAGGGGGCCCTTGTCCTCAGGGCAGGCGAGAAGAGCCAGCAGTTGCGGGTCGAGCGCCATTAAAGACCCCTTTCTTGGTCGTGCCCAACCGGTCAACGCGCCCGTTCGGCCGCAAGCCGGTGGATGACCTCGAGCACCTCGGCGACGTGGCGGTCACACTCGGGCGCGGTCTTGGCCTCCAGGTTGAGCCGCAGCAGCGGTTCGGTGTTTGACGGCCGCAGGTTGAACCACCAGTCGCCGAACTCGACGGTGACCCCGTCGAGGTCGTCTGTCCCCGCCCCCGCGGCGCGGTAGTGCTCGGCCACCTCGGCCACGAGGCCGGCGGGGTCGTCCACCTCGGTGTTGATCTCACCGGAGTCCGCATAGCGCTCGAAGGGCACCCGGAGCTCGGAGAGTGACGTCCCGGCCTTTGAGAGGGCCTCGAGCACGACGAGGGCGGCGATGATGCCCGAGTCCGCCCGGTAGTTCTCCCTGAAGTAGTAGTGGCCCGAGTGCTCGCCTCCGAAGATGGCCCCGGTCTCGGCCATGACTGCCTTTATGAACGAGTGCCCGACGCGGGTGCGGATAGGGATGCCGCCGTGCTCGGTGATGATCTCGGGCACCGAATGCGAGCAGATGAGGTTGTAGAGGATCTTCGAGCCGGGGTACTTCTCGAGCATTGCGGCCGCCACGATCGCGGTCGTGAGCGAACCGGAGAGGGGCTCGGCCTTCTCGTCGACGAGGAACACCCGGTCCGCGTCGCCGTCGAAGGCCAGCCCGACGTCGGCCTTGGTCGCCAGGATCCGCGCCCGCAGGTCGGCGAGGTTCTTCACCTCGATCGGGTTGGCCGGGTGGTTCGGGAAGGAACCGTCCAGCTCGGCAAAGAGGATCTCGAGCTCGAAGGGCAGGCCCGCGAAGACCTCCGGAGCGATGAGGCCTCCCATACCGTTGGCGGTGTCGGCGACGATCTTCAAAGGCCTCAGGCTGGCGACGTCGACGAACGAGTGCACGTGGGCGGCGAACTCCGAGAGCAGGCTCAGGTGCTCGACACGGGGGTCGTCGTCGACGCCCGCCACCCCGCCGTCGCCCGGCGCGGTCGCGAACACCTCGGCGGCGACCCGGCGGATCTCTCCGAGGCCCGAGTCACGTCCGATCGGGCGCGCCCCCGCCAGGCAGAGCTTGATGCCGTTGTACTCGGGCGGGTTGTGCGAGGCGGTGAGCATCGCCCCGGCGAGGTCGAGCCTGCCCGAGGCGAAGTAGAGGAGATCGGTCGAGGCGAGCCCGGTGTCGACGACACCGAGACCGGCCGACAGCAGGCCCGCGCTCAAGGCCCGGCTGAGCTCGACGCCCGACTTGCGGGCGTCACGCGCCACGACGACGCGCTTGTCGCTCACGCCCTGGGCGAGCACGAACCGGCCGAACCCGACGCCTACCGCATAGGCGATACGGGCGTTGAGCTCGCCGGGGACGGTGCCCCGGACGTCGTAGGCCTTGAAGATGTCGTCGAAGGACGGCCCGGAAGATGGAGACGGATCAGGGGACATGGCGAAGCGAGCCTAGTCGGGACTCATCGGGAGGCGACGATGGCGATGATGGTGACGGTATTGAAAGCCATATGGGCGACGATCGAGGGGCCGAGCCGCCCCGTGCGCCACGCCAGGTAGCCCAGCACCATGCCGAAGGCCGCCAGGCCGAGGAACTGGAGCGCCTCGAAGTGCACGAGGCCGAACACGAGCCCGGTCACGACGATCGAAAGGAAGGGCCCGAGCCGGGGGCCGAGCCGGGCGAGGCTGCCCAGGAGCGAGCGCAGGAGAAGGCCGCGGAAGAACAGCTCCTCGACGATGGGGCTGCCGACAC
The DNA here is from genome assembly GCA_052148655.1 of Acidimicrobiales bacterium. Taxonomy (GTDB): domain Bacteria; phylum Actinomycetota; class Acidimicrobiia; order Acidimicrobiales; family Bog-793; genus Fen-455. Next base: position 4,575 of record JBKQHU010000047.1, read on the forward strand.
AGACGAGCACCGCCAACACGACGAGCCCCGCCCCGAAGGCGTCCCCCGTGAGGCTCTGGGCCGGGTGCCCGAGGCGTGAATAGAGGTGGTGCACGAAAGGCAGCAGTGGCGCCTCCGCCACGGGCACGAGCAGGTACTGGGACCCCACGCCGACGAGTATCCCGAGAGGTATGTCCGGCCAGGGCCGCAACCTGAGCCCGTAGTCCCGCACGACACTGCCGAGGCCCCTGCCGGCTGCGGTCTCGTCGCTGTCGCCGGGGCGCGAGAGATGCTCGCGCGCCGCTAGGCGCGTGGCGACGATGACGGCTGCGACCAGGCCGGTCCAGAGCGCGATCAGGCTCACGACGTCCTCGCCGTACTGGCTCGGGTGCCGCGGGTGCGAAGACGCCGACACGTAGATCGACACGGCCAAGAAAGCGAGCACGAAGCCCGCCACGATCCCGAAGATGGCCTCGGGCAGGCCGAACGAGTTCCCCATCGAGGGGCGGGCGTGAGCGCGGCGACCGGGCTTGCCCGCGGCCGCGGCGGCCGGTGCTGGACGCCCGCGGCGAGTCTTCACGCGACGAGCGTCGCCGCAGGGAACTATGTCGTCAAGCCCGGGGCTCGAATTGTCCCGCCGCGTGTGGCCCGAACAGCTCTGCGGCGTGGACCGCGGACCGGCAATGTGCCGCTGACGCCTACGATGGTCGGCGTGAGCCGTCAGCCTCAAGACATGCGCCCCGGCAACGGACCGGGAAGGACGGGCCCGGGCACACCCTCGGGTTCGGAACAGATCTGGCGCTGGGCGATCGCCGGCATCGCGGTTGTCCTCATCGTGCTGTTCATCGGCTCGGGCATGTTCAGCCGCTCGAGCGCGAAGGCCATCGGCTTCTCCGTCTTCCAGCACGACCTCGCCACCCACCAGGTGCAGAACGCCAACTTCAACAACACCACGGGCGCCATAACCGGCACGCTCGTGAACGGCACGGGCTACACCACGACCGGTCCCGTCCAGCTCCCAGACTCGTTCTACACCACGCTGAAGGCTGCCGGCGTCAAGTACACCTTCTCGTCGCCGAGCTCGAACGCGCTCGGCGAGATACTCATCTACCTGCTTCCCGTCGCCCTGATCATCGGCTTCTTCGTCTGGATGAGCCGGCGCGCCCAGGGGCAGATGTCCGGGATCATGTCGATCGGGCGCTCGCGGGCGAAGGTCTACACGGCCGAACGCCCACGCACCACCTTCGACGACGTAGCCGGCTATCAGGGCGTCAAACAGGAGATCAGTGAGGTCGTCGACTTCCTCAAGTCTCCCGGCCGCTTCAAGGAGATCGGTGCCCGCGTCCCGAAAGGGGTGCTGCTGGTCGGTCCTCCGGGGACCGGCAAGACACTGCTGGCGCGCGCCGTCGCCGGCGAGGCGGGCGTCCCCTTCCTCTCGGTGAGCGGGTCGGACTTCATGGAGATGTTCGTCGGCGTCGGGGCGAGCCGGGTGCGGGACCTGTTCCAGACGGCGCGCAAACAGGCACCGGCGATCATCTTCGTCGACGAGATCGACTCGATCGGTCGAAAGCGCGGGGCCGGTCTCGGCGGCGGGCACGACGAGCGCGAGCAGACCCTGAACCAGATGCTGAACGAAATGGACGGTTTCGACGTCGCCGAGGGCATCGTCGTCATGGCGGCGACCAACCGGCCCGACATCCTCGACCCTGCCCTGTTGCGGCCGGGCCGTTTCGACCGCCAGATCGTCGTCCCGCTCCCCGACCTCGACGAACGCCTGCCCATCCTGCAGGTGCACTGCAAGGACAAGCGCATGGGCCCGGACCTGGACCTGTCGATCATCGCCCGCGGCACGCCGGGGATGTCGGGAGCGGACCTGGCCAACCTCGTCAACGAGGCCGCCCTGCACGCGGTCAGGCGCGGGAGCCAGTTCATCGAGATGCGCGACTTCGACGCCGCCCGGGACCGCATCCTCATGGGCCAGCCCCGCGACAGCATGGTGCTGTCTGACCTCGAGAAAGAGCGCGTCGCCTACCACGAGGGTGGCCACGCCGTCCTCGCCTACGTGCTGACGCACGCCGACCCGCTCTTGAAGGTGAGCATCATCCCGACGGGCCTCGCCCTCGGTGTCACCCAGCAGCTGCCGACCGAGGAGAGGCACATCTACCCCCGCGAGTACATCGAGGACGCCCTCGTCGTGCGGATGGGCGGGCGCGTGGCCGAGATGCTCATCTACGGCGACCTCTCGACCGGAGCGAGCGACGACCTGCAGCGCAACACAGAGCTCGCCCGCAAGATGGTCCGCGAGTGGGGCATGTCAGAGCGCGTGGGGCCGATGGCCTGGGGATCCCAGGGCATGGTCTTCTTGGGCGAGGACCTCATGCACACCCGCGACTACTCCGAGGACACGAGCCGGGTCGTCGACGAGGAGGTCGCCCGCATCCTGCGCGAGCAGGAGGCCCGCGCCACCGCCGTGCTTCGCGAGCACAAGGCCGGCCTCGAGGCCGTGGCGCACGCCCTGCTCGAGTTCGAGAAGGTCGACGGGGCCGAGATCGGCCGTCTCATCGACACCGCCTACGGCAGGCCTGTCCACGGCGGCGAGGAGGGCGAGGAGAAACGCGCCACCGAGCGCTACGCGCCATCCCTGTCGGGAACGGTGATGGCACCGACCACGCCCGGCCTCAGCTACAAGATCACCCCACCGGAAACGGCCTGAGCGGCGGGCCGTTCCCGGCCCTTTCATCCGGGCAGGACGGGGATGGCTCCCACCGACGACGTCAGCCCGCCACGGTAGACGAGCTGCTGCTCGACAAGGACGGGGACGTTCGCCGAGACGAAAAGGGCGAAGGCGGGGGCGTAGCGCAGCACCGAGTGCAGGTTGAAGTCGATCTCAGATCCGGCGACGAGGTTCACGACCTCGAGGCGCGCCGGGCCCGCCCCGGCGTTGCTGAGCTCGGACAGCGTCACCGTGGCGCCTTCTGTCCCGGGATCGTCGAGCGTCACGACGTCGTCCACCTGCGAGCTGAGCGACCCACCTGCGGCCAGCCACTGCTTGTGGGGACCGGCAGTCCCGGGCGTCACGTCGACGGCCTCGAGGAGGCGGCTCTCGGACCTCGTGGTCAGGCGGGCGGCGACGATCGGCATCCCTTCTTGGGCCGAGATCACGACCGAAGCCGTGGCGAGGCCGCTGCGGCCGGTGACGGGGGTCGCGAACTCGACGATCCCCCCCGCCGGCACGACCTCGCTGAGCGCAGCGGCCCTGCCTGCGCGTCCGGGTGGGGCCACGCTGACCGCCACCGGCTTCGAACCGGGGTTGTAGACCGAGTAGGTGCTCGCCACGCCCTTTCGCGACTGCATCGCCACGAAGGACCACTGCCCGCGCCCGCGATCGGGCCCGACGAGCAACGAGCTCCCCGTGACGAAGACCTGGCGGACCTCGTTCCCGCTCGCAGACCTCGAGGCCATCTTGACCGTCTCGGAGGTCAGCTCCAGCGCCCCGACGACGATGTCCCCGCTCACGGCCGTGGCTGTCACAGCGAGCGAGCTCTGCTCGAAGACCCAGCGGTGAAGGTTGACCACCACGATGCCGAGCGCCGGGACGACCAACCCCTGGAAGGGCGGCGGCGACATGACCGCCGTACCGGTCGAGATGCTCACGTTCACCGTCGCCGGCGTCGCCTCGGGGTCGTAGAGGGAGACCCGCACGTTCGAGCCGCCGTAGGTGCTGCCGGCGGGCAGATAGCCCCGCGCGCCGGTCGACAGCGAGCAGGGCGATGAGAGCTCGACGACTCCGCCGGCGAGGGACGTGCCGGCGATCGACTCGGCGACGGCGATACCGCCTCCCACGGTCTCGAGCGACACCGCCGCGAACCCGGCCGGTCCGCTCGTGGCAAGCGGGAGGACCGCCTCCGACTCGGCCCCGACGGCGACCGGGGTGCGCGAGACCTGCTCGCCGCTCGATGTCCCTCCCTTGGCGAGCCCTGTTCGTGACACGACCGCGACCAGCTCCACGGGCGAGGTCCCGCTGTTCACGACAGAGATGCGCGAGCTCTCCGGCCCGGCGCCGATGGGCAGCGGGCCGGGGCAGTGCCATGCGCCCGGCTTGTGCATCTCCACGGCCGGGAGCGTGGGCGGTCCGACGAACCCGCCGGCCGCCACCCCGCCGCTCGGCTGGTGCACGAGGGCGTTGACGAGCACCAACAGCACGAGCCCGAGGGCGAGGGCGAGGAGGGCCCGGCGCCGGGGGCCCGCCACGAGGGCGGAGAACCTGCGACGGGTCGCGACCTCGTTCATGCGCGAGCGCTCGGTTCCGGCTCGGACCCGGCCTCGGCGCGTCCGGCTACCTCTCCGGGCGCGTCCCCGCCCGACGACGGCTCGCCGCCCTCGGGCGCGGCGTCATCTGGGCGCGTCGAGCCTCCGCCCGGCGGGGCGGAGGCCGCGCGGGCCCGGCGGCGGTGCTTGCGGCGACGGGCGACACCCTCGGAGATAGACAGGGCCACCGCCAACAATCCCCCGGCGAGGCCGAGCTCCCTCAGCCACGAAGGGGTCCCTCCCCCTTTTGCGACGAGCGGCACGACGGAGCTCGCCGACGGGCTGTCGGCCACGGTCCAGGCGGCGTCCTCGAAGGCGATCACGCCGGCCTCGGTCGGCAGCTGGCGGAGATCACCCTGGGCCTCGAGCGCCTGCGCGAGCTCGGGCGGTGCCGGAGCCGCGGGCGGGGCCTGCACGCCGGGAAGTGTCGGGGCGATGGCACCGGGGAGGATCACATAACGGATGCCGGCGCGCGCCCATTCTGCGCCGAGCTGGACCGTGAGCCCGGCTTCGGCTCTCGCCAGGTCCGCCTCGACCACGGCCCCGACGCCGGGGTCCGGGCTCGGCCACAGGCGGCGGCCGTCCGGCAGGCCGTTCTCGCTCACCGCGAACGCCAGCCCGGGGCGTATCTGCCAGCACGGCGCCGGCACAGCGGCGGGATCACCGAGCCAGAGCACGTCGAAACCCGGGGCGCCCGGTCGTGGCGCCGTCCAGCCGAGAAGCTGCTCGTAGCCCACCGAAGGCAGCGACGAGCGTCCGTCCACCGATGAGGCGAGGGTGGGGAAAAGCCCGACGACCAGGCACACGGCAGCTGCGGCGCTGAGATTCTGGCGCCACCCGAAGCGGGTCTTCGCGAGGTCGACCTCGAAGGCCGCCACGCCGAGCCCGACTGCTCCCGCCAGGCAGCACGCGCCCGGAGCGAGCAGGACGAGCGTCGCCCCTCCGCCCGCCCCGAGCCATCCCACCCCTGCCGCGTAGGCGACCGCCACCGTGGCGAGGCCCGCGACCCACCAACGCGTGGCCCAGTCGAGGCGTTCGTCTCGTGCCACGAACAGGACGAAAGCCGCACCGAGCGGGATCCCCCAGACGAGCCAGCCCGCGCCCACCGGGCCCACGTCGAACCGCAGCAGGCGCAACACCCCGCCCACTTCGCCGCGCTCGCCGAGCGCGCCGGAGAGGACGCTCCAGCGCGCCCCGCGCTGGAGGAAAGTGAGCGACCAGGGAAAGCAGCACACGAAGGCCACGCCCAACGCACCGGCGGTGACGCCGAGCGAGCGGACCACCGCGGCCAGGTGGCCTGCGACCGCGGCGCCGAGCACGATCGCCAGTGCCAGGACCACGACCGCCAGAAGCGAGGGCGGCGCCAGGGCGGCCATGAAGGCGAGGAGGAGACCGAACGGGACGATCTCGGCCACAACGGCGCGCCGACCGGGAGCGCCGTCCGCAGATGAGAACGGCGCCAGCCTGGTTGCGCGGCATATCCGCAACATGACAAAGGGCATCCCGGCGAAGGTCACGAGCGCCTGCAGGTCACCTGCGGCGATGCCGTTCCAAACAAGCGGGAGGCCGAGATAGGCGACCGTGGCCGCGAGCCGGGCCCGGCTCGAGCCGAGCGGCCGCAAGAGCCGGTACATCCCGACGGCACCCACGAGGATCGGGCCCAACAAGAGCAGCTTCTCCACCTGGGCGGTGCTGCCGAGCAGGACGGCGCCGGCCACACCCACCAGGCCGAAACCGGGGGACGCCGGCCCGGTCGCCTGCCATCCGGCGTCCTGCCAGCCGCCGAAGAAGTCGCGCAGCAGGGCGCCCGGCGCCGGGAAGGCGAGGAGCTGGCCCACCAGAGGCAAGTGGCCGGTCACGAGGTTACGTACGCCGAACAGGACCACGACTGCCACAGCGATGAGAGCCCAGCCGGTCCGGTGCACCACGACAGGCCTGGTGCGGCTCGAGGCGATCCGGGCGGGCTCGAGATCCTCGTCCGGCTGGAACCTGGTATCGAGCGCGGCCTCGACCGGGGCGGCGGGGATCAGCGCAGCGACCGGGCTGGACTCGAGAGCCTTGCGCCGGTCGCCCCGGCTCAACATCCGCGCCACGACCCGATCGGGCCTCTGGCGGACGAGGGCGAGGGCCCTGCGGGCTCTGCGCAGGCTGCGGCGGTGGCGCCAGTTCCACCACCAGGCGTCCGCGACGCGCTTGGAGCGCTCCCGGTCCCCCCTGAGGGTCGCCACGGCAATCTCCGCCAGCGACCCGGCCGCGAGGTCGAGCACGACCGCCAGGCGTCGCGGCGCGTCGTAGTTCTTGAGCACGGCGCGCAGCTCGTGGCGGCGGCGCAGCACCGCCGTATTGCCTGATCTCCCCGCCCCCGACCTCGCCACCTGCAGGTGGCGGACGCGCGCCGCGGGAGCGACGATGACCCGCGCCCCGGCCACCTGGGCCCGCCAGCACAGGTCCACGTCCTCGCCGAACAGCTCGATGTCGGGGTCGAAGCCGCCGAGGGCTCGGAAAAGGTCGGCCCGTACCAGCATGCAGCCGCCCGGCACGGCGAACACCTCGCGGCCCTCGTCGTGCTGGGCCTGGTCGAGCTCGCCGGGCTCGACCCGCTCGACGGCCACGCCGAAGCGGTCGACGCCGAGACCGACCTCCAAGAGCCGGTCAGGGGCGTCCCACTCGACGAGCTTCGGACCGACGATGCCGGCGTTGGCGCGGTAGGCCTCACCGACCAGGCAACGGACCGCATCGGGTGACGGGGCGACGTCGTCATGGCAGATCAGCAGGTGGGAGGCACCTTCGACGGCAACGAGGGCCTCGTTGGCGGCCACGGAGAAACCCTCGGAGGCGCTCTCGCGCAGGATGAAGGCGCGCGGGAGCACGGCTGCGACACGTGCCGTCAGCTCCTCGTGGCTCGCGGCGTCCACCACGAGCACGTCGAGGTTCGGGTAGTCCTGCGCGCCTAGCGCTTCCAGACATTCCTCGAACCACGGACCCGGGTCGCAAGCGACCACCACGGCGACGACCGGCGGGGCTTGCTCCTCCGGCATCACGGTCACGCTACCGCGGACGCGGCGGCGGAACCGGGAGGGCGCCCGGCGATACGCTTGCTATAGTTAGCATTTTGCAGTACACTAGTGAGCGAACGGCCCGGAGCGCGGTTGAGGCCACAACCTCCCCACGGCGCCGTCGAGAACGTCGAAACAGGAGGATCGGGACATGACCGACATACGAGATGGTGTTCATGACGTGGCACAAGCCGTCACGGACCTGGCCAAGGAGGCTGCTTACGTCGCCATCGGCGTCGGCGTGCTCGAGTTCCAAAGAGCCCAGGCGCACCGTCACCAGCTCGCCTGTGCCCGCAGGCTGATCTCCGGGAGGCCCAAGGACCTCGAAGAGACGGTCGCGCAGGTGCTAAAGACCGTCGACGCCAACATCGACCCGATCCTTGCGCTGCTCCCCGAGCAGGCACAGGCCGTCGTCCGCCAGACGCGCGATGAGCTGCGGAGCCGGCTGCGGTTCTCCGCCTGATTCAGCCGAGACGCCCGCGCCAGTACTCGAGCACGTCCGACAGGGTCTCGGCCAGCGCGATCGTGGGCTGCCAGCCCGTGGCGGCGGCGAGCTTGGCGCAGTCGCCGACCAGCACCGGGACTTCGACCGGGCGGAAGAGCTCGGGGTCGGTCACGAAGCTCACCTCGCACGAGAGCATCCCCGCCATCTGTGCCGCCAGATCGGCGATGGAGATGGCGCGACCCGAGCAGACGTTGTAGGCCTCGCCCGCAGCCCCGCCGAGGGCTAACAGGCGGTAGGCGCGCACGACGTCACGGACGTCGGTGAAGTCCCGGGCAGCCGCCAGGTTGCCTACCTTCACCTCCCCGCCCTTGCGCAGCTCGGCCTCGACCATCCGCCGTGCCAGCGCCGCCACCACGAAGTCGTCGACCTGGCCCGGGCCCACGTGGTTGAAGGCGCGGGCCCGCACGACTCTCAGGCCCCGGCCCAGGTACGCCTGCAGCCCGAGGAACTCGGCGGCCACCTTGCTCACGGCATACGGCGTCACGGGGCGTAGCTCGGCGTGCTCGTCGAGCGTCTCGGAGTCCGGTGCCGGTCCGTACACCTCTGCCGAGCTCACGAGGACGACCACGGGCGGGCTGTCGCAGGCGGCCGCCGCCTCGAGGAGGTTCAAGGTGCCGACCGCGTTCACCCGGAAGGTCTCGGCAGGCTCACGCCAGGACTGGCCGACATGGGTCAGCGCCGCCAGGTGGTACACCACGTCCGGCGTCGCCTGCTTGAGGTCGTCGGCGATGAGGGCGGGCACGGTCACGTCGACTTCGGGGCCGGGGGCGATGGCGGTGTCGCCCTCGTCGGCGAGGTGGCGCAGGAGCCATTCGCCGACAAAGCCCGTCCCGCCGGTCAGGTACGCGCGCACGGGCGCCAGGCTACCCGCCGGTCCGGCCTTTCCCGGGTGACTCCGGTCCACCCGAACGCCTCGCCGGCGCCCCGGAGTCAGGTCCCCGCCGCGCTGCGGTACACGGCCAGGTGGGCCTCGGCGCAGGCGTCCCAGGTGTAACCGGCCGCGACCGAGAGCCCCTCGGCGCGCCGGCGCTCCCGCTCGGCGACGGCGCCCTCGGAGATCGCCGCCTCGATCGCCGCCGCCAGGGCGAGCGGCTCCCCCGGCGCGACGAGAAGGGCGCTCGCGCCCGCCACCTCGGCCATGGGCGTGCCCGAGGTGGTGACGAGCGGCGTGCCGCAGGCCAGAGCCTCGAGGGCCGGGAGACCGAAGCCCTCCTCGAGGGACGGGTAGACCACGGCGCGGGCGCGGCGCAACAGAGCCGGCACGTCCCCGTCGGCCACGTAGCCGAGCCGGCGGATCCGCTCGCCGCAGTGCGCCGCGGCGACCGATGCCATTACGGGCCCCGCCTTCCAGCCGGCCCCGCCGGCGAGGACGAGCTCCAGTGATGCGTCATCGACCGCCAGCCGGTCGAAGGCGGCGACGAGGTCGGCGATCCCCTTACGGGGCTCCAGGGTCCCGAGGTGCAACAGGTAGGGCCGCCCGAGGCCGAGGCGCTCCAGGACCTCGGCGTCGGCGCCGGGACCCGGCTCGTCGGCAGTGAAACGGGCGTGGTCCACGCCATGGGGCACGACCACCACCGGACAGGGCGGGGAAAGGATCTCGTGCAGGCGTCGCGCCGTCATCCCGCTCACGCAGACGACGGCGGCCGCGTGCGCCACCGAGTAGCGCATGGCGGCGCGGAACCACCTGACCTTGCTCGCCTCGTGCCACTCGGGGTGATCGAAGAACGTGAGGTCGTGGATCGTCACGACGCAGGGCACCTTGGAACGCCGGGGCATGGTGTAGTGCGGGCCGTGGTGCACCTGGACCGGCGGCGAGGCCAGGCCTGCCACCACCGAGCCGAGACGCGCCTGCTCGTACAAAAGGCGCCCCGGGCGGCTCGTCGGGGCGGTCGCCACGACCCGCTCCCCGGGTGCCACGCCCGCCCAGCGGGCGGCGTCGTCACGCCGGGCGAGGAGGCTGAGCCGGCAGTCGCCGCGACGGCCGAGGGCCCGGGCCAGCTCGACGACGTAGCGGCCGGCTCCCACGGGACACTTTGGCACGGCGCTCACGTCCATGGAGATGGCGAGGGCGTCGTCTTGCGGACCGGCGCTCATCGTCCCGCCCGCCCCTCGGCCGCGGCCCGCCCCCAGAGCGCCACGTGCGCCCGGGCTGTGTCCACCCAACGCAGCTCGCCCGCACGCACGAGGCCTTTTGCGACGAGCCCCTGGCGTGTCACCTCGTCGACGGCCGCCGTCACGAGCCCCTCGGCGATCGCCGCCGTATCGGTGGGGTCGATCTCGAGGGACGCCCCGGCGGAGCTCGGGACCCGGCTCGAGACGACGGGGGTCCCCTGGGCCATGGACTCGACGACGGGGAGGCCGAAGCCCTCCACTATGGGGACGTAGGCACACAGGCGGGCACCCGCGTAGATCGCGGCCAGCGTCCCGCCTTCGACCGCGCCGGCGAGGACGACCCCGGAACCCGGGCCGAAGCGGGCCGCGGACGGGGCGCGCCCCCACCCGCTCGGCCCCACGACCACGAGCGGCCAAGGCTCGGGCAGCCTCGGCCGGGCGAGGGCGTAAGCCTCGAGGAGGCGCCCGAGGTTCTTGCGCGGTTCGAGCGTGCCCACGGTGAGCAGGTACTCGCCCGTGACCCCGAGGCGGGCGAGCAGGGCGTCGGCCCCGGCGACGTCGGGCTCGGCGAGGTGGTCGGCGCCCTCGCTCACGACCACGAGCCGGTCGGCGGACACTCCGACTCCTGCGCCGAGAACCGCCTCGGCGGTCTGCTCGGAGGGGACGATGATGACGGCCGCCCGTTTAGCGGCGCGTCGCAGCGCCGCCTCGTGCCAGCGCCGGCCCCTCTCGGGAAAGGCCTCCGGCATCGACCGCCACGCCACGTCGTGCACCGTGATGACGAGCGGCCTGCCCGCGAAGGGCGCCGGCGCCGCCAATGAGACCGAGTGGACGACGTCACTGCGGCGCCCGACGCGACCGAGCCCGAGATCCCACGCACGCGTCATGAGCCGGCCCGGGAGCCTCGAGCACTCGAGGGCGAAGCCGAGGTCCGCGAGCGGGTCCGGGCCGGGACGCGGCCTGCTCGCGACAAGGGTGATCTCCGGGCGCTCGTCGGCCCCGAGCTCGCCGACGCCCTTCAGCAGGCCACGGGTGTAGGTCCCGATGCCACCGGGCACGCGCCGGCGCAGCTGCTCTGCGGCGAGCGACACGTGCACCGCCGTCAACGGGCCCGCCCCTCGCGCGCCGCCACGGCGTAGAGGTCGATCATCGACGCGGCCGCCGACTCCCAGGTGAACGACGAAGCCCGGGCGCGCCCGGCCTCGACGAGCCTTGCCCGCAGGGCGGCGTCGTCGATGACCCTTGCCAGCGCCGCTGCCAGCGCCTCATGGTCGCCAGGCGCCACGAGCTCGGCCGCGTCACCCACCACCTCGGGCACCGCCCCCGCCGACGTCGCGACGACGGGCACCCCTGCGGCCATCGCCTCGAGCGGCGGGAAGCCGAACCCCTCGTACAACGACGGGTAGGCGAGGGCGACGGCTCCGGAAAGCAACGACTGCCGGTCGGCTTCTGCGAGGTAGCCGAGGCGCACGATGCGCCGGGCGACGCCGCTCGCGTCCACGGCCGCCCGGAAGCCCGGCTCCCCCCAACCGCCGGGTCCGGCGACGACGAGCTCCAGGTCCCCATGTGCGCCCGCCAGCTCGGCGAACGCCTTCACGAGCGTGGGCAGGTCCTTTCGCGGCTCGACGGCGCCGAGGGCGAGCACATAGGGCGCCGGGCGTCCCCGCCCTTCAGCCGGCGCCGGCGGACGGAGGCCAGGTTCGCCCGCAGCGGCGAGGCCGGCCGGGACGACCCGGACCCGGGCGGGGTCGGCGCCGATGAGCTCGAGCACCTCGTCGCGCACGAAGCCCGAGAGCACATGGACGAAAGCGCCGTCTCGGACGGCCCGCCCGACGAGGCGCGGGTAGCCCAGCGAGGCGGGCGCGCACAGCTGCGGGTAACGCAGCGCCGTCAGGTCGTAGACCGTGACGACGCGACCGGCGCGGGCCGATGGCGGCACGACGTAATTCGTCCCGTGCACGACGTCGACCGGCCCGGTGAGCCATTCGATCCGCGGCAGGTCCGCCCGCGCCCAGACCGAGTTCAAAAGGCGCGTGGGCAAAGGCCAGGTCCGCACCGGGATCCCGAGCGCGCCGGCCGTGGCGGCTGTGTCACGACGGGCCTTGCGCGCCACGGCGTAGCCGAACAGCTCCACCTCCGCGTTGGAGACGAGCGCACCGGCAAGACCTGTGCAGAAACGGCCGATCCCGGTGCGCTCGCCGGCAAAGGCGAGCACGTCGAAACCGACCCGGAGCCTCGTCAACCCGACCCCGGCCCGAGCGGGCCCGCCGGAACAGGAAGACCGGCAACCGAGCGGCCCACCGTCAACGGAACAGGTCCTCCCCGTAGGGTCGGACCACCTCTTCTGCAACTGTCCCCGGCCCCAGCAAAGCCGCGTCCACGCCCCTCACCACGGCCACGGGCACGCCCCTGGCCTTTCCCATGACGAGCTCCGCCGCCGCGGCCACCTCGTCCACGACACAGATCTCGGTCGCGACGAGCTCACGGCCCAGGGCGTCGGTCGTCCCGCGGAGGTCGACCACGGCGCGAATGCCCGCGCAACCGATCGCCACGTCGGTCACGCCGCGCCGCCAGGCTCGCCCGAAGGTGTCGGAGATGACCACGGCGACCTCCAGGCCCGTGCGTGCCCTGAGGCCGTCCCGCAGCCGCCGGGCGGAGCGGTCCGGGTCCTCGGGCAAGAGCGCCGCCCAGCCCTCGGCCACGTTGGACAGGTCGACGCCCGAGTTCGCGCAGACGAACCCGTGCCTGGTCTCGGTCACGACCAGGTCTCCCCTGCGCCTCAGCACGCGAACCGACTCGGACTCGGCGAGGAGGCGCTTGGCGTCGGGGTCCGAGGCGTCGATGCGGACCGTACGGCCCTCCGCCTTGGACACCACCTTCTGGGTGACCACGACCACGTCGCCCCCCGCCAGGGGCGCGTGCTCGGAGATGAGCCGCGCCAGGTCGTCCCCGGGCCCGATCTCGGGAAGGCCCTCGATCCCCAGCACCAGCAGTGACGCGCCGATCGCCATGGGCGCAGTCTTCACCCAAGAGCCGCCAGGCGCTACGCATCGGGCCCGGCTGTCGCCGAGCCCGACGGTTGCGCGCCGATGCCCCCTGCCCGAAGCACGGCGCGGGCGAGTCCCGCCGCCAGCTCAGGCGAGGCCATGATCGCTGGCGCGACGACACAGTGCACTCCGGCGAGCTCCACCTCAGCCGCGCGGTCCGCGTCGGCCTCGTCGATCACGAGCGTGCCGACGAAAGAGCCGAGGAAACGGGCGACGCCCGGCGCGGACGCCTCCCCGCCCAGTTCGACGAGGAGCCGGTCGGCCGGCCCCTTCAGGGCGGCGCCCGCCACGATCGGCGACACCGCCACGACGAAGTCTCGGCGCGCCCGCAACACCTCGGCCACGCCCGGCACCGCCAGGATCGGCCCGATGGACACGACCGGGTTCGAAGGCGCCACCACGATGATCCGGGCCGATCCGAGCGCCTCCAGCACGCCGGGCGCAGGCCTGGCCTGCTCCGCGCCGTCGAAGTGCACCGAGTCCACGGCGACCGAATGGCGCAGCTTCACGAAGTACTCCTGGAAGGCCACCTCCCGCTGATCGGCGAGCCGCAGCCTGGTGCGCACCGGGTCGTCGCTCATCGGTAGCAGCCGGACCGAAAGACCCCAGGCACGGGCGATCTCCCCGGTGACCGCGGTGAGGGTGGCGCCTTCGCGCATGCGACCGGTCCGGTAGAGATGGGTCGCGAGGTCGCGGTCACCGAGTCGGAACCAGGTGATGGCGCCGTAGCGCTCCAGGGCCTGCAGGGCGCGGAAGCTCTCGTCGGTGAGCCCCCACCCGGTCGCCAGGTTCACCGCCCCGGCGAGGGTATAGGTGATCGTGTCGAGGTCCGGGCTCACGTACAGGCCGTGGAGCTCGGTGTCGTCGCCGGTGTTGACGACGGCGACGATCTCGCCGGGATCGACCACCGCCTGCAGGCCGGCGAGCATCCTGGCGGCGCCGACCCCGCCGCAGAGGACCGCTATCACAAAGCGGCCCGGCGGACGTGGTCGACGACAGCCGCCACGCCGTCGCCGAGGGGCGTCCAGGGTTTCCAGCCGAGATGAAGCGCCGCCCGCCTCGGGTCCAAGGAGCTGCGTTGCACCTCACCGGGCCGGGCCGGTGCGGGTCGCGCCTTGAGGTCGCTCCCGCAGGCCTTCGCGACGATCTCGTACAGCTTTGACACCGACGTCTCCTGGCCGGTGCCGATGTTCATCACGAGGCCCCCGCCGCGGCGCGCGGCGCGCGCGAAGGCGTCGACGACGTCGTCGACGAACACGTAGTCGCGGGTCTGGCTACCGTCTCCGAACACCACGCAGGGCCGGCCCGCGACGAGGTTGCCGGCGAAGATGGCCACCACGCCGGCCTCGCCGTGCGGGTCCTGACGCGGTCCGTAGACATTGGCGAGGGCCAGGGCGGTGAACTCGATGCCGTGCAGCTCGCGATATGCGACCAGGTAGTCGATGGCCGATTTCTTCGAGACACCGTAGGGCGACAGCGGCTTGTGGGCTTGATGCTCGTCGACGGGCAGGTCCGACCCGTCCGGCTCGCCGTAGAGCGTGCCTCCCGAAGCCGCGAAGACGATCTTGGCCGTACCACCCGCCCGTGCGCCCTCGAGCACCTGGATCGTGCCGAGGATGTTGACCTCGGCATCGAACACGGGCCTGTCGACCGAGACGCGGACGTCCGCCTGGGCGGCCAGATGGAAGATCACCTCGGGGCGCCGGTGGCGCACGAGGTCGACGAGGTCCCCCGAGCGGACGTCGAGGTTGTGGAAGCGCAGGGCGCCCCCCGAGGCGCGGGCGTCGGCGAGGTTGGCGAGCGACCCGGTGGACAGGTCGTCCACGACATCGACGTCATGACCTTCGGCGAGAAGGCGGTCGACGAGGTTCGAGCCGATGAACCCCGCACCTCCGGTCACCATCGCACGCATGGCGTCCGCCTCCTCACTCGACAGCTTCAGGACAAGGGATAGTGCGCCCCGTCGAGCACCGCGCCCGCAGGCACCTCGGCCCCGACGCCGACGATGGTCATGCCGCTCAAGTGGCTCCCCTCGCCGATGACGGCGCGCGGGCCGACGATGCTGTCCTCCACGATCGCGCCCGCGCGGACCTCGGCCCCGTCCATCAGCACCGAGCGCCGCAGCACACAGCCGGCCCCGACCTGCGCGCCCGCGCACACGACGGCCTCCTCGAGCACCGAGCCTGCGGCGATCGACGCCTCCGGTCCGACGAAACAGTGCCGGCCGAGGGGGCCGGCGACATTGGCGCTCGGGTCGACCCAGACCCCGGCCCGGGTCTCGGGCGCGGGCGGCACGCTCAGGCGCCCGCCGCGGAGGATGTCGAGCTGCGCCTGCAGGTACTGGTGCGGTCTGCCCGTGTCGAGCCAGTAGGCATCAAAGGACATGGCGTAGAGCCTGCCCGCGGCGACGAGATCCGGGAAGGTCTCACGTTCGATCGACACGCGCCGCCCGCCCGGGATCCGATCGAGCACCGAGGTCTCGAGCACGTAGATGCCGGCATTTATGAGGTTGGTCGGGGCCTGGCCCTCCGGGGGCTTTTCGATGAAGGCGATCACCCTGCCCGCCTCGTCGGTCGGCACGACGCCGAAGCTCGACGGGTCCGGGACCGGCGTCAGCGCGATCGAGGCCTCCGCAGCTCGCGAGCGATGGAAGGCGACAAGGCCGGAGGCGTCCGCTTCGGTGAGCACGTCCCCGTTGAGCACGAGGAAGGTCCCGCTGACACCGGCCCTCTCGGCGGCGAAGCGCACGGCGCCGGCCGTGTCAAGCGGGTCCGGCTCGACGACGTACTCGAGCGCGACGCCTGCGAGCCGGTTCTCCGGGAACGCCCGGACGAAGGCGTCGGCCCGGTAGCCGAGCGAGAGCACGGCCCGGTCGACACCGTGGCCGGCCAGCCACTCGACCACATGGGTGATCATCGGCCGCCCGACCACGGGCAGCATCTGTTTGGGGATGTCGTATGTGAGCGGCCGGAGCCGCGTTCCCTCGCCGCCGACGAGGACTATGGCGTCCATCAACCAGTTGTGGTGGTGGTGCTGCTCACGGGCTTTGTCGTGACGGTGCTCGGCTTGGTCGTCGTGGTGGGACCGATGGCCGGCGTCGTCGTGGTCGTGGTCGAAGTGCTCGTCGTGGTCGTGGTCGTCTGGGACTTGAGGAACGCCGCCACCAGCTTGGCGGCGGTCGGCGTGGCGACCGCGGCGCCCTTGGGGACGAAGGCCAGCGAGAACATCTCGCCGTTGGCGTAACCGATGCCCACCGGGCTCGGGGCGGCGAAGGGCGTCGTGGAGGTCGGTGAGGGCCAGATGAGCACCTGGACGTGACCCGGCTTGGAGCCGCACTTGCGGGCGGCGTCGTAGGTGCCGGCGAGCTT
The DNA here is from genome assembly GCA_052148655.1 of Acidimicrobiales bacterium. Lineage (GTDB taxonomy): Bacteria > Actinomycetota > Acidimicrobiia > Acidimicrobiales > Bog-793 > Fen-455. Next base: position 20,950 of record JBKQHU010000047.1, read on the forward strand.
GCCGAGCGACTTCGGCAGCGTGAGCGTGCTGGCCGTGACGTTCACGTCCTCGGAGGAGAGGAACTTGGCGAGAGTCGCCTTGGCGCCTTCGAACTGGGTCGCCTCGGCCCCTGCCCTGGCGGGTTCGATGTCGACCACGCCGTTGCCCGTCGTGATGATGCCCGAGGTCTGGTCGGCGCTACGGGGCAGGTTCACGACCTGGCCGCAGACGTCGACCGAGAGCGCCACCTGCCAGTGGTCGGTCAAAAGGGGCGGCGTCGTGTCGGCCTGGGTCGTGGTCGTCGTCGTCGAGGCTTTCGTGGCGGCCTGCTGACGCTCGTGGCGGCTGAACACTATGAGCCCGAGTCCGATGACGCAGACGGCCAGCAAGATGGAGTACCACCCGATGGGCGTGCGTTGTCTGTAGCTGCGGCTCCCGCCGATCGACGCGGCTCGCGCGACCCTGCGGCTGATCGAATTCCTGGGCACGGGCCGCGACTCTAGCCCCAGCTGGAACCCCCATCTTTCCGGGCCGCTCCTGCAGGTGTCCCGAGCCCTCCTGAACGGCCCTCAGCCCGTACGAGCCGCGGGCCGGGAAGACTTGGTGCGCAGCGTGCCCAGATAGCGCTCCCCGCACGCGAGCACGAGCCGGGCGCCGAGCGCGACCGCCACCAGGGGGAGCCAGACGCGCCGGCGTCCTTTCGTCGAGCGGACCGCAAAGCGCATGATCGAGCGGTGATGGGCCACGAGCATCCTGTAGGGCTCGCGCGAGGTCGAGCGCCCCTGCTCGTGGACGACGCGGGCCGACGGCTCGTACCACACGCCCCAGCCGGCGCGGTGCAGGCGCCAGCAGAGGTCCACGTCCTCGACGTACATGAAATAGGCCTCGTCGAAACCGCCGACGGCATCGAAGGCGTCGTGGCGCACGAGAAAGCCGGCGCCCGACACCCAGTCGGCCTCGCGGGCGCGGTGCTGCTCCGCGCCGAGCAGCCGGTAGCGGCGGGTCCAGGGGTTGTCGGGCCAGAAAAGGCCTACGAACCCGTGCCCGAGGGCGTCGGTGAGGTCCGGGAAGGTGCGGCCGGAGGGGTAGACCGAGCCGTCGGTCTCCAACAGCATGGGGCCTGCCACCGCCACGTCAAGGTGGGCGTCGAGGGCTTCGGTGAGCCGTTCGATGGCGCCCGGCTCGACGACGAGGTCCGGGTTGCAGATGAACAGCAGCTCGCGCCGGCACGATCCCGCCCCGAGGTTCGCCCCGGCGCCGTAGCCCCTATTACGCGGCGAGCGGACGAGGCGGCACGGGCGTTCCGGCGTCTCGGCGATGCCGTCCGAGCCGTCGCTCGAGCCGTTGTCCACCACGACGATGTCGGTGATGCCGCCTTGGCGAAGGCTCGCCACACATCGCGCCAGCACCTCGCCTGCGTTGTAGTTGACGACGACCGCCCCGAGCCTTTGGGAGATGTCGGGTGGCACCAACTCAGGCCGTCAGCTCGGCGACGAGTCCTGTGATCGCCTGCTCCCAACCCGGAAGGAGGTCCCAGCCCGAGAGGCGCAGGGCGGCGTTGTCGAGCACGGAGTTGGCGGGCCGGGGCGCAGGCCGGGGTGGGTCGAGCTCACCGGTCGAGATCGGCTCGACGCGACCCGGATCGAAGCCGGCGAGGCCGACCACGAGGCGGGCGAAGTCGAACCAGGTGGTCGATCCCTGGTTGGTCACGTGGAAGATGCCGGCGTGCCTGCCGAGCGAGAGGTCCACCACTCGCGCCGCCAGGTCCGCCGCCGAGGTCGGGCTCCCCCGCTGGTCGTCGACGAAGCGCAGCCTGCCGCCTTCGGCGGCCAGGCGCAGCACGGTCTTGACCATGTTGGCCCCGATGCGCCCGTTCACCCACGCCGTGCGCACGATCGTGTGGCCCGGGTCGAGCTCGCGCTCACCGCCGAGCTTGGAGCGCCCGTAGACAGAGAGCGGGTTCGGGTCGTCCCACTCGACGTACGGCCGAGGTGAGGTGCCGTCGAAGACGTAGTCGGTCGACAGGTAGCACAGGTGGGCACCGACGAGCCGGGCCGCCTCGGCGACATAGCGGGTGCCGAGGCAGTTCACGCGAAAGGCCTTGTCGGGATCGGACTCGCAGGCGTCGACGGCGGTCCAGGCGGCCGGGTGGATGACGATGTCAGGCTCGACCGTCCCTATGGCGGCCAGCACGGCATCGCGATCGGAGATGTCCAGCACGCTCTCCTCCGGGGCGATGATGTCGAGCTCCGGGCCGCGCACCCGCAGATCCGCCCGGCGTTGCAGCTCGCGGACGATCTCGGTTCCCACCTGGCCCGTCACGCCGGTGACAAAAACGCGCACGCCGCCGCCTCAGGACTGCCCGGCGGGCGGCGACGCGCTCGCCCAGGACGACTCGACGACGGGCGAACGCCCGATCAAGGGCTCCCACCAGGAGCGGTTGTCGCGGTACCAGGCGACGGTCGCCTCGAGGCCCGACGTGAACTCGACCATCGGCTCCCAACCGAGCTCGCGGCGGATCTTGGTCGAGTCGAGCAGGTAGCGCCGGTCGTGACCGGGTCGGTCCGGCACGATCGTCTTCAGCGACTCGGGCCTTCCGGTCGCTTTGAGGACGCCGTCGGCGATCTCCTCGATGCTCGCCTCCTCGCCCGAGCCGACGTTGTAGGTCTCGCCTATGACGCCGTCCTCCAACACGAGCTCGACGGCGCGGCAGTGGTCGTCGACGTGCAGCCACTCACGCCGGTTCTTCGTCGAGGCGTACAACGGCAGAGACTCGCCGTTAAGGGCGCGGGTCGTGAACAGTGGGATGACCTTCTCGGGGAACTGGTAAGGGCCGTAGTTGTTGCAGCAGTTCGTGATCGTGGCGGGCAGGCCGAAGGTCTCGATGTAGGAGCGCACGACGTGGTCGGCACCGGCCTTGGAGGCGTTGTAGGGCGTGCGCGGCCGGTAGGGGGAGTCCTCGTTGAACGATTCGTCGCTGTCGAGGGCGAGGTCGCCATAGACCTCGCAGGTCGAGATGTGGTGGAACCGCGAGACCTCGCCCCGCCGGGCTGCCTCGCACAGCGCCTGGGTCCCGAGCACGTTCGTCCTGAAGAAGCGGGCCGGGTCCAGCACGGCCAGGCTGTTGTGGGACTCGGCCGCGAAGTGCACGATGGTCTCGATGCCGTGGCGGGTGAGCGTCTCTTGGACGAGCGCCTGGTCGCAGATGTCCCCGTGCACGAAGTCCACGCGGCCTTCGGCCTCGAGCTCGGCGATGGAGCGGCGGTCCCCGGCGTAGGTGAGGGCGTCGAGCACGACGAGGCGGTCCTCCGGACGGCGCCGGGCCCAGTAGCGCACGAAGTTGGAGCCGATGAAGCCCGCGCCTCCTGTAATGAGCAGTTTCATGATCGGCCCAGGCTAACCCGACTCGGCCGCCACGCCGGGGCTGTGACCTATCGGCGGGGCGCCCCGAGGTCGCGGACCCACCGCTCAGCGCAGGTGGACGACGTCGCCGGCCGAGACGGCGCGGATGCAGGCGGCGCCGGAGACGAGGAGGCACCCGGCGTCGTCGACGTCGAGGGCCCGCCCGGTCACGATCTCGTCGCCGAGCTGGACGCGGACCTCCCGCCCGATCGTCGCGCAGCACCGGCGGTAGCGCGAGGCGATCGTTCGGCGTCCCTCGGGGCCGGAGAGCATCGCACTCAGGCTGCCCGTGGCTTGGAGGAGCCCTGCGACCAGTTCGTCCCGGTCGATCTCGCGGCCCGCGAGGCGGTTCAGCGAGGTGGCCGCGGCGGCGATGGACGCCAGCTCAGGGTCCGTCGCCTCCACGGGCGGCCAGCCTGCGGGCCAGTTCACGTTGATCCCGATGCCCACGACGATCCCCCACGGCCCGGGGCCGGCCGGGTTACCGGCGTCATCTGTCGGCCGGGGCGCCAGGACCTCGGACAGGATGCCGGCGACCTTGCGCCCGGCGCCCGGGCGCCCACCGAGCGGCTCGGGTGCCCCGCTTCGACCCACGGTCCCGGCGATGAGGTCGTTCGGCCATTTCAGGGCCAGCTCGGCCCCGGTTGCGGCCCGGCAGGCCCGCACGGCAGCGAGCGCCACGGCCCAGGCGGCGAGATGGAGCTGTTCGGGACCGAGATCCGCCCTGAGCAGGATCGAGCACAGCACCGAGGTGCCGGGCGGTGCCACCCAGCTGCGCCCGAGGCGCCCCCGCCCGTCGGTCTGGTAGTCGGCCACGACGGCATAGCCGTCGGGAAGCCCGGGCGCGTCGTTGGCGAGCCTCGCCAGGTACCGGTTCGTCGAGTCGACGACTGCCAGGCGCTCCGGCACCGCGAAGGGAACCGGCCTCCCGCCTCGGCTATCGCTGCCGGCGACGGGGTCGCCGACGTTGTGCGCGCGGGTAGCCTGCTCGACTGAGCACTCCCCTACCGGTGGTCCGTCGGCTCGCGGCACCTGTTCCATCGGGACACGAGACTAGGAAGGAGAACCGTGTTCGACAAGGTGCTCATCGCCAACCGCGGCGAGATCGCCGTGAGGGTGATCCGGACCTGCCGCGAGCTCGGGATCGCGACCGTCGCCGTCTACTCCGAGCTCGACAGCAATTCGCTCCACGTCCGCCTCGCCGACGAGGCCTACGCCCTCGGTGGCCAGTCCGCAGCCGAGAGCTACCTCGTGACCGGATCCATCCTGGACGCCCTGGAGCGCAGCGGGGCCGACGCCGTGCACCCCGGCTACGGCTTCCTCGCCGAGAACGCCGCCTTCGCCCGCGCGGTCGGCGGCGCTGGGGCCACCTTCGTCGGCCCACCTGCGGACGCCATCGAGGTCATGGGCGACAAGATCAGCGCCCGGCGTGCCGCAGAGCGGGCCGGGGTCGCGAGCGTCCCCGGCCGCAACGAGCCCATAACGGACCCGGCCGAGGTAGTCGCCTTCGGCGAGGAGCACGGCTGGCCCGTCACCATCAAGGCCGCCTTCGGCGGGGGCGGACGCGGCATGAGGGTCGTGACCGGCCCCGCAGAGGCCGCCGAGGCCATGGAGGCCGCCCAGCGCGAGGCCCAGTCGGCCTTCGGGCACGCGGAGGTCTACGTCGAGCGCTATCTGACCTGGCCTCGCCACATCGAGATGCAGGTCTTCGCCGACAGCCACGCCAACGCCGTCTGGCTGGGCGAACGGGACTGCTCGTGCCAACGGCGCCACCAAAAGCTCATCGAGGAGAGCCCCGCCCCGCAATTCCCCGATGAGGTCCGCCGGCTCATGGGGGCGGCCTCGGTAGAGATCTGCAGGGCGTGCGGTTACGAGGGGGCCGGGACCGTCGAGTTCCTCTACGAGGACGGGAGCTTCTACTTCCTCGAGATGAACACCCGGCTACAGGTCGAGCACCCCGTCACCGAGGCCCGGACAGGGCTCGACCTCGTCGAGTGGCAGCTTCGCGTGGCGGCGGGCGAGCCGCTCCCCATGTCGCAGGAGGAGATCGACTCCCTCGGCCGGGGCCACGCCATCGAGGCGCGTATCAACGCCGAGGACCCGGCCGGGGGCCGCTTCCTCCCCAGCCCCGGGACGATCACAAGGCTCCGTCTTCCGGAAGGTTTCGGCGTCAGGTCCGATTCCGGCTTCGAGGCCGGCGACACCGTCAGCCAGTACTACGACAACCTGGTCGCCAAGGTCATCGCCTGGGGCCACGACCGCGACGCCGCCCGGCGCAGGTTGCTGCGGGCGTTGTCGGAGATGGAGGTCGAGGGCATCGCCACCACGATCGGAGCCATCGAGGCCGTGCTCACCGAGGACGACTTCATCGAGGCCCGTCACTCGACGCGCTGGCTCGAGGAGCGCCTCGACTTCTCGGCGCTCACCGCCGCGCCGCCGCGCAACCGACCGCCCGGCGGCCCCGAAGGCCCTGAGGGCGGGCGGGCGGGCGGCGAGGCCATGGTGGTGCGGGAGGTCGACGCCGAGGTGGAAGGGCGCCGCTACCGGGTGAAGCTCTGGGTACCCGACATCTCCGCCGCCGCCACGCCGTCGCCCGCCACGAAACGGGCCCTCGCCAGGCAACGGCCGCGGTCGGCCGCTCCACCCATCTCCGTCGACGACGGGACGGTGACGGTCCCCATGCAGGGGACGATCATCAAGGTGCTCGTCACCGAGGGGCAGGTCGTCGAGGCAAACCAGACCATCTGCGTGCTCGAGGCCATGAAGATGGAGAACCCGATCAACGCCGACCGGGCGGGGACGGTGAGGGAGCTGCACGTGTCGGTCGGTGACTCGCTCGGCGCCGGCGACGTCGTGGCGGTCATAAGTTGAGGTGCGTGACGACCACCGAGGCTGCCAAGCGCCAGGCGCGCACGACGATCACCGACGCCGGAGAGACGCTCATCGCGCTCTCGCGGATGATCCATGACCACCCGGAGCTCGGCTTCGAGGAGGAACAGGCGTCGACCTGGTGCGCCGAGGTGCTCAGCGACGGCGGCTTCGCCGTCGAGCGGGGAGTGTGCGGCTTGCCAACGGCGTTCGTCGCCAGCGCCGGGCACGGTCCCCTCACGGTCGCCATCTGTGCCGAGTACGACGCCCTACCTGAGATCGGGCATGCCTGCGGCCACAACGTGATCGCGTCGGCGGCTGTCGGGGCCGGCCTCGGCCTGGCGGGGCTCGCGGACGACCTCGGCATCACCGTGCGCGTGCTCGGGACGCCGTCGGAAGAAGGCGGCGGCGGCAAGATCCTCATGATGCGCCGCGGCGGTTTCGACGGCGTCAACGCCGCTTTGATGGTGCACCCGGCACCGGTCGAGCTCGACCACATGCCCTGCCGCGCCGTGAGCCACTTCGACGCCCGCTACACCGGCAAGGAGGCGCACGCCTCGGCCTTCCCCGAGCTCGGCGTCAACGCCGCCGACGCCGTGACGATCGCCCAGGTGGCTATCGGGCTCTTGCGCCAGCACGCCGGCCGGGGCAATCAGGTGCACGGGATCGTCACCCACGGCGGCGCCGCCCCGAACATCGTGCCAGCCCTGGCGGTGGCGAAGTTCTATGTGCGCGCCGAGACCCTGGTGGCGCTGGAGGCCTGGGAGAAAAAGGTCGTGCGGTGCTTCGAGGCGGGAGCAGTCGCCACGGGCGCCACGCTCGAGATCGTGCCCCAGGGCCCCCGTTACTCGGAGTTCCGCACCGACCAGGAGATGGCGACGCTCTACCGCGCCAACGCCGAGGCGCTCGGCCGTGTTTTTGCGCCGGACGCCGAAGGCGCCCTCAGGGCCTCCACCGACATGGGCAACGTGTCGCTCGAGATTCCCTCCATCCATCCCCTGCTCGGGATCGACTCGCTCCCGGCGGTCAACCACCAGGCGGGGTTCGCCACCGCCGCCGCCGGCCCGGCCGCCGATCGGGCCGTCTTGGACGGGGCCGTGGCCATGGCGTGGACCACCATCGATCTCGCCGGTGATGAGGCAGTGAGCGGGCGCCTCGGCGCCACCTCCTACCGGCACGGCTGAGCCCGCCCGGGCCGGGTCAGCGGTTCGGGCGGTACTCCCCGAAGACCGCTCGCAGCACGTCCGACACCTCTCCCAGGGTGGCGCGCCGCCTCAGGGCCTCGCGCATCGGGAAAAGCAGGTTCTCCGTGCCGCGGGCGGCCGCCCGCACGTCGTCGAGGGCGGCGTCGACGCCGGCCTGGTCCCGCGACGCCCTGAGGGCCGCTAACCGCTCGATCTGGGCCTTTTGCAGGGACGCGTCGACGGGGAAGGCCTCAGGCTCGCTGGCATCCTCCTCCACGAACCTGTTGACGCCCACTACGACGGCGTCGCCTGCCTCGACGGCCTTGGCGTAGTCGTAGGCGGCCTGCTCGATCTCGTCTTGCATGAAGCCGGACTCGATGGCGGCCACGGCACCGCCGATCTCGTCGATCCGGGTGATGTAGGCGAGCGCGGCGCGTTCCACCTCGCCGGTGAGGTTCTCGACGAAATAGGAGCCGGCCAGGGGGTCGACGGTGCCGGTCACACCGGATTCGAAGGCGATGACCTGCTGGGTGCGAAGGGCGAGCTTCGCGGCGTGCTCTGTCGGCAGCCCTATCGCCTCGTCGAAGCTGTTGGTGTGCAGGCTCTGGGTGCCACCGAGGACGGCGGAGAGGCCCTGCAGGGCTACCCGCACGATGTTGTTCTCGCTCTGTTGGGCCGTGAGCGTGGAGCCGCCGGTCTGGGTGTGGAAACGGAGGCGCTTGGACCTCTCGTCCCGGGCGCCGAAACGCTCCGTCATGATCCGCGCCCAGATCCTGCGCGCCGCGCGGTACTTGGCCACCTCCTGGAACAAGTCGTTGTGGGCGTTGAAGAAGAACGAGAGCCGCGGCGCGAAGGCGTCCACGTCGAGGCCCGCGGCGAGGGCCGCCTCGACGTAGGCGATCCCGTTCGCGAGCGTGAAAGCCAGCTCCTGCACCGCGGTCGAGCCGGCTTCGCGGATGTGATAGCCGGAGATCGAGATCGTGTTCCACTCCGGGATGCGCTCTGCGCAGTAGGCGAAGGTGTCGGTGACAAGGCGCATGGAAGGCCGCGGCGGGTAGACGTAGGTGCCGCGGGCGACGTACTCCTTCAAGATGTCGTTTTGGACCGTGCCGCTCAACGACGACGGTGCCACGCCCTGTTCGTCGGCCACGAGCTCGTACAACAGCAGCAGGATGGCGGCGGTGGCGTTGATCGTCATCGATGTCGACACCTTGTCGAGGGGAAGCCCCGCCAAGAGGGCCCGCATGTCCGCTATCGAGTCGATGGCCACGCCGACCTTTCCGACCTCGCCTTCGGCGCGCGGGTGGTCGGAGTCGTAGCCCATCTGGGTGGGGAGGTCGAACGCGCACGACAGCCCCGTCTGGCCCGCCCCGAGAAGGAACTTGAAGCGCTCGTTGGTGGCCTCGGCCGTCCCGTAGCCGGCGTACTGGCGCATCGTCCAGAGCCGCCCGCGGTACATGTCGCGCTGCACGCCGCGCGTGAACGGGTAAGCGCCGGGCTCGCCCAGGTCGCGCGCCGCGTCGAAGCCCTCCAGGTCCTCGGCTGCGTAGAGGCGGCGGATCTCGATGCCAGAGTCGGTGCGGTGCCCGTCGTCACCTGTCGCCATCGGCCCAGAGTAAGTTTCGCCCCCCGGGGTTGTCACCTCCGGGCCTGCGCCCGTGCCCGGGGCGAGATCCTCAGCCGGCGACGCCGAGCGGCGACGGCTGCCCCGAAGGCGGGCTTATCGGGTGCGGCATGCAGAGGTCGTCGTACTCGGCGATGACGATCGGGCCGGCGTGATCCCCGCAGGCCGGGCAGGCCGGGTCGCGACGGATCTTGAAGGTCCTGAACGTCTCCTCGAGGGCGTCGTAGGCGAGGAGGCGGCCGACGAGAGGCTCGCCCAGGTCCAAAAGGAGCTTGATCGCCTCGATGGCCTGGATGGAGCCGATGATCCCCGGCAGCACTCCAAGAACGCCCGCCTCCGCGCACGACGGGGCGAGGTCCGCCGGTGGCGGCTCGGGCACGAGGCAGCGGTAGCAGGGGCCAACGTAGGGGTGGAAGACCGTGGCCTGGCCCTCGAAGCGGAAGATCGACCCGTGCACGACCGGGATCCTCTTCAGCAGTGCCGCGTCGTTCAAGAGGTACCGGGTCGGGAAGTTGTCCGTGCCGTCCACGATCACGTCGTAGGAATCGATGATCCCGAGCACGTTGTCCGCACCGAGACGCACGTCGTAGGTGACGACGTTCACGTCGGGGTTCATGGCCGTGAGCGTCTTCTTCGCCGAGTCGACCTTGCGCTCGCCGACACGGTCGAGGTTGTGCAGGATCTGGCGCTGCAAGTTGGAGGAGTCGACGACGTCCATGTCGACGATCCCGAGCGTTCCCACTCCGGCCGCGGTCAGATAGAGGGCCGCAGGCGAGCCGAGGCCGCCCGCGCCGAGAAGGAGCACCTTCGAGTCCAAGAGGCGCTGCTGACCGGCCTCGCCGATCTCGGGAAGAAGGAGGTGCCGCTGGTAACGGTTGCGCTGGGCGGTATCGAGCGTCCGCGGGGTGACGAAGCCGCGTCCTTCGTCCTTCCACTTGTTGAACCCGCCGGCCATGGACGCCACGTCCGAATAGCCGAGCTGGCCGAGTGCCTGCGCCGCCAGAGCCGAACGGGTCCCACCCGCGCAGTAGACGATGATCTTGTGGTCCTTGTCGGGGACACGGCCTTCCACCTGCAGCTCGAGCAGGCCCCGGGGCAGATGGACCGCGCCGGGGAGGGCGCCCTGGGCGTACTCGTCGGCCTCCCGGACATCGATGAAGAGGGCCTGGTCGAAAAGGGCCTGCGCTGAAGAGGTGTCGACCTCGACGATCTCGCGTTTCACCTGGTTCAACATGTCCCTGAAGCTCGGCACCAGTCCCACCTCTCCTCGGTGCTTTGAGTCCTCGAACGCTACCAGCGTGATCGGCTTTTGGCGACGGCACGCGCCGCGGCCTCGGTCCTTGTCGAGCCGCGTCCCGCGCCCCGCCCTCGGGCTCAGTTAGCGTCCGCGGCGTGGAACTCGGTGAGGTCGTCCGCAGGCGACGGATGACACGGAGCTTCTCGGACGAGCCCGTGGCGGCCGCCGTCCTCGACCGCGTGCTGGGTGTGGCCTCACACGGGCCCTCGGCCGGTTTCAGCCAGGGAGTCGACCTCGTCGTGCTGGAGGGCCCGGCCGAGACCCGGTGGTTCTTCGAGATGACCAGTGACGAGGAGTTCCTCACAGGGCCGAAGGCGCTCCCCGGCCTGCTGCGGGCACCGGTGGTGGTGCTGCCCGTCTGCGACCCGAACGCCTATGTCGCCCGGTACGCCGAGGCGGACAAGGCGCGCTCGAGCCTGGCGGGAGTCCCGACCGAGCACTGGGAGACGCCCTACTGGCTCGTGGACGCGTCGTTCAGCGTCATGCTTCTGCTCCTCGCCGCCACCGACGAAGGGCTCGGGGCGCTCTTCTTCCGGCTGCACCGCGACCCCGGCGCCTTGCTGCGCGCTCTCGGCGCGCCCGCGACTAGCCAGGTGATCGGTGCCGTCGCCCTCGGCCACGAGGCGGCGACGGGCTCGGGCCCGTCCCGGGAAAAGAGCGGTTCGCCGGGGCGCCGGGCCAGGCGCCCGCTGGGCGAGGTCGTCCACCGGGGGCGCTGGTAGGCGGGTCCGCCAGCCTCGCGATCAGGGTTGGCCGGCGCTCACGAGCCCGGTGAAGAAGATGGCGCCGACGGCGACGTCCGTCCCGGGCTCGGCCGCCTGGATCACCGTCTCCGCCCCGTACGGGCCCGCACCGAGGTACATGACGACGTGGGAGATGGCGTTCGGGCCATCATGGGCAAAGTGGTAAAAGAGCAGGTCTCCCGGCTCCAGGTGGCCCAGGGACACCGGTCGGGACTCCTCCCATTGCAGAGTGGCCGAGTGGGCGAGGCTGTAGCCGGCCGCCGCCCAGGCGCGCATCGTGAGCCCCGAGCAGTCGATGCCGGCCCTGCCGAAACCTCCGAACACGTACGGCACCCCGAGGAACTGAAGGGCGACCTTGGCAGCCCTCAAGCCCTGTGCCCGAGTGGCTGCGTGCGACACTTCCGTTCCGGCGAGGTTCCGCCCCCTGTACGGGCTGCCCGCTGGCGGTGGCGAGAAGAGGAGCTTGAACTCCTTGGGCCCGACCAGGCGGAGCAGCCGCCGGCTGATGGAGGCGTACTCGCCCGATGCCTTGCGCACAAGCTTGAGAGCGCGGGCGCGGACGGTGGCGAGAGAAGCCAAGGTCCGGGCAATCTGCCGGGAGGTTTTAACGACGCCGGTGCGGGAGGCGTCTGCAACAGTGGAGGTCGTCTTGTAGAGAGCGACGGCTTGGTGCAACTGGCCGAGCGCCACGACTGTGTAGACCCCTGCCATCTCGTGCTCGGACTCACTGGTGAAGATGGGCCCCGAGGCCACCTCGTCGAGCTCACCTGAGACGTAGGCACGAATCGCTGTCTGACGGAGGCGGGCTCGAGCCAGCGCCACGCGAAGATCGGCGACACGGATCCGGCCGTCCAGGGTGGCGATCTCGCCTTTCGCCGTGACCAATTGGCACTTCTCGAGGTCGTAGAACTCCGACAGCGCCGCCGCCTTCTGGTCGTCCTCGGTGATGAGCGCCACCGTTGCCAAAAGACGCTTCAGCACCCGGTCTGCCTTGGGTGAGACGGGCGGCAAAGTGGTTGTCGTCGACGTTGTGGCGTTGCCCGGTATTGCCGCGCCCGTCGTGGGCGTGCTCGGTCCGCCTGTCCTCGGTAGAGCTGTCGCCGCAACCGCAGGAATGCTCAAAGCCATGACCGTCGTGACGACGCAAACAGCGAGGCACTTCGAACGCCTCATGTTTGACACCCTAGCGCGGTTGGTCCGACCACTCTGAGTGGCGAACCACGACGCACGTCGTCAGTCGCGAAGTCCTCCTTCGAGGCGCCCATCACCGCGGAGAGCGGCCTTTTACAACGGACACGCGGGCCAAGCCCGTCAGCCCGCGCTCACGGCGAATCGTGGCGTCACGCCCAGCAACCGGTCGATCGCCGACCCGAGTGCTTCGCGGGTTGCCCACTCGACGTCTCGAAGTCGCTCGACCCGAGCCGGTCCCCAAGCAGTCGACTCGACTAGGCCGACCAGCGAGTCGGGGCTTGTGCCGGACCCGAACGGGAGCCCGGCTCGCAGCTCGGCCCCGTACTCCGCGTGATGGTCCGGTGGCTGGATCCTCAGTTGCCCGAGAAGAACCCTGGCACGAGATCGCACCTGCTCGCAGAGACCCATGCCCGCCCCCCAACTGCTTTCGATGAGTACAAGCGTCCCAGTCGGTGCGGCGCGGCGCCATGCCTCGAGAGCGCCTTGCGGGTCGGGCAAGGTCCAGACGAGATGACGCTCCACGATGGCGTCGAAGCCGTCTAGCGGAGCTTCGCCGGCACTGCCCTCGATGATCTCGACGGCGAGCCCGCGGCGTTCCGCCTTCTCCCTGAGCCGCGCCAACATCGCCGGCGCCAGGTCCAGTGCCGTGACGCGGTAGCCCTGACCGGCCAGCAACAGGCTCACGAAGCCTGTGCCGGCTCCCACGTCGAGCACGCGTGCCGGCGGAGGTGGCAACAGCCGGCGCAGACTTGCCGCCCACACTGACAGTTCCAGTCGTGTCCGCGGGTGGTGCCCCGGCGAACGGTCGTAGGTCTCCGCGTCGAGGTCCCAGTACTCGCGCACCTGGCGCTCGAGCTCGCCAGCGTAAGACATGGTCCCCCTTCGCACCAACCCAACGCCCGCCCACCGGGCGGGACCCCTACGACAAACTATTCACCGGCGGCGGCCCGCGACGACAGCTGAGGCCTTTACCCACGCGGGGCGATCATCGCGACCCCCCCGGCGGTCCTACGAAGTTCTCCTGATGGCACGCAATGCCGGTACCTGAAAAACCGGTTGAGAACAGGTCGCCGGACGGCGCCGAGAACCTTCGAAACGGCCACGATGAGTGGACGAACAAACGCGACGAGTGAAGGGGCCGAAAATTAATTTCAGGTTCTTCGACGTCTGCAAAAAAGAGAACGCACACCGGACCGTCGCCACGCCGAAACCTGTCTTGAACCAAGTTGTCGTCCCCCACGCAAGGCACCGGTTGCCGGAAACCGTTCCGGGGTGTGCCGCCGCGCTGGATCAGGAAAGGTTGTTTTTGCTGCCTTCCATGGTTCACAGGCCTTGATTGACTTCTCGCCGGGAGCTCTTCCTTGGACGAGCTCCCCTCTTTCCGCCTACCTGTAAAGCGCCATCTTCGTTCCGTGCGAGTCTCATCGCGCGAGTCGAATCTCACACTTGTCATTCCGCGAATGCGGCGTTGATATGACACAACGCCTGACAAAGCCCCTTGACACAAGTGGCGACCGGCGCGATGGTTCGACTTGCGAGGGAAGCTGTGATTCCCAGTCCTTATCTGGTCGCTTGGGCTGGATGGAGCGAGTAGCGAACCCGTACCCGCGCGGCATTCATGGTGTTTCAACATCCACGAGCAAAGTGAGCGGGCACGGAGTGTCTTCTTAGGTCTCAACGAGCGACGGCCATTCCCGAACGGTCAATGGCCGCTTATAGCAAGGCCCTGAAGGTCGGCGAAAGAGCAACGCATGCCGGCCGCAACGATGTTCACTCCCTGAACACGTTAAGCGCCTTCTGGCCGATAGGCGCGCCTTCTGCCATGAAGCGGCTCTTCATGGATTCTGACGGTCCGCCAGTCTTTTCCTCTTTTGTACTACACCAATGTAACTTTCCGCTAAATCGGCCGTTCGGGACTTTCGCCTCTATTGCCCGAGGGCGTTGGCTGCGCACCGTGGACCGAGCGAGGAAGTGCATGGGCCAGTTCCGCAGCCGCTGGACACTGGGGGGACAGGCACCTCTCTCCCCGACACCCGCGAATGAGGTCGCGAGGTGTGAGCCTTTAACCACCGAGCGCAACGCCCCGCAGGTGGAAGGCACCTCGACCGTGACCTCGGTCGACGAAGTGTTGCGGTCCCGGCAGGAGGGGTGCCCATTCCCCCCGCGGCCGGACGGCACCAACAAGGACTCCCTCCTCGGGAGCAAGCAGGGGGACCCATGGGTTCGTGGCACCTACCGCGGACCCATGGGGTTCTCCGGCAAAGGCGACGTGGTGTACGACAAGGAAGTCCGATGCCCTAGCCCAACGGTTCGCCCGAAGGACCGGAGCAGGCTGACATGAAGCTGCGCTCGGTCGCACTCGTCGGAATCGCCTCCCTCGCTGCCTTGGGCCTCATCGGCGTCGGCGCTCACGCCGTCTTCACGACTTCGACCACGAGCAGCCAGACCATCACCGCTGGCAACGGCTGGACCGCGAACGACCCGACCAACCCGACCGGGCCGACAGTCGCCGTCACCTACCCGGTCAACGGCACCGCCTACGGCACAGACTGGGGCGGGGCGATCACGGGCACGGTCAGTGACTCTCTGGGCAGCCTCACCGCCGTCGGGGTCTCGCTCCAACAGGGCAATGGCACGAGTAGTTGCTGGACGGGCACTGGTAGCACCTTCAGCGCGCCCTGCCCGAACTACGTGGCGGTCACGAGCGGGACGACGCTCTGGTCGCTCAGCCTCGCGACCTCCGATTTGACCAGCGGCGACACCTACGACGCCGTCGCCCAGGCCAAAGACAGCACCGGGAACGTCTTTACAAGCTCGCCTGTGAGCTTCGCCTACAACACCGCCGCCCCGGCTCTGCCGACGGTCGCCATCTCCTACCCCGTGAACGGCACCAGCTACGGACCTGATTGGACCGGGGCGATTACCGGCACCGCGACCGCTAACGCCGCCGGGGCTTCCATCTCGTCCGTGGCTGTCTCCATCCAACAGGGCACAGGTGGCTGCTGGACCGGCAGTGGCGACAGCTACACGGCGACCTGTCCTAAGTACGTCCCGGTCACGACCGTCAGCGCGAACTGGTCCCTGACGTTGCCGCCCACTGACCTCACCTCGGGCGACATCTACGCCGTCACCGCCCAGGCCACCGACAGCGACGCCAACGTCGGCACCAGCTCTACGGTCACCTTCTCCTACGGCACGACCGCCCCGAGCGTGGCGGTCACCTATCCGGTGAGCACGCACTACGACGCCACCACCTGGACCGGGACTGTCACAGGAACGGCCTCGTCGAACTCCGGGGCCAGCACGACGATTGCCAGTGTGTCGGTGGCCATCGAGGACACCACCGCCGCCATGTGGTGGAACGGCAGCTCGTTCAGCGCCACAACCCAGAGTTTCCTGCCGGTCGCTAGCGGCACCACGACCTGGCTGTTCTCCTTTGCAGCGGACAACTTCACCTCCGGCGACAACTTCAGTGTTATCGCCCAGGCAACAGATTCGGCAGGAAACGTCGGCACAAGCTCGACGGTGGCCTTCCGCTACTCCAACCCGACCGCCAAGGTCCCACCCACGGTCACCATCACCTACCCAGTCAACAACTCCATCTACGGAACCAACTGGACCGGGCTTATCACAGGCACCGCCTCGTCCAACTCCGGTCCGGGGACGACCATCACGGCCACAGACCTTGCCGTCGAGGACACCACCACAGGTAAGTGGTGGAACGGCAGCTCGTTCGGCAACTCCAGCCAGACATTCGTGACGGCCAATGGAAAGACGACCTGGTACCTGCCCCTCGGGGCGACGAGCTTCACCTCGGGCAATAGCTACAGCGTCGTGGCCGAAGCCACGGACAGTGCCGGAAACACCGGGACCAGTTCCACGGTGCCGTTCATCTACGCGCCTCTCCCGACGGTGACCGTCACCTTCCCGCACAACGCCAAGACCTACAACGCCACCACCTGGACAGGAGAAATCACGGGCACTGCCTCGCCTGGGCCAGGGGCAACTCTCAAAAGCGCAGCAGTGGCAATCGAGGACACGACGACCAAGTTGTGGTGGGGCGGCTCGTCGTTCAATGACCCTGCCCAGACGTTCTTCACGGCCACGGGCACGGCTACCTGGTACCTGCCCTTTGCAGCCGGGAACTTCACCTCTGGCCACAGCTACGCCGTCATCGCCGAGGCCACCGACAACGCCGGAGATGTCGGGACTAGCCCGACTGTGACCTTCAAGTACTGCAACCCCAAGACCCCACCGACTGTCTCCATCACCTACCCGGTCACCAACGCCACCTACGGCACCAACTGGACGGGAGAGGTCACGGGCACGGCCTCAGCGGAAGCCGGGGCGACCATCACGAGCGTGTCTGTGGCATTCAAGAACACCAAGACAGGCAAGTGGTGGAACGGAAGCGCGTTCGGCGCTGGAACCCAGACCTTTGTTACGGCCACCGGCAAGACGACCTGGATGCTCGCGATGGCGGCGCAGGCCCTCACCTCGGGCGTCACCTACACCGTCATTGCCCAAGCCCAAGACAGCGCAGGGAACACAGGCACGAGCGCGACGGTGACCTTCACCTACAACGCGACCCCACCCACGGTCGTCGTCACCTACCCGCTGAACAACAACACCTACGGGACCAACTGGACAGGGAAGATAAGGGGCAGCGCCTCGTCGAACTCGGGACCCGGCACAAGCATCACAGGTGTCTCGGTGGCCATCGAGAACACCAACACCGCCAAATGGTGGAACGGTTCGTCGTTCAGCTCCAGCAGCCAGGTCTTCGTGACGGCGAGCGGGACCACCACCTGGTCCCTCAACCTGGCGGCGAACAACCTCACCTCGGGTGCCAGCTATTCGGTCGTCGCCGAAGCAACCGACAGCCTGAAGAACCTCGGCACCAGCTCGACGGTGACCTTCACCTACAGCACCAAGAGCACATCTCATGCACTCCGTGGTTCACATGGCTAGAGCGCGAAGACAAGCGACTGGCGTCCAGCGCCCCAGCCGAACATTCGATTGCGAGGATAGGAGCAACAAGAAATGAAGCTCAAGGCAGTTGCCCTCACGGGAGTGCTGAGCCTGGCGGGCCTGGGCCTGATAGGTGCTGGCGCACACGCCACCTTCACCGCCCAGACCACGAGCCAACAAACAATAAGTGCCGGGAACCTGAGCGTGGTGCTGACCGCGCCCGATAGCAACTGCCCGAGCCTGAGCAACAACTGCACCTCGCTCACCTTCCTCCCGTTGGGGCCGGTGGGGTCGTCCTTCGCGACTGGCGACCAAGAGGTCACGATGACCAACGTCGGCACCATCCCAGCGACCGAAATCACCTTCAATCTCACCGCGACCCCGCCCTCGTCAGTGTTGGCGAACGAGGCCTCCATGTGCGTGACCAGCACTGGCCTTGGCACCAACGGTAACGACTACGTGCTCTACAACGGCCCCCTTTCCGGGGGTCTCAACGCCAACTGGGGACAAGGCGGGGACACCCTCACCGTTGGCGGGACTTATACGAACACGGCAGCTCCGACGGACAACTACCTCATCAACATCTACGCCGGTACTGCGACGACCCAGTGCGGCAGCACCTTCACGGCGACCGACGTCATCTTGGGCGTGGGAACTGTCGCCAACGCGAGTGCTGGTGCCACCGCCATACCGGGACCCAGCCAGGCTCCCACCTTGCAAAACGACTCTGAGGGCGGGACCCTCACCCTCACCGCCACGATGACGTACCAAGGCTGAGTGACCCAAGTGTCCTGGCCCCCCATCCAGCGGCGCCCTACGAGAGATGCCGACGGTTGCTGTCGTCATTCCCGGGCCGATTCCCGTTTGGACCTCAGGGACTGGGCGAGGAGCATGCCATCGGTGGCACCCGGAACGACTCCGGTCTCAACCCACAAAGTGTTGCGGTTCTGCCAGGTGGGACCCTGTGTCCTGCCCGTCCGGGCCGCACCACAGGACCCTCCTTCATCGGAGCGCCCTGGCAACAAACAGGGACCCGCGGGGTTCCTGGCAGTAGGGGGAACCCCCCTGGACCCTCGGCAAGGGCGACGGATTCCGACGCCCTCGTCAGTAGTCCATCTATTGAATAGGAGCAGGAAGACATGAAACTCCGCTCAGTTGCAATGACGGGAGTACTTAGCCTTGCAGGCTTGGGCCTGGTCGGGGCTGGCGCTCACGCCGTCTTCACGACATCTACTGCGAGCAACCAGACCGTAACTGCGGGCACGGCCGGACCGGTGTATTTGTACTCGCCTGTCGCTCTCTACGGTTGCACCAGCGCGGCCGCAGACTGCACGTCAATCACCCTGCCCACGGCTGGGCCTGAGGGGTCGACCTTCGACACGGCCCTCACCCCCATTACCGTAGTTAACGAGGGCAATATCCCGGTGACGGAGTCGGCGATGCAGTTGACTGACACGACCAACGGCCTGGCCGGCGACTACTTGCAGAACCAGATGTACATCTGCATCTCCAGCGACCCCGGCAGCAACCCCAGTGCAGGTATTCCTGACAATGCCACTATCGTGGCAAACGGGCTGTTGACCACGGGATTGGGGCTTACGCCAAGTGTCACACTGGTTGGTCCCACATTGGCAGCAAGCGGTGGCACCGACGAGTACCAGGTTGACTTCTACGCAGGCGAGAACTCGGCTGAATGTGGCACAACCTGGAGCACTGGCCCTCACACGGCTTCTGCCTGGTCATTGGCAGGGTACCCATCCGTGAACCCGTGGGTTACACCAGCGAGCCTCACCAACAACGCAGAGGGTGGCGCTGTGGACGTGACCCTCACGTTGTCCTACAACGGCTGAGCAGCTTTTGCGTAGTGGGGGGACTCACAATCCCCCCACTACAGGCTGCTACCTGGCAGATACAGACCCTCCCTGGGTCCTCGACAAAGGTGACGCGATGAACCACGGGCCGTATTTGGTCGCCTGGCCTGCGGGGAGCGAACGGCGAACCCGACGCCCTTGTCGAGCAGTTCATTGCGAGGAACGGAATAGGACAGCATGAAGATTCGGACAGTTGCACTAACGGGAGTGATGAGCCTCGCCGGGCTTGGCCTGGTCGGGGCTGGCGCTCACGCCGTCTTCACGACATCTACAGCGAGCAGCCAGACAATCGCGGCTGGCACGCTCAGCGTTGTCTTGTCGTCACCGACTGCAACGAGCGGCAACGGCACGCCCGTCCTGACACTCCCGAGTGTCACAGATGTGGGGTCGACGTTCATCAGTCCGGCGCAGCTCATCACCATCACCAACAACGGTTCAGTGACCGCGAACGAAATCAACCTTCAGGTAACTGACTCGGGCAGCAGCGCGTTACGGACCGAAATGTACATGTGCCTCTACAGCGACAGCACCATTGTTTTCAATGGCACCGTGGCAGCAGACGAGGCGCTAGGCAACATGGAAGTAGCTGGCACTGTCCCGGTAGGTGGGACTGACAGCTACCAGGCTGTGTTCTACGCGGGCGACGAGGACACCGGGTGCGGCAACGTTTCCGGCTACCAATACGGCACGGTCGACGCCACCGATGGTGCGCTCACGACCTGGCCTGTGGGAGCCACCGCACCAGATGCTGGAACACCCGTAGGGTATAGCAACTTGGCAAATACCCTGAACCCTGACGCTCAGGGTGGCAGCGACACCGTGACCATCACGATGTCGTACTCAGGCTGAACAACTAGGCGGCGGTGCGGCCCTCGTGGCCGCCCGCCGCTGCTCCTATCTGGAAACCAAATTGATGCAGGCGTCCGCGAGTGTCACCGAGACTGCGTGGGTTGGGTCCGGCGCTAGCTTCTGGTACTCCTGCTGCCATGGCTGAAGGAATCATGACGACTGAAGGTCCCGTCGAGGAGAACATTCCACGGCCCGTTGAGAGCGGTGCTGCCGTCCCCGATGACGCCATGTCTCTCGTCACCTGGACCGTGACTCCTGCTGTGGCCGAGGAGGGCATGCCTGTCGTTCAGGAAAACACGCCGGTCCCTGAGGAGGACGTGGCTCTGGTCGCTGAGACTGACAAGGCCGCTGTGGCTGCGGAAGGCGCAACGGTCGTTCAGGAAGGCACGCCTCTCGCTGTGGAAGACACCCCGCCGGTCGTCGGCAGCGACATCTTCGTCGCAGCCAAGGACAACACCCATAGGAAGGCGGCACGCTCAGGCTCCAAGCTCGCAACCGTGGCCAGGTGGATTCGCGCTTTTGTCGCCTACGTGCTGCTGCTGGCTGTGCTCGGAGCGGCGGGAATCTGTGCTTTCGCACTCGTGCAGGGCACCTGGCAGGTGACGCCGGTCCTCTCGGGCAGTATGCGACCGGGCTTCTCGGTCGGCGGTGCAGTCATCAGCCAACGTGTCCCCGTCGACAGCCTGCACGTCCGGGACGTGATTATCTTCTCCGACCCGTACAAGCCCGCCGAGCAGATAGTCCACCGCATCGTCAAAATCACCAAAGGCCCCGGCGGCAAGCTCCTGTTCAACACCCAGGGCGACGCCAACAGCGTCCGTGACCCGTGGACGCTTCAGATAAAAGGCGACTACATCTACAAGGTCCGCTGGTCGGTCCCCCTTCTCGGCTACGTCGCCAACAACTACCAGAACCACAAGGGCTACTACCTGTTAGGCGCTGGCATCGTCCTCATACTGATAGCTGTCGTCACCATCCTGGAAGCACGTACAAGCCGAAGCCGCCGACATGCCCGACGAGCTAACCCGGCTTCGTGATGGACCTGTCGTGATAAACCCCTACCGCATTTGGAGAGCGGGGGAGACCGCCCCAACCGAGCCCGAGGCTGCTGTCGTCGAGGCCCCCGTCGTTGGTGAGGAGCGTTTCCGCCTCGCCTTCGAGCAGGCCATGGTTGGCACAGTCCTCGTCGGTCTCGACCGCAAGGTGCTGGAAGCCAACGACGCCTTTTGCCAGATGCTCGGATGCAACAGGGACGAGGTGGTGGGAAAGCGCTCTGATGTGTTCACCCATCCCGACGACCGCGACATCTCAGATGAGGCCCACCGCCGCCTGACCTCTGGTCAGGTGGACAAGGTGAGCTACGAGAAGCGCTACCTGCGAAAAGACGGGCGGGTGGTCGATGTCGAGGTGTCGACCTCGCCCGTACGCGACGACACGGGGTCGATGCTTTGCTTCGTCTCGTCGGTCCGCGACGTCACCGAGGAACACGCCCTCAAGGCCCAGCTTTCCCACCAGGCACTGCACGACTCGCTCACCGGACTCGCCAACCGGGTGCTGTTTGACAACCGCCTCTCCCAGGCGCACACGAGGACTATTCGCCGCGGCGGGTGGAGCGCCGTGATGTTGTTGGACCTCGATGACTTCAAGGAAGTGAACGACACTCTTGGCCACGTTGTCGGAGACGAGCTGTTAAGGGCGCTCGCACGCCGCTTTACAGAGGTGACTCGCTCGTCTGACACGCTGTGTCGCTTTGGGGGCGACGAGTTCATCTACCTGGCCGAGGAACTGGCCTCCCCGGCTCAGGCCGAAGAGGTGGCCGTGCGCCTCTTGGGCGTCCTCGCAGAGCCTTTCTCCCTCGCTGGGACGCTGGTGCAACAGCACGCCAGCATCGGGGTCGTGGTCCTGGAGGGCACGGGCAAGGGCTGGACCACAATCATCCAGGACGCCGACGCCGCCTTGTACGAGGCCAAGCGCCAGGGCAAGGAGCGTCACGTCGTCTACACACCCACAATGCGCCAGGAGACGGCCATGCTCGCTCGGGTGCCGGGTGACTCGGGCCAGAGACAGGCACCGTCGCCCCTCGCTCACGCTCCCCCTTTTCGGAGGCCGGATAAGCCTCCGGCTACCTGAGCTGCATGGAAGAAACCTGATGTAAGGAAGCACAAGTCCCCCATCCCCAACCCCTACAAGCTGCACATTCATTGCGAGGAAGGAAATAACCCATGTCAACCATAAAGAACAGGCTCAAGAGCCTTAAGGACAGGCCCGAGGAGGGCTTCACCCTCATAGAGCTGCTCGTGGTGTTGCTCATCATCGGCATCCTGCTGGCGGTTGCCATCCCGACGTTCCTCACGACAACAAAGGCAGCCAACTCGACCACGGCCCAGGCCAACCTGCAGACGGCCCTCACCGGTGCCAACGCCTTCTGGATGCAAGAGGGCCAAACCTACTCAGGCATCGACGTTGCAACGAACCCGAACGTGTCGAACATCTCCGACATCGACACGGGCGTGAACTACGTCAGCGGAACCAACTCGTCAGGGCTGAACGTGGTGTCTCTCTGGACCGACGGGTCCACCTCGCTCGTGTTGTCAGCCTACGCGCCGGGCACCCACGACTGCTGGTCGATCATCGACTTGAAGGCCCCGGCCACTATCTGGGGGCAAAGCCTTGACATGGGCACGTACTACGCCCGTGACGCCGGTGTCGCGGCCGGTGACTGTGTGGCCAAGGGCACAGCCCCGACGGTAGGCACCTTGACGGGGCCTCAGACAGGTGGCTTCCCGAGCTAGGCGGTAGGTAGCGTCTATCTGCGGAGCACTTCTTCTCCAGCAGCAACAGAACTTGATGGACCGAGTGGACGGCTAGCTCATTGTCTACCTTGTTTCCATCCACAAGCGTCTCCTGGTGAATCGCGACCAGGACGACGGGGTGCACGGCTCCCTGGCTTCCCTCGCAAGGCGACCCGGGGGTCGTGCACCTCTTGTCTGTTAGCCCTTGAGGTCGGTGCTCCAGCCATCCAGCCCCACTGATCACGCGCCCATCGGGCGGACACCTACGACCGTCACCGGTCGACCCTGATCGTCAGGGGAAGCTCGGAGCAAGAAGAGCTAGGCATAAGTAGTCCAGTTTCCTGCAGCTGCCTCTGGGTTCCACCCTGTTGAACCGCCGTAGGTCTGCCAGTAAAAGTCCAGTGTGTGATCATGGCCCTCGACTGTGATCCCAGTGGAATTGTTGCCTTCGCCGATCGAGGGGGCCGAGTACGTCGAGTTCGAACCGTTGACCGATTCTTGGCCCCATACCGTACCGCCGATGGTCTGCCAGTAAAACTCCAAGCTATGGTTCGGGCCTTGGGCGGCGATCGACGTGGAATTGTTGCCAAGAGCCAGCGAGGGCGCCGAGAATGTGGTTCCCGGCCCAGCGACCGTCTCTGAGCTGCTAGGTGTGCCCGCCACAGCCCAGCTGTACTTCAGGCTGTTGTTCAGCCCTTGGTAAGCCACCTCCAGAACGTAGTCACTTTCAGTGATGTCGATTCCCGACGGTGCCGAGAATGTGGTGTTGTCACCAGCGATTACGTTTTCGTACCATGCACCGCCGGCGAGGTAGTCATTCTGATTCCAATCGATCAGGCTGTGGTTCGGGCCTTCGACGAAGATGTCGCTAACGTCCCCAGATGCACCCGGCACGCCGCTGACTTGAGCAAGTGACGGCGCCGAGTATGTGGTACCCGAGCCAGCGACAACCTCCTCGGTCCACTGCACAGCACCATGGGCCTGCCAGTAGAAGTCCAGGCTGTGGTTCGGGCCCTCGACGGCGATGGCATTGCCGATGTCACCTGCGGCGATCGACGGTGCCGAATAGGCGTTGTGCTTGCCAGCGACCACCTCCCGGTTCCAAATCGAGCTGCCGTAGGCCTGCCAACGAAAGATCAAACTGTGGCCAGAGCCCTCGTAGGTGATCACGGTGGAGTTCGAAGTCTCGGCGATTGCCGGGGACGAGTACGTGGTCCACTTGCCGGCGACTCCTTCCTTGTTCCATCCCGAGGCGCCGTAGGTCTGCCAGCGGAATATCAAGGTGTGGTCATAGCCCTCGTAGGCGATCGCCGTGGCGTTGTTGCCCTCGCCCGTCGATACTGCGGACGCGGCCGTGGCAGCTGCCAAGGGAGCCACGATCGTTGCGATGAGCACGGCGAGCATCGCCAAGGTTCTCGCTGTCCCGCTCGTTTGTGCCCGGCCGCTGACACCATCCCCAGAGATTCGGCCCACAGCTCCGCTTCTGGTCCGCAAGTCTAGGTCCTTCATGGCTGTTCCCCCCGTTGTTGTTTCTACAAGAACTGAGACAATTCGGCGTCTGCACGCCGTCAGCGGCAGCAGTCCCCCAACCATCCACGATGCCAGCAAGCCCCTCTGGCAGGGTTGCCCCAAGCCTACAGCGGTCACCCTGTCGAACATGTTCCCGCGCGCTCGAAGGCTCAGCGGGTCTCGGATTCCCAGCGCCGCGGTAGTCTGACACGCGCCTCCGACTTCCTCTCGAACGGTGAACGACGACTGCCAATCAGGACGAAAACGAGTTAACGACTGATCTGCGTGCTCGCCAAACGGGCTTGGCGGGACGGTGGCTTCGCCCGGCGGGCTGGTGCCGTTCTTAACGACTTTCTCGACGTCTCCCTAGTCCATCGAAAGGCGTCTCCTGGTAAATCGCCACCAGGATGACGGGGTGCACGGCCCCAGGCTTTCCTCGCAAGGCGACCGGGGGTCGTGCATCCTCCATATCAACATCGACTGGGGCGCTCGGCCCTTGAACACAGCCGACGCGCCAGAGCCGGGATGGACCTGTGAACGGCCCTTCTGTTTTCCACCGGCCCATCCAAGAGCGTCTCCTGGTGAATCGCGACCAGGACGACGGGGTGCACGGCCTCCTGGCTTCCCTCGCAAGGCGACCTGGGGGTCGTGCACCTTCTGTTGGTCAGAGAGTGGCAAGCGTCTTGTAGTCCCGGCCGGTCACACGATGTGGTGCGCTCTTCATTCCGCCGACGCGAACACTGAACAGGGCGCAGGACGTCCTTTAGGTGGTGGCGATGTAGTAGTTGTTGAACCAGTCGCCCTCCACGTGCGCCACCTCTACAGAGGCGAAGCCGGCGCCGGCAAGCATCTGGAGGGCGAGCTGCTCACCCCATGCTGCCCCGAGCCCCATGCCCCCCTCGGCCAGGGAGACGGTCATGCAGTGCAGGCATGATGCGCTGTACAAGAAAGGCGCGAACGGATGGTCCATGTTCTCAGCCAAGGTGCTAGAGGCGCGGGCGTCCACACATAGGTAGGTCCCGCCCGGCCGGAGGGACCGGGCAATACCAGCCAGGACGAGGTCGGGGCGGGCTTGGTCGTGGACGGCGTCGAAGGTCGTGACGAGATCGAAGCGTTCCGAGCCGGCTAGTGAGGCGACATTCCGCTGCACGAAGCTGACGTTGCTGAGCCCGAGGAGGTTCGCCTCGGCCCTGGCCGCTTCCAGGGCGGGATCGAAGAAGTCCATGCCGACGAACCGGCTGGCTGGGAAAGTCCTGGCCATCAGGTTGACGTGCTGGCCCGAACCGCATCCGACATCGGCGACATCGATGCCCGATTGGAGGCGCTCTATAAGGCCGGGGACAAGAGGCAGTGTGGCGTCTACCAGGCCGGGGTCCAAGCCTGCGCCGCTAGCTTCTGCCTGCAAAGCCGTCAGCCTTTCCGGGAAGGCGGCGTAGGGGACGCCACCGCCCCGGTAGAAGCACTCGACCACCTGGTCCTCCACCTGGGCCAAGAGGCCCACCCATTGGGCCGCGACGGCCAGATTGCCACCACCAGCGGCACGGGTCAGCGAAGCGGCGTGCTCGTGGGGCAGGAAAAAGGTCATTGCCACCGGGTCGTGATCGACGATGCGACCTGTCGTCATTGCCCCCAGCCACTCACGAACGTAACGCTCGTTCAGGCCGGCCGCCTTGGCGATCTCGACCGAGCTAGACGGCGGGAGCACCGCCATCGTGTCGAAAAGGCCAGTCCGGTGGCCGATGCCCATCATCAACGAGAGCATCCCCGAGTTGAGGATGCCGAAGAGCCGCCCGGCGAAATCCTCAGCTGCACCCGGGCTCGTTTCAACAGTCACTATCAAACCTCCGTCGAGATACTCTGAAGTTACGCGGTCTCCGAGGGCGTCTTACATTAGGTCTCCCTGACGGTATCAGCGCCGCCAATGCGAGCCTCACGCCCCGGACGAGCATCGGTACGCCGCTCGGCAAAGCATTAACCGTCAGTTCAGGGCGCCCCGTCTGGCGCCGTCAGACGCCAGAACCGCGCCCGACGGATACTTGGCAACCTGGTGCCGGTTCAGCGACTCTCTTGTCGCCTACCTGGTCCGTCCACAAGCGTCTCCAGGAGGGTCTCTAACGGGATGACAAGGTGCACGGCCCTCAGGCTTCCCTCGCAAGACGACCCGGGGGTCGTGCACCTGCTATCTGTCAGCCGACCACCTGAGGTGGTCACCCTGCCGACTATGGCGCGGTGACTGACGTTCCAGGAACCAGGCGCCATCAATATGTGCGCCGCTCGCGCTGTGGGGTTACCCCCTACAGCCTTGGTGGCGGCGCGTTAACTCCGCTTTACCAGAGTCCTTGAACAACAGCACCGTTGTGCAGTGTCACTACCGTGGCCTTGCCCATCCACTCGACCGCAACGGGAAAATCTGGCCAGTTGCTGGTCTGCTGCCAATGATTGGCGATGCCAGCCGGTGACTCGTAGTACTCATCGAGCACGAACACCGTCTTGCCGGTCAGCTCAGAGCTCGGGTCGAGCGGGTTCGACAGTTCCGGGCCTTTGGAGATCGAGTAGGCCAGCAGCGCCACATCGCCCTCACGGGGATGTCCCTTCATCCATTCGCCGTGGCTCGCGAAGATGCGGTCTCCCTCGGCCACCTCATCTGGCCCCACCGTGAACATGATGACCAGGTGCGCCTTCCCCTTGTGCGACATCGTCACGCCCCCCTTCGTTACACACTGCAGCCACACCTAGATGGTTGGCTCGACATTTTTTAGCAGGTTGTTACATGGCCCTGGGCGAACTTTGTGACACGTCGGTATCCCGAGTGATGCGCGCAGGCGCGATCAGATTGCCGCGCCGAATACCGGAGAAGGCCGACGAGGTGGCCGTACCGAGCGACGGTGATGCGTGCGCGATATCGCCGAATCCGGCGCACGGTTCCCGGCACCTCGAACCGCGAGACGGACCTAGCTTCGGCGCGTCACCGTCTTGACGCGGTTGGGCCGATCCGCGGTTCATGGTGGCGTCGACCTTCGCCCGGTTGATCGCCAAGGTGAGACTCTCGACAAGGTTGCTGGAGAGCTCAGCCAGGCTCCCACAGGGGTTTACGATCCCCTCGCAAATCGCAGGCGAGGTACCTACAGTTGCCACCGGCCGAGCGACACTGTGTCGCTAGCCGGGAGGAGGCACGGATGTCCGACGCGACCGATATCGTCGACGCCCAGATCGAGGCTTACCGGGCCAAGGACGTCGAGCGGTTCTTGTCGTATTACGCCGACGACGTGTCGGTGGTCCTGTTCGACGGTACGCCAATGTTTAAGGACAAGGAGGTCATGAGGGAGCAGTACGGGAAGCTCTTCGCCGATAGTCCCGATCTACGTGTGACCATTGCCAACCGGGTGGCCGCGGGCGAGTTCGTGGTCGACGAGGAACACCTAACCGGCTTCCACTTTGAGGGCATGCCGACTGAGATGACGGCCCTTTCCGTCTACCGGGTCGTGGAAGGCAAGATCGCTCGACTGATGTTCCTACTCTGACCTAGAAAGGAGTCTCCCCCGGCCGAACCGGGAGACGCTCGCTGCGGTGGGTCCTCGGTAGCGTCCCAAGGAGGGAACGACACCTGCGGTCAAAAGACCTAACCAGCGCGGCCGGTTTTCACCCTCTACCCCGGCTCTTCGGTGCGGGCTTACCGCCGAGGACCCAAGGCCAACGCTACGCCGCTATAGAACGGCGGGAAAGCCCTTGTTCAACAGCGCCCTAGCCATCGGTCAAATGAGCTGGTGGTGTTTCGGCGCCCTGCCGAATCTGGCGCCAGGTCGCCTTCCGATCGCGGCTCGTGGTCGCGCGCGTTATGTCGTCGATGAAGACGGGCTGAACGAACCGATCCTCAGTTCTTGTGTGAGGGGGGCGACCAGCCTCACCCGGGATGGGTTGGTCTGAGGGGCGCTGCTCAGCCTGGGGCCGGGCGACCCTCAGTCGCCCGCTTCTTTCTCACGCCCCATCTCAAGCGCGAGGTCAGTTGCGGAGGAACGCCAGGAGCTTCGGCCACTGGTCAGCACGTGCCAGCGGGTCTGCCACAACGCTAGAGCTTCCTATCCCAAAGGACTGCTCAGCCAGAGCAATGCCGGGGTAGTAGGGCAGCAGCATTCCAAGGCCGTGGGCAGCATCGGGGTATGCGAGCAACTCGTGGGGGTAGGTGTCGTGGGCGGCGGCCAGCTCGGCCATCATGGCTTTGGAGTGGGCGCAGGACGACCAACTGCCGTCTTGCCCCCCGCATTCCAAGAGCACCGGCCCCTGGATCTTCGCCACCGGGATCACGGCCGCCGGGTTGTCCGTCGGGTGCGTGTTGTTGAACTGCTTCGTGCAGGGCACGGACTTGCCCCCGAAGGTCCAAAGAGGCGAGCCTGCGCCCATTGAGCAGTCGGCCACGTCGTTGGGCGCCAGGGCCACCACCCCGTGCACCAAGCTAGGGTAGTCGACGCCGAGCAGAAGGGCTGCCTCGCTGCCCATCGACCAGCCCATCACCCAGAGGCGGTGGGGGTCGACGCCAGGCTGGCGCCCGAGCCAGCCGAGGGCTTTGGCGAAGTACTCAAGGCTGAGGTCCTTTGCCGCCCTGGGGAGGCCCGGCTCGCCGAAGTAGGCGAGGTCCAAGGTGGGGTAGCCGCGGGCGGCAAGCATGGCGCCGATCGGGATGTTCATGCCTCCGCCTGAGCCGCCGAACTCTACGACGCCGACGTGGTTGTCGTGGCCGGCGGGAGGCTGCCAGAACACGCCGTAAAAGCCTGTGGCTGCGACGCTCTCGAAGCTCGCCGTGACCGGGAGGGCAGGGCCTCGCTGCACAGTGACCGAGGCGTGGGCATTGCCGCTCGTGGCGGTAAAGGTGAAGTCGAGAGGCTTGGACCACGTGCAACCGTCCTGGGCCTGGCTAAGCGAGCACTTGGCCCACCAGTAGAACGACGGGGACGTGGTAT
This sequence comes from Acidimicrobiales bacterium, assembly GCA_052148655.1. Taxonomy (GTDB): domain Bacteria; phylum Actinomycetota; class Acidimicrobiia; order Acidimicrobiales; family Bog-793; genus Fen-455. Next base: position 50,186 of record JBKQHU010000047.1, read on the forward strand.
TGCTCACGTCCAGGCCGAACGGCCAGATGGCGGCCTGGGCTGGAGAACCTTGGGGCGCCCCCATAAGGTCAACGGGGACCATAGGGTCGATCCCGGGGTAAACCAACTTGTCCGGCGAGGTCGCCGTGTTCACGGTGCCAGCTGAGCTGGCCGTGTAGGTAGAGATCGAGATCCACTTGACGCCCTTGGCGTCGACCGAGGTGACCGTGAGCGTCACGTTGGCGCCGGGTTGCGCCCCGCTGACCCGGATGTTGAGCGGACTGTCGGCCGCCGAGATTTTCGGCGTGACTGTGAGCTGCAAGCCTCCTGCGGTCGCCGTAGCCGGCATGACCGCCACCATCGCAGCCAGCACTACCCCAGCACAGACAATGAGAAATACGCGATGCAAGGTTCTCAAGCCCATCATGCCTCCCGTTTGTTGCTAGTCGGAGAAGGCGTCGGGAGCGACCAAACTTCGGAGGAACGTGGCACCTCTTCCGAGGCGCATATGTCTCAACTCACACGCCGAGGTGCTCCGTCGCTGGTCGCGACCTCGGCTAGCGGAACTTTAGTCTTCTGGTCTGTCGATAGCTAGGGGACCGTGAGTCCGCTGCGCAGCAAACCCTGGGTTCCCTCGACAAACGTCTCCCGGAGGGTCTCTAACGGGATGACGAGGTGCACGGCCCACGGCTTCCCTCGCAAGGCGACCGGGGGTCGTGCACCTTTTGTCGGGCAGACGACGGCGACCATCTCGTGGTCATGTCGGTCACATGACCTTTCTGCCGACTCGGTGCGCGGTTCCCCGCCCGTCGAACCGCGGGGTGGACGTCGTTCTGGCGCGTCACCCTTTCGACGGTCGGAGCGATCTTCGGTTGGTACTGGCTTGAGGTCTTGGCGACCGATTGCCTGCGGTGCTCGTGGCCGCTGAGCTGCTCAACGGTTCGCTATGCCCCTAGCTACCGACAGACGAGCGGACTAAAGTCGCGACAGCCGAGGTCCCGACCAGCGACCGAGTACCCCGACGTTCGAGTTGAGATAAAGCGCCTCGAAGAGGTGCCACGATCCTCCGAACCTAGGTCGCTCCCGACACCTTCTCCGATTGGCAACAAGAGAAGTGGAGGTATCATGGGCGCGAAAATGTTGCGCCGCATCCTTCTGATTGCTAGCGCCGCGACGATGGTGGCAGCGGTAGTGGCGATCACGCCAGCCGCCGCGACAACCACAACGTTTAGAGCACAGGGCTACACCTGGACGCCCGTCAGCGTGCCGGGTTCGGTCTGGACCGAGCCGGAGGTCATCAACGACCTGGGAGTGGTCACGGGTTGGTACTACGGCAGCGACGGCCTGCTTCACGGCTTCATCGAACAGGGCGGCAACTACACCACCGTCGATTACCCGGGAGCCGCCGTGAGCATCGTTCTCGGCGTGACCCCCTTCGGGGAGATCGTCGGCGGCTACGGCGACGGGCAGAGGGGCGGCTTTATCGACCAGGGAGGCAAGTTCACCCCGATCCAGGACCCGTATGCCAACAGCACGCCCACGAACGGCAACTACGGCACCGGCATGGTTGGCGTGACCCCCTTCGGAGAGATCGTCGGCTTCTACTACGACGCCTCGGCCACCGAGCACGGGTTCACCTACCAAGGCGGCAAGTACACGACGTTCGACTGTCCGGGTGCGGGCACAGGGACCAACGAGGGTACCTCTCCCTCATACGTGGCTAGCGACGGGGCGATAGCCGGGAGCTGCAGCGAAAGCAATGGCGGCTTCTACAGCTTCATCTACCAAAACGGCAGGTTCACCCAGCTCTCCAACGTTCCGGGGTCAAGCTTCAGCGAAGTCCTTTTCGCTACTGATTTCGGCGAGTCTGGTGGCCTGTACGTCACCAGTGCCGGCGTGCTGGACGGTTACATCTACCAATACGGCAGGTTCACCACGATCTACGATCCCGCTGGTCCGTACGGTATCTACCTGGTCGGTGCCAACGACTTCGGTCAGATCGCCGGCTTCTACCTCGACAGCTCCGGCAACCAGTACGGGTTCGTCCTGACTCCTAGCCACTAGCTGTCACATCGGCCGCCAAGCTCCTTTGCCCCGAATGGAAAGGTCATTGGCGGGGAGTAACTTGTCGTTCGGCCCGCTCGGTAACCTTCGTAGGGTAAGCGGGCTCCAACAGGTTGCCCCTGAGAGCTTGAGCCGCGAGCGTCCCCTGGTCCTGGCCGGGGGACGTAGCGCGTCAGGGTTCGAGGTTAGCATTACGCGTTGTCTACGCCAGCGCCGGTTGGGACACAGAAAGTCGCCGCAGAACGCCTCGCATTGCCGCCCGCATGGGCGTACTTAACGCTTATTTCGCCCCGCGGGCAGAAGCCAGTGCCAGGATTCCCCCGATGTCTCTGGTCCATCCACAAGCGTCTCCCGGAGGGTCTCTAACGGGATGACGAGGTGCACGGCCCACGGCTTCCCTCGCAAGGCGATGGGGGGTCGTGCACCTTTTGTCACTATCGCCACGGGTTGCTCGGCCCGTGCACAGCGACGTGTCGGACCACGTCTTGGCAGTCGTGATGGGCCATGATGGACGCGTGAACGACTTCCTCGTCACATACCTGGACTCCATCGACGAACGGCTCCTGGAGTACCTCGATGAAGACGACGAGCTGAAGCTCGACGCCGTGCAGCGCCTCAGGTTCTACACCAGCGCTCTGCTCGAAGGTTCAATCACCCCGGACCATGTCATGGAGGACTGGCCCGACTGGTATCAGCTCGTGCCCGCCTTCGTGGCCGCCTACGGTCCCGAGGAGCTGAAGGAGCTGGAGGGTGGTGCAGAGTTCCTCAGAGCGGCTGAGGAAGACGACGAGGTGAACCTCATCGACCGCGACCGCGCCTACCTCAAGACGTTGGAAGCATGGCTCGACATGTACCCGGAGATGAGAACGACCGAGTAGTAGCCCGACTCAGCTCTCCGGGAAGGCACGGTCGACGGCGTCGAGCAAGTCTGCGTCAACCAGGTGCATATAGCGGCTTGTGGTCGCGATGTTGGAGTGTCCCATGAGGCGCTGGACGACGTGGATGTCCTCGCCCCGGCGCACGAGGCTCGTGGCATAGGTATGCCGCCACCGGTGAGGGAAGTGCCGACCGGGCACGCCCGCTGAGATCCCGGCCTCCAACACCAGGTCGTGCAGTGCCCGAGGACCGTAACGACCGCGGAGCGTCCGGTTACCTCTCGAATTGGCGAAAAAGTACTCGGACCCTGAAAGACTAGGCCGCACGTCGTCGACATAATCGCCGAGCACGTCAGCCAACGGGTGAGGAATGGGGACTACACGAGGTTTGCGACCCTTGTCTACGAGCGAGATTCGCCGAGCGTCAAGGTCGACCTCCCCGGACCGCAGGTTCACTAGCTCGTCCAAGCGCAAGCCGGTGTACCGCAAGGAGACGAGGAGCACACGGCCCACCTGCCAGCGGAGACCGGGTTGTGCAGCCGACCACTCGATGATGGCGTCGGCCTCCGCGTCGCTGTAGAACTCGACCCGCGGGCGATTGGGGCTGGGAAGGGTCACTGCGGCGGCAGGATTCTCCTCGCTTAGGTCCTCGGCGATGAGGAACCGGTAGAAGCTGCGGAGTGCGTAGAGGGCCGTGGCGCGCGTGACCGGCGCGATTCCTAGGCTGGCCTGGTGCAGAAGCCAGGCACGCACTTGCTGTTTGGTCACGTCGCCCATCTCCACCGACGGGCAGGTCGCCGCTAGGTAGTGCGAGAACCCCTTTACATGCGAGAGGTAGGTGGTGACCGTCGCCTCGGTCCGTCCCTCCAGCAGCGTGACGTGCGCGTCAAAGGCATCTAAGAGGCTGGCCTCGTCGAACATGAGGCGATGGAGATGGCTGGTCGGCACGGGACCTTGTGCCGGAACAAGCCCTAAGGCGTCAGGGCCTTTGCGATTGAACTTCCTAGTGGTGCGTCCTTCATTTAACGCGCGATTGCTCGAGGGCGACACGTCCCCGTCGCACCTTCTCGATGATCTCCTCGGCGGTCTTTGTCCAGATAAAGGGCTGGGGATCGTCGTTGTGGTGAGTGATGTAGTCCTCGATGGCGACGACGAGCTCACCGACGCTCGCGAAGCTGCCGCGCCGGATGCGTTGTGTCGTGATCTCGCGGAACCACCGCTCGACGAGATTGAGCCACGACGAAGAGGTCGGGGTGAAATGAAGCTGGAAGCGGTGATGGCCCTCGAGCCAGGCCATCACCTCGGGGTGGGTGTGGGTGCCGTAGTTATCGACGATGAGGTGGATCTCCTTGCTCTTGGCGACCTTGCGGTCGATGAGACGCAAGAAAGAGAGGAACTCCTCGTGGCGGTGATGGGAGAAGCACTTGCCAAAGACGATGCCCGTCAGCACGTTCAAGGCGGCGAACAGCGTCGTCGTGCCGTTGCGCTTGTAGTCATGTGTCATCGTGCCCGCCCGGCCGGGCTTCATCGGCAGACTCGGCTGGGTGCGATCCAGCGCCTGGATCTGGGACTTCTCGTCGACGCTGAGCACGACGGCATTGTCGGGCGGACGCAGGTAGAGCCCGACGACGTCGACCAGCTTGTCCTCGAAATGGGGGTCGTTGGAGAGTTTGAAGGTCTTTATGAGGTGGGGCTTCAGTCCTCGCGCCCGCCAGATCTTGTGCACGCTCGATCGGCCGACGCCGGCCGTCTTTGCCATCGAGCGCACCGACCACTGCGTCGCGTCAGGTGGCGTCTCGTTCTGGGTGCGCGCCACGATGGCTTCGATCGTCTCGGCGGGGATCGTCGGCTTTCTCCCCCGTCCTGGGCGCACCTTTCCCACCTTTACCACCCCGTCGTCTTCGAACTGGCGCCGCCACTCGAGCACCGTCGAGCGGGAGACGCCGAGGCGCTCGGCGATCTGCTGGTTAGCGACGCCTTCGGCCGCCAGCAACAGGCCCTTGGCCTCACGCACTGCGCGATGCGGCTTCGAGGGCGAAGATGCGATCTCTTCGAGCAATGCCCGGTCTTCTGCCGACAGCTCGAGTGGTGCAGCAGGAGGATGTGCCATGACCAAGCATAGCAACAACCGCGCGCTCAATACGCGGACACTACACTAGCTGTCACGTTCTCTCCCACATCGTCGCTGGCATTGCCACCGTGCCCGTAGGCCGGTTGGCGCGAAGTCTCAGGGCCAGGTCCCTCGTCCGCTCTGGATGGTGGGTTCCACTGCGAGAATAGCGGCATCCACAGAGGCCCGTGCGCCCTCATACGTCTAAAATCTGCCTAGCTTTTCAGCTACAAAGCCAGCCACTCTTTCAGTTGAACTTCCTGCTCACACCTGGCTGAACCCTGACCTGCATAGCGCTGTGGTTCCCCGGTCCACGCTCCCCCAAGAGGTAATGCACGCGGCCGCTAGTCATCACCACGTTCCCACGGGTCCTCGAACTTGCCACGGGTGTCCCCGACGTGAGGCGCTGCGGCGTGGCTCGCGGCACGGCTTCAACCCTGGGGCACGGGCG
>JBKQHU010000048.1:0-13302 GCA_052148655.1 Acidimicrobiales bacterium
CTCGTCGTGAAGGGTCACCTCGAACGCGACCGGGAGGCCATCTACCAGGCCATGGCCCTCGACCCGCTCACCGCCGCGGTCTGTTCCCTGGAGGAGATATGGAACCTGACCGACGACATGTTCGCGGCGAACCAGCCCTGGCTGACCCAGTTCGCATAGTCGAAGACGGAACGCCGGTGGGCGCGGTTCGTCCCTTTTGTCCGTGAAGTGGCGCCGATCTCCGGGTCACCCAGCAGGTAGCGGTGCCGCCTTCAGGCGACGGAGTCTTGGTGGTTATAGGTTCGGTGCTCATGGATCCCCGCGCTCCGCTACCCGACGACGTCATCGGTGGCACCGCCCTGGCCGTGAACCCCTACGGCTACTACGACCCCGGCACCCGGGAGTACGTGATCACCCGCCCGGACACACCTACGCCCTGGATCAACTACCTGGGACAGGGCCGTTACGGAGGCATTGTCTCCAACACCGGCGGGGGCTTTTCTTTCGACCGCGATCCTCGTGACCGCAGGGTGAGCCGTTACCGCTACAACTCGCTCCCGCCGGACCAGCCGGGCCGCTACGTCTACCTGCGCAGGAAGGACACCGGCGATTACTGGGGCGCGACCTGGCAACCGGTGCGGGCCCCGCTCGACAGCTACGAGTGCCGCCACGGCGCGGGGTACACGAGGATCACCACCGAGCGAAACCGCACGCGGGCCGAGATGCTGTACTTCGTGCCTCCCACCGCACCTGATGACCCCTGCCCGGCGGAGCTGTGGGTGCTCAGGCTGACCAACACCTCGGAGGTCGGCCAGGTGATCCAGGCCTTCAGTTACGTGGAACTGAGCTTCAAGGACGCCGCCAGTGACCTGAACAACCTCGACTGGAGCCAGCACATTCTCAGCTCCCACTACGACGAAACCTGCCAGGCAATCCTGGCGAGGACGAGGTTCTCCCCGACGACACAGTTCTTCGCCTCCGACCGTGTCCCGCTCGGCTACGACTGCGACCGTGAGGTCTTCGTAGGCCGGTGCCGGGGCCTGGAAGAACCCGTCACGGTCGTGGCGGGCAGGGCGAACGAGAGCAGGGCCCCTCGCGGCAACAACATCGGGTCGTTCCACCACGAGGTCTTCCTCGCGCCGGGGGCCGAGGCCACGATCGTCTACGTCCTCGGGATCACAGACTCTCCCGGAGAAATCGGCCCCGTCACGGCCCGCTACCGTGACCCGGCCGCGGTCGAGCTCGCCTTCAAGGCCCTCGCTTCTGACTGGCAGAGCTACTTCGAGGCTTTCAGCGTGCAGACCCCGGACGCCGACACGACGGCGATGCTCAATTGCTGGAGCCCGTTGCAATGCCGCACCGCCCTGCACTGGTCACGTTTCGTGTCGGGTTACGAGACCGGCCTCGGGCGGGGGATCGGCACCCGTGACACAGCCCAGGACACCTTGGGAGTGGTGCACGCCGCCGCCGACGAGGTCTCCTCCGGCATCTTGCGACTGTGGGGGGTGCAGTTCCCGGACGGGCACACGTGGCACCAGTTCTTCCCTCTTACCGGCAGAGGTGGCCCGGGCCTGGCCGGGGAACGCCCGACCTGGCCCCAGTGGTTCTGTGACGACCACCTGTGGTTGGTCATTGCCACCTGCGCCTATCTCAAGGAGACGGGTTACTACGCCTACCTGGAGCGGCTCGTCCCTTACTCACAAGAGGAGGTGGCCGGCCCGCGGCGCAGCGGACCTGGCGGCGTGGGCACAGATGACACGGTCTGGGGCCACGTGATGGCGGCCCTGGCTTTCACGCTCGCCAATCGCGGCCCGCACGGTCTGCCCAGGTCCGGCTTCTCCGACTGGGACGATACCTTGAACCTCGACCACGGCTCCGGGGTGGCCGAGAGCGTCTGGTGCGCGATGCAGTTCTGCCGGGCGGCGCTGGACCTCGGTGAGCTCGCTGACCATCTCGGGCTTGGAGCCGAAGCGGAGCGGTTCCGGCGCATGCACGCCGAGATGGCCGATTGCGTCAACGCCTGTGCCTGGGACGGATCCTGGTACGGGCGCGCCTTCGACGACGAGGGGAAGCTGGTCGGCGTGTCCTCTGAGGACAGGCACCGCATCAACCTGATCCCGCAGAGCTGGTGCGTGATCGGCGAGGTCGCCCCCCGCGAGCGGGCCGAGCTCGCGATGGCCTCGGCTCACGACATCCTGGGCACCCCCTACGGGCCTAGCCTCTTGTGGCCGCCCTATGACGGCGGCGACGCGCGGGTGAACGGGACGAGCACCTTCCCACCGGGTGCCAAGGAGAACGGAGGGATCTTCTGCCATGCCGCGGCGTGGTCGATCGTGGCCGCCGCGAAGCTAGGTGACGGCGACCGGGCCTATGAGTACTACCGCCAGCTCCTCCCCCTGTCCCGGCCTGACGTCGAGCGGGCGGCCGTGGAGCCGTACGTTTACTGCCAGAACATCTGCGGGCCGGCCCATCCCCAGTACGGCATGGGGCGCAACGCCTGGCTCACCGGTGCCTCGGCATGGATGTACGTCGCCATGACCCAGTGGGTGCTTGGCATCAGGCCCACGCACGCGGGGCTCCGGATAGCCCCGTCCATCCCGTCGGCGTGGCCCGGGTTCTCCGCCGGGCGTCTGTTCCGCGGCGCCCGCTACGAGGTGACCGTCACGCGCCGGGGCCCCGGTAACGAGGTCTCCCTCACCGTTGACGGCAGGCCGGTCGAAGGTGACGTCGTGGCGCTGCCGGCGGCCGGGACTGCTCGCGTTGTCGTGGCGGCGACTCTGGGTGCCTAGAGGCTTGGCCGAGCGCCGGACGGAATCGAGGCCGCGTCGTCACAGCCTTGCCGCCGGGGTGCCGACGCTGTCATGATTTCCGGCCAGCCGATGCGCGGCGCGCCTCAGACGCCAACACACAGGATTGGAACGTGATTCATGTGACCGGATACCTTCCCGCCGACGACCGCTACGACTCCATGACCTACCGCCGCTGCGGGCGCAGCGGCCTTTTGCTGCCGGGCGTTTCGCTCGGACTCTGGCAGAACTTCGGCGACGAGCAGAGCCTCGAGGTCCAGCGCGCCATCCTGCGCCGGGCCTTCGACCTGGGCGTCACCCATTTCGACCTGGCCAACAACTACGGCCCCCCGTACGGAAGCGCCGAGTCCAACTTCGGCCGCATCCTCCACTTCGACTTCCGCGACCATCGCGACGAGCTCGTCATATCCACCAAGGCCGGGTGGGACATGTGGCCGGGCCCGTACGGCGATCTCGGTTCGCGCAAGTACCTCCTCGCCAGCTTGGACCAGAGCCTTCGCCGCCTGGGCGTCGACTACGTCGACATCTTCTACCACCACCATTTCGATCCCGGCACGCCCCTCGAGGAGAGCCTGGGCGCCCTCCACTCCGCCGTCCAGCAGGGCAAGGCCCTCTACGTGGGGATCTCCTCGTACTCCGCCCAGCGCACCCGGGAGGCCATCGCCATCCTCGGCCGGCTGGGCACGCCGCTTCTCATCCACCAGCCGTCGTACTCGATGCTCAACCGCTGGGTAGAAGAGGACCTGCTCGACGTCCTCGGGACCGAGGGAGTCGGGTGCATCGCCTTCTCGCCCCTCGCCCAGGGCCTCCTCACTGCCCGGTACCTCGACGGCGTGACTCCAGGTTCGCGTGCCTCAAGGCCGGGCTCGTTGCCGCGTGAGATGCTCAGCGAGGACAACCTCTCGCGAGTGCGCGCCCTTGGTGCCATCGCCCAGCGGCGGGGACAGACCCTGGCCCAGATGGCCATCGCCTGGGTGCTGCGCGACCCTCGCGTCACGTCGGCGCTGATCGGGGCCAGCAGCGTCACCCAGTTGGAGGAGAACGTCGCGGCGTTGGACCAGGCCGACCTCTCTGCTGATGAGCTCGCCGAGATAGACATGTATGCCGTCGAGAGCGGCATCGACCTGTGGCGTACTCCGGCCACCAGCTGAGCCGGGTCACAGAGCCGGGCGCAGCTGGTCCTGGCCGCCGGCGCGCCGGGGCGCCGGATCCGGTTATGCGGTCTCGGCGTAGCTTTCGAGCTCGGCGATGAGCTGGTCCTTGGCACCGGAGGTCATCCACGAGATCTCGATGGCGTTGCGTTGCAGCTGCACGAGCTCGGCCGACCCGAGACCTGCCGCCTCCTGCAAGGCGAGAAGGTTGTCGGTGACGTAGCCCCCGAAGTAGGCCGGATCGTCGGAGTTCACCGTCACCCGGATACCGAGCTCCAAAAGCCGCCTTATCTCGGCCGCCTTCAGATCGCCGGTCACCCACCGGTTGGATATCGGGCACGTCGTGAGCCCGAGGCCACGCCGCGCGAGCTCATCGGTCAGCTTCGTGCTCTCGAGGATGTTCACACCGTGATCGATTCGGTCCACTCCGATCACCTCGAGGCACTGGCGAATGTGCTCGACCGTGTTGGCCTGGTCCACGTCGCAGTGCATGGTGATCTGAAAGCCCTCGGACCGGGCGCGAGCGAATACCCCGGCGAACTTGCTCGGGGGGTTGTCCCGCTCATCGGAGTCCAGCCCGACTCCGATGATCAGTTCCCGGTAAGGAAGTGACTGCACCAGTGTCGCCATGGCGTACTCGGCCGAATAGTCGCGAAGCAAGCACATGATCAGCTCGGCGCGCAGCCCGAGCTGCCGGCGGGCGGCCACGACTGCCTGCCGCAGCCCAGCGATCACGGTGTCGAACGCAATGCCGCGCGAGGTGTGTGCCTGGGGATCGAAGAACATCTCCACGTAGCGGACGTTCTCCTCGTGGGCACGCCGGAGGTAGGCCCAGGCGAGGTCGTGGAAGTCGTCGGCTGTCTTGAGCACCTCCATGCCCTCGTAGTAGCTCGCGAGGAAGGAGGTCAGGTCGTCGAAGCGGTAGGACGCCCGCAGCTCGGCGACATCGGTGTAGGCAAGCCGGATCCCGTTGCGCTGCGCGAGGGAGAACCTCAGTTCCGGCTCGAGTGTGCCCTCGATGTGAAGGTGCAACTCGACTTTGGGAAGGCCCCTCGTGAAACCAGCAAGATCTGTCATGGGCTCACCGTAGCTGTCCGAGGTGGCGGGAAGCTGCTCTGCTGAGCCACGGGACGATCACAGGCGAGGTCGCGCACACGGCTCCCGCGGATCTCCACGCACCAGCCCCAGGCCGTACGGCCCGTCGGGTCCGGACCGGCGAGCGGGCCCGGTTTTCAGCCGGCCCTGTGGGCCTCGATGATCGCCCGCACCGAGCGGTCGACGTCGGCTTCATCGGTGCGCCAGTTGCACACCGAGATCCGCATGGCGGCGAAGTTCCGCCACACGGTCGCGCTCGGGAAGCAGGTGCCGTCGCGCTGGACCGCCTCGACGATCCTGCGGGTGTGATCGTCCTCGCTCCCGTCCTCGGCGGTGAACCTGACCACGACCTGGTTGAGGTCTTGGTGCATGACGTGGACACCGTCGTGCCCCTCGAGGGAACTCGCGAAGCGCTCGGCCATCGCGCAGCAGCGGTCCACCATCTCGGCGACCCCGTCGACCCCGAGCTCGCGCAGCGCGGCCCACACCGGCACGGCACGGGCGCGCCTTGAGAACTCGGGGTTGAAGTCCACCGGGTTGCGGAGGTGCTCCTCGTCACCGGCAGGCAGGTACGAAGCCCGGACCGTCATGGCACGGCGGTGCGCCTCTGGTCGGGCGCAGATCGCCATGCCGCAGTCGTAAGGGATGTTGAGCCACTTGTGGGCGTCGGTCGCCCAAGAGTCGGCCCGTTCGACACCATCCAGCAGATGGCGGCGTGAGGGCTGAGCGCGGACCCACAGGCCGAAGGCCCCGTCCACATGTAGCCAGACGTCGTCGCCCCGTCGCCGCCGGACTGTGTCCGCGATCGGGCCGAAGTTGTCCACGGCGCCCCCGTTTACGTTGCCCGCCTGTGCGCACACGATTGTGGGCCCGCTCACGTTGTCGAGCACGGCCTCGAGGGCTTCTGGGATCATGCGGCCGGCGTCGTCCACCTCAACGGACCTGATCGAGCGCGACCCGAGACCGAGGAAACGCAGCCCGCGGTCGATGGTGCTGTGACGTTCCGCCCCGACCACGACGTTCACTGGCGGTGCGCCGGTGAGCCCGTCGGCCTCGACGTCCCAGCCATGGGCGCCGAGCACGTGAGCGCGAGCCGCCGCCAGGCAGACGGTGTTCGCCATCTGGCCGCCGGTGACAAAGCCCACCGAGCAGGTTGGAGCAAGGCCGAGGAGCTGAAGGACCCAGCGGGCGGCGACCTGCTCGATCATGCACACGGCCGGGCACGGCTCTGCCATGCCTGCGTTCTGGTCCCACGCGCTCACGAGCCAGTCAGCCGCGATAGCCGCCGGCAGTGCGCCTCCCATCACCCAACCGAAAAAGCGCCCCGAGCCGACTGCCATCAACCCGGGCCGGGAACCTTCTGCGAGCATGCGAACCACGGCGTCGGCTCGCTCACCTTGCCCGGGAAGCTCGCCGTCGAAGCAGTCGAGCATCGCCGTTGCGTCCACCTCGGGGCGGACCGGCCTTTGCTCGAGCGATCCCAACCACCGCTTCGCCTCGAGGACCGCAACGTCCAGTGACGGGTCGAACTCTGCCTCGAGCACGTCTCTCCTCCAGGTCTCGCCGGGCCCCGCGGGGGCCGTCCGCGGACCGCACCTACGGTTGGCCTGAGTAGAACAGCTTTTTGAAGGCCGGGCGATCTGTTGGCGCCGCACGCACTGCGTGCGGACGAGCTCGGAATTGCCCTGACTGACCCACGGGCACCTGCCCGGCGACGAAGCCATGGCCGCCGGGTCGGTGGCCAACCTCGCCTGGTTCGTCACCCGCCCGCCATGGCACCGACGACGAAGAAGGGCTCCGCTCCGGCCACGACAGCCTCGGGAAGTGCCGTGTCGGGCCCTTCGTGGGAAAGGTCTTCCTCGCAAGCAAAGAAACGGACGAACGGCCGCCGGTTGTGCGTGACCGGGTCGCGGATCGTGCCGCGAAGCACCGGAAATTGTGCCTCGAGCGCGTCCAGCAGCGAACGCTGCGTGGGCACATCGGTGATCTCGACCTGGACCTCCCTGCCGACGTTGGCGAGGGTCCGCAGGTGTGCCGGCAGCACAACCCGGATCACGGCAAGGTCTGGACTTCGACCGACAGCACGGCGGGCAGGTTCGTCACGATGGGCGCCCAGCTGTCCCCGGCGTCGGCCGAGGCGTAGACCTGGCCCCCCGTCGTGCCGAAGTACACGCCGCACTCGTCCATCAAGTCCACGGCCATGGCGTCGCGCAGCACGTTCACGTAGCAGTGCTCCTGGGGGAGACCGTTCGTGAGCGGCTCCCATTCGTTGCCTCCGGTGCGGCTGCGGTAGACGCGCAGCTTGCCGTCGAGGGGGAAATGCTCCGAGTCGCTCTTGATGGGGACGACGTAGATGGTCTCCGGCTCGTGGGCGTGCACGTCGATGGCGAAGCCGAAATCGGTCGGGAGGTTCCCGCTCACCTCTTGCCAGGACTCGGCGTTGTCGTCGGTGCGCATGATGTCCCAGTGCTTTTGCATGTAGAGCACGTTCGGACGCGATGGGTGCATGGCGAGGTGGTGCACGCAATGGCCGACTTCCGCGTCCTCGTCCGGGATCGCCCCCGAACGCAGGCCCCGGTTCTTCGGGTGCCAGCTCTCCCCGCCGTCGTCGCTGCGGAACACACCTGCAGCCGATATCGCGACGAAGACCCGATCAGGCTCGCTCGGGTCCACGATGATCGTGTGCAGGCACATCCCACCGGCACCTGGTTGCCACGAGGACCCGGAGTCCTGGCGGCGCAGCCCGGCGAGCTCCTGCCAACTCCTGCCGCCGTCGCTCGAGCGGAAGAGCCCCGCGTCCTCGACGCCGGCAAGGACCGTGTCGGGATCGTGCAACGACGGTTCGATATGCCACACCCTTGCGAACTCCCACGGGTGTGGTGTTCCGTCGTACCACTGGTGTGTACCGGGCACACCCTCGTACAGGAATTGGTTGCCGACCGGTTCCCATGTCTTGCCGCCGTCGTCGGAGCGTTGGATCAACTGCCCGAACCAGCTTGTCGACTGGGAGGCATAGAGCCGGTCAGGGTCGGCCGGGGAACCCTTTACGTGGTAGATCTCCCAGCCCCCGAAGAAGGGACCGTTGACCTCCCAGGCCTCGCGTTTCGCGTCCGAGGTCAGTATGAATGCACCCTTTCTTGTACCGACCAGCACCCGCACACTGCTCACCTGTGCCCCTCTCCGAGATTTGTGAGGACCTGTCGGTTCCCGATACGCCGGCGGGCGGGTCCTCTGTCACCGCACCACCTGAAAGACGGCTCCGCCGGGTCGATCTCATCGCGGCACCGGGACCGACGGCATCCCGGCGCCGGCCCGGCAACGAACGATGCATCAAGATCAGCTGGAATCCCCCCGGAGCCCTCCCGGAGAGATTGTAGGCAACCGGCTCCCGGCCGACCACCGGTAAAAGGGGCGATTCTCGGGGCCCCGGACCGGCCGCAAAGGGGCGCAATCAAGCCCCGATGTCCTCCCCGAGGTAGGCCATGCGCACCCGGTCGTCGCGCAGCAGTACCGCGGCCGTGTCCTGCAGCACGATCCTGCCCGTTTCGAGCACGTAGCCCCGGTCCGCCAGCTGGAGCGCCTTGGCCGCGTTCTGCTCGACCAACAGGATCGTGACCCCCTGGTCCCGGATCGTTTTGATGATCTCGAAGATCATCTGGACGAACAGCGGGCCGAGCCCCATCGAGGGTTCGTCCAGAAGCAGAAGCCGGGGTTCGGCCATGAGTGCGCGGCCGATGGCGAGCATCTGCTGCTCACCGCCCGAGAGGTTGCCGCCCTGCTGCTTGCGGCGCTCCTTGATGATCGGGAAGAGCTCGAAGACATGGTCGGCCTTTGCTGCCATGCCGTGGGGCTTGTTGAAGGCGCCGATCTCGAGGTTCTCGAGCACGGTCATCTGCGGGAAGATCCGGCGTCCCTCGGGCACGTGACTGATCCCGAGCTCGACGGTCCTGTGTGCCGCGAGGCGCGAGATATCGACGCCATCGAAACGGACGGTACCAAGCGATGCGTGGTGCAGCCCCGAGATCATCCGCAGCGTGGTCGTCTTGCCTGCGCCGTTGGCTCCCAGCAGCGTGACGATCTCACCCTGATCGACCGAGATCGTGAAGTCGTGGAGGGCCGGGACGGTGCCATAGCGGACCTCCACACCAGTTACTTCGAGCAGCGCCATCAGAGCGCCTCCGGACCGGTGTCGTCTTCGCTGTCGGGCGTGCCCAGGTAGGCGTTGATCACGACCGGGTCCTTCTGGATCTCGGCGGGGGAGCCTTGCGCGATCACCTGGCCGAAATTGAGCACGATGATCCGCTCCGCCACCGACATCACCAGCTTCATGTCGTGCTCGATCAGGAGCACGGTGACACCCAACTGGTTGCGCACCTTGCGGATCAGCTCCCCGAGATCGGCCTTCTCGGCCGGGTTGGTCCCGGCGGCAGGCTCGTCGAGCAGGAGAACCTCGGGATTCGTGCCAAGAGCCCGCGCGATCTCGAGGCGCCGGCGGTCCCCATAGGGAAGCGAGCTCGATATCTCGTTCGCCCGCCTCGTCAATCCGACGAACTTCAAGAGCTCCAGCGTCTTGAGGTCACTCTCGTATTCCTCGCGCCGTGTCCGGGGCAGCCGGAGCATGGCGCCGACCGGACCGGTGTGCTGCTTGGACTCGACCCCGATCTTCACGTTCTCGAACGTCGTCAACGCACTGAACATCCGGGAGGTCTGGAAGGTTCTCGCCACCCCGAGCCGGTTCACCTTGTAGGGCTTGCGCCCGATGACGCTGACCGGCCGCCCGTTCTTTGGACTGAAGAGTATCGACCCCTCCTGCGGGGTGTACACACCGGTCAGGCAGTTGAACAAGGACGTCTTCCCGGCACCGTTCGGACCGATGATCGACAGGATCTCGCCCCGGTGCAAGCTGAGGGACACGTCGCTCAGGCTGACCACGCCTCCGAACCGCAGGGTCACGTGCTGGACCGAGAACAGGAGACCTGTCGACTCGGTGGCGGTCACGTCGGTCATTCCGTTTCCGGACCTATGTAGCCGGGCTCGTCGAGGGACAGCCTGCCGTAAGAGGACGGCAGTGTCTCTCCCAGGGACGTGCTTCGCACGGGGCCACCCGGACTTTCCGCGTGACCGATGCCCTCCTCGGTGAGCAGGATCTCCCGGCGCCGCCGGCGCGAGGGGATGAGGCCCTGCGGCCGGAAGATCATGAGGAGGATGAGCAGCGCCCCGAGATAGATGAACTCGTCCTGGAATTGGTAGTCCTGGAATGAGTGGACCTGGAGGTACTGGGGCAGCCACTGAAGCACGAAGGCACCGATCACCGCACCCGCGATCGAGCCCATGCCTCCGAAGATCACAAAGACGAGGACCAGGATCGAGGTCTGAACGATGAAGTCGTTCGGCACGAGGCTCTGCACCTGGCTCGCGAAGAAGACTCCGGCAAACCCGGAGGTCGAGGCACCGATGGCAAAGGCCATGACCTTGTACTTGAGCGCGTTAATGCCCATGGAGTCGGCCGCGACCTCGTCCTCGCGGATTGCCGTCCAGGATCGTCCCACCCGGGAGTGCTCTAGGAAGCTGAACGCGACCATGAAGACCACCGCAACCCCGAGGATCAGGTAGTAGTAGGGCAGCACCGTCCCGGTCCAGGCGTAGGTGACCGAGGCGATGTGGGTCGGTAAGTGAACCGAGAATTGCGGTATGACTCCCGGGGTGCCTGCCGGTCCGCCTGTCACCCCGTCGAGGTTGTTCGCGATGATCTCGATGATCTCGCCGAACCCCAAGGTCACGATCGCCAGGTAATCGCCGCGCAGGCGGAGCGTGGGAGTCCCGAGCACCAGTCCGGCGAGCATCGCGGCCACGATGGCGAACGGGATGATCCAGAAGGGGTTGAGGATGAACGGCGGTTGGATCGGCAGCGCGCCGGTGAAATAGGCCGTGGTGTATGCCCCGATCGCCCAGAACGCGACATAGCCGAGGTCGAGCAGACCGGCGAAGCCGACGACGACGTTGAGGCCCATGGCGAGCAGCACATAAATCGCAACTTGGGTCGTGAGGATCGACTGGATGCCCGAGTTCATGTGTAAGGGCCACTGGATCGCCACCAGCAGCGCGGCGATCGTGATCGCGGTCTTTCCGTACGCGAACTTGGCTTGTTTCGTGATCCCAGTGAATTCGTACCTAGCATGCTCGGGACGTGACCCCCCGATTGCACGAGCGAGGCCTGTCGCCGACCATACGAGGGCGCACACGAGGACGACGACGCCGACGGCGATGACGACGAGCCCCGCCGAGTGATTGTGAGGAAGGACGTGGAGGGAGGAGCTCAACCAGCGCGCGACCGAGTGCGGTGTCGACGCGCTCCACAAGGCCCACTTCGTCCACATGAGCCACCCATATATGAGCAGGACGACGCCCGCCAGCGTGGCAAGTCCTCGCCCGCGTCGGGAAACGGTCAGCTTGCGAACAGTGGAGAGACCGAAAAGCAGGGCCTCGAGCACCGTCAGGCCGAGCGCTACCCAGAGCAGGAGAACGCCCAGGGTGCGGTCGTGCGGGACTGCCCCGATCGTGTTCAGGTACTGCGAGACGGGGTTGTGCATCCAAGCGAGCACCCCGTACAAGGCGAGGCAGGCGTAGCCACCGGGCCTCGCGACCCGCAATGACCGTGACTGAAAGAGATAGACGATCAACTCCATCGCCGCGAATGCACAGCCGATCTCTATGCACACGCCACCTTTCCAGGTGTCGCCCGGTGAGATCCAAGAGACCCAGACGAAGCCGAACGCGACGATCCCGAGATCGAGGGCCAGTCGCATCCTTCGCTGGGCTGTCAGCTTGATCAAGGACGAACGGACTCGGTGGGCCCGTGAGGTGGCCGTCCCGCCGAGGGACTGCCAGAGCGAGATGACGGCGGCGAGAATCACGCCGAAGCCGAGGAACCAGAACAGCCTTGGGAAGCGCAGCGCGCCAGCGAACCCTGAAGTCGGTGCTGTGTTCGTTCCGGGGGGTCCGGTCATGACGGCGAGGACCAAGACACCCGCAAGGCATATCCCGAGGCGGCGCAGCGATGGGCTGGCGGCGAGGTTCGCTAGCTGTGCTGAGCGTGTCGCCCGTGCCGGCACACTTGCCGGGTTCGCGTCGGCGCCGGTCAAGGTCATGCCTCTCTCCCGAGCCGTTCACCGAGGAGGCCGGTCGGACGGAAGAGCAGGAGCGTGACCAGCACGCCGAAGGCGATCACGTCCTGCCATTGAGCAGACATCCAGCGCAGTGGGATGCTCTCGAACACGCCGAGCAGGAGACCGCCGATCATGGCTCCCCGGATGTTGCCGATGCCCCCGAGGACCGCGGCGGTGAAGGCCTTCAGTCCCGGAACGAAGCCCATCGTGTAGATGACTCCGAACTGAAGGCCGAAGAGGAAGCCTGCGACGCCACCCATGAGCCCGCCGAGGACGAAGGTGAGCGCGATCGTCCTGTCTATGTGCACACCCATGAGGCTCGCAGTCTCGGCGTCCTGAGCGACCGCACGGATGCCCTTGCCGAGCTTGGTCCTGTTCACCACGGTATCCAGCACCAGCAGCAGGACAAGTGCTGTGACCATCGTCAGGATCCAGACAGACTGGACACCGATCCCGCAAAGAGCAAAGGCGTGACCCTGGATCACAGCGGGAGTCGGGATGAACGCTATGTAGCGCCCGAACTCCTTGCCCCCGAGGCTGAAGAGGAAGTAGGACGCTCCAATAGCGCTGATCAGGTAGGTCAGCCTTGGTGCATTCCGCTTTCGCAACGGCCGGTACGCGACTCTCTCGAGCACGAAGGCGGTCGCCCCGCCCGCGAGGGCACCAGCGAGGATCCCGATGAGCATGTACCCGACAGCCCAGAATCCCGCCGGGCTGGACGTGCCGAGAACCGCCCGCATGACGAACAGGCCGCCGAATCCGCCGGCCATGAACACCTCGGAGTGGGCGAAGTTGATAAGCCTGAGCACGCCGTAGACCAGGGTGTAACCGAGCGCGATGAGCGCGTACAGGAACCCGTTGGCGAGGCCACCAACGACGAGCGAGACCCAGATGTTGTTGTTCGCCAGGAACGCCGGACAGTGCATGCGCTCAGACACTCCCCTCAACCTTGCGCAGCAGGTTACTCAGTCGCAGCGAAGTACCCAAAATAAAGAACCGGGCACTTCGCCATTGCGAAGTTCCCGGTTGGGTCCCAGCTGCGTGGAGGTGGTACTCGACTCCCAGGTGGACGAAGGTGCCGTGCTTGACATGGGTGAGGTAGTT
>JBKQHU010000049.1:0-23817 GCA_052148655.1 Acidimicrobiales bacterium
TCGAACGATCTCGGTGTTTCCATCTTGGCGGGGACCGACATCGTGAATGACAAACAGCGCGCCAGCGTCGATGACGCCAGTCCCCTGAAGTGTGCCTACGCATACGGTTCGGAGCCGGGCGAATGACCTGTGGCTTCCGAGGTCCACTATGGGCTCGTTACCAGTCCCTGCAGGCGCGCACGCCGCCTTGGCGACAGTAGTCGCAGCCAACCGGCCAGCGGCTGAGGATGTTGCTTGCCCCAGCAGGGTGGCGGCACCAAGGGCCACGGCGACAATGCTCGTGAAGGAGAGCGTGATCTTCAAGGTCGGTCGACGCAACCTCCGTGAAGAAGATCGCCCAATGGCCTTAGCCGCAGGAGGCTCGCCCATGTTCTTCCCTTCGGTCCCTACCTCGCGTCGTAGGACAACTTGACGCCATGATCCCTCTGTCGATGACCGTTGTCATGTCGCCAACTCGCCGAGTCGGTGGGTCCAACACCGGGCACATAGCGAGCCGAGAGTGGTGCCGACCCGGTCGTACCGCCGAGGAGCGCTCACGACACCGACGCTCCCGTGGGGGTCTGAACGGAACCGGTTCCATGCCCCGAGCGCGTGATCATCCCGACATCCCAGCGATCTGCACTGGTGATATAGATACCGACAGTGCGCAAGCTCGGCGCTATCGCGACAGTGGCCATGACGCTGATGCTTGCTGCATGGAGCGGTTCGAGCGCGTACGCAGTAGCTCGCTCAGGCGTTTCCCTCCCTCGTGCGACCACGAGCAGCTCTGGTGAGACCGGCTGCTCAGCTGCAAAGCCAGCGTCGTTTGCACAACAATCGGTAGCCGGTCTGTTCGAGACCGACCTCACGACTCACCAGAGATTCAAGGCGGTCCGCTCTCTCGCGGTCGACAACCCGGACCTTGCAGTTATAGCGGGAGGTGACCTCTTCCTTACCTACGGCGGGGAAGGCAACTCCCCCTGCACTCGAATCGCGAGGGTTCCCCTCTCCGGCGGGCCTGCTGTGCAGTCAGCATGGCTCAATCTGTCGTCCCCTCTCACCGTCGCCTATGGCTCGGTCTGGGTCTTGGGCTTCCCGAGCCCGAAGAGCGCTGATCAGATCCTCTACCAACTGGCCGCCCGCACCCTCTCGGTCGAGCGTCAGATCCAGGTAGGAACGCGATTCGGCGGCTGGGCACCGGCTGCAAGCGCCGGGGCTCTGTGGCTCAGTCCATCGAACGGCACGGAGCTGGAGCGGGTTGATGCCCGCACCGCTCGCCTGACGATTGTCCAACTCCCGGGGTTCAGGAAGGGCCAGTCAGTCTTGGACGTCGTCTCGGGACCCGGGGCCGATACCCTGTACATCTCGGCCATCGACCAGATGGCGGCCACGTGGTCACAGTCTACCGAGCGGTTCCACCCAGAAACGGGCCAGTTCGAGGTTGCCGCCAGCAACGAGCGGTTCCCCATCGTCCGCTTGATCGGCGTCGCCGGGACTCTTCTGTGGGTGTGGACGGCAGGCGGCAATATGAGCCACGTTGCCCCGGCGTCGGCTGCGACGATGGCGCCTCTCCACTGCTCGATCGAAAACACGTGCACATTTGACGGCTTGAACGGAATCTTCGACGTGACGACCGCCGGGAGCCTCGCCTGGATGAGCCACGCCGGAGGCTGGCTCGAATGTGCGGGCGGCCCGACCGGCTCGGTCCGCGCCACGGTGCGCGTTCCCGGCTACGGGTCGATCACCGATGGCTACTCCGGGAACGACTCGGGCCCCAGCTCCCTCGCGGTGGGCGACGGCTACCTGGCGGTTAACGCTCAGTTCCGCGGCGCGCACGGGACCGACCTGTCACCGGAGGTCGCGATATTCCCCATCGACCCTCGGTGTGCGCGATGAACCTTGTTGTTCCCAAGCTGGGCGCTGTCGTGGTGACATTGACCGTGACGCTGGCAATCTGCACCACCGCATCTTCCCGAGCGACAACCACTCGACCGGGAGTGCCCGCTGGCTTCGTGCCTCAGTCGGTGAGTGCCGTGTCGGCCACGAGATGGTGGGCACTCGGTAGCGCGCCCTGTCCGGGAATCAACTGCTGGGACAATTCGCTCCTGCGGACTGAAGACGGTGGCAGCAGCTTCGAGCAAATGCCTGTCCCGGTTGTCAGAGACGTGGTAGGTGCCCCGTGGAACTTCTCCCAGGTCGCCTTCGTGGATGCGCTGCACGGCTTTGCTTACAAGCCAGCGCTGTACGCGACTGACGACGGCGGTATGTCCTGGCGGACTGTGAACCTCGGCGGGGCGGTAACCAGCCTCGTCGTGGGCAGGCGTTTCGTTTTCGCTGCAGTGCAAGGTACCTGTCCGGGCACAGCCCACTGCTTGTCTTCAAGGCTCTATCGGGAGGCACGAGACACACAGAACTGGCAACTGGTGGCCTCCGGTGTCGCCACGGTCGGCAACGTCATCGCCGCCTACGGCGACTCGGTCATCTACAACGTTGACGAAAAGAGCGGACCGGTCTCCGATGTCGTCTACGTCTCGCACGACGACGGGACCAGTTTCACTCAAACCCGTGGTTCCGGCCTGTACTGCGACTTCTCCTTTGGCAGCAGTACCACGATCTACGCCTATTGCCGAAGCGGCATGTTCTTCTTTCTCAGTCGCTCCGACAACGGAGGCCGCAGCTTCGTCCCGACGCCAGAGATTCACGACACCGTGCAACTGGACGGCTGTCCTGGGGGAAGCTTCGCAGCGCTGTCAGCAAGCGTTGTGATCGGCCTCTGCCAGGGCACAGGACCCGAGTATCTCCTTCGGAGCACCAACGGCGGAGCCTCGTTTACAAGGGTCGTCGTCGGCAACAGGCAGTTTCTGGTCGAACCGTTGGGGGCCGGTCCAGCTGGCATGGCCTTTGCCACAGGTGGGGGATCGAGTCTCTGGCGGTCGGTTGATGCCGGAGCTACCTGGAGACTCGTGACAATGGGAACGACCGCAGAGCCGGGTGTGCTGCGGTGCTTGGCATCTCAACTTCGCGTCGTCTTTTTCGGAGGCTCCGGAGCGGCAGGAACGGCGATCACGGGGATCGGGATCGACAACAAGTCCGCCACGCCCTGCTGGCTGCGGGGTCGTCCGAGGGTCAGTTTCTTTACGACCGGCAAGTCGGGTAAGTACAGGCGGCTGTCGGTGGAGCTGGGGTACAGCGGACCCCCAGAAGCCTTTCCCGCTCGCTCTCCTGTGGTCCTTCTGCACAAGGGAAGGCCAGTTACCGACGTACTTGGTCACATCTACCCCGCCTTTAGTGCAGGGATCGTGATCACGAGCAGGGACTTTCCCGCCGGTCATGAGACGTGCCAATTGGTGACCCTCCTACAAGTCAGACTGCCGGGCCTTCCCGACACCGTCTTCAAGGTGCCGCTTGCGCCAGACGGCGTGAACGCGTGCGACTCGCCGCCGCCTGTCGACGTATCGCCCGTTGTGACCCGCGCAGTAGTGCTGGGCATGGTCGGCGTGGACGTTGAAGCTGCTTCCTGAGATGATGCGGTCCTTCCGCCGCGTTCTTGCCGTCTTGGTCATGACCGCGGTGGTGGTCGCCGCCTGCACCAGTTCGTCCGCGCCGCCAGCTCGTCACACCCACAGCACGCTCATCGCCTGGATACGGAACCCTGCACCGCCGACGACTTCGACCACCACGACCACGACGACGCTCGCCCCGGCACCGTTCTGCGCCAGGTCTGACCTACGAGTCCAGTTCCTGGGCTTTGGCGCCGCGGCAAGCATGTTTTCGGACGTTTTTGAACTTACGAACATCGGCAAGACGACCTGTCGCTTGCAGGGCCAACCAAAGTTGTCTCCTAGCACAACCGCCGGTGCGCACGTACCGAGCGTCGTCCGCCACGGCTACTTGCCCTTAGGCGTCGTCCCTGGCAACCTCGCGCCGAAAGCTTCTGGCTACGTCATCATCGGGGGCACTGACAACTGCCCATCGTCACCGGGCGCGTACGTCGAACCTGTCTCCTACAAGTACGTCGTGGTCGTGTTGCCCAACGCCGAAGGTTCCTTCACTACGAGCGAGATGCCTCCGTGTGTGCCGATGCGCGTGAGCCTCGGAGTCGTGCCACCGAATCCCTACACCCCGGTCCCCGGCACGCTCCCGTCCCTACAGGCCACCATGCAGCTACCAAAGCGTGTCGGCGGCGGTCGTGTCCTTCACTACGTCGTCGTGCTGGCGAACCCTGGTGCTGTCGCGGTGCCCTTGAAGCCCTGTCCTGGCTATCAGGAGGGGTTCTATCCCTCGGGTACAAGCCCTCCGCCATTGGTACGGACTTACAGGCTCAACTGTGGACAGCTTCGCGTTCTCGCCCCACACCACGCCCTGAGATTGGCGATGGAGCTGCCGGTGCCGAAAGTGAGCCGAGTAATGAACATCAGGTTCGGCTGGGTCCTCATTACGGGCAATGGTCCCTGGGCGGGGACGGAAGCCAACGTGTACCCGCCTGGCGTCTTCCCTCCGGCACCAGGAGACATGGCGTTTCTGCAAGCCAAGCTCGCACTTCCTGTTCACGCCACAGGTGGTCAGGTGCTTCACTACTCCGTTGTCCTTTCGAACCCTGGCCCCCGAGCAGTCTCGTTTTCACGGTGTCCCGGCTATACCGAGTCCCTCGTCTTGAACAACGGCTCAAAGATTCAAACCCACACCTGGTCGTACAAACTCAACTGCCAGACCGTGCGTCGCCTCGAAGCTGGCAAAACGGTGAGGTTCGCAATGAAGATGACTGTGCCGAAGGTGTCGCGGACCGAGGGGGCGAAGGTCATCTGGGAACTGGACACCGGCAACGGTCCCTTCGCCGGGTCCGGTGTCACGGTCAACCAATGAGCACGTACTCGATACCGCGAGGTAGTTGTCGTCACGCGGGCATGTGTCGCCACGCTCGATCTGAGACCATGACGCGCAAGCTAGGCGTCGTGATGATGGTGGCGGTGACATTGACGTTCGCCGCCTGTACGAGCACGACTTCGCCAGCAGTGACCAAAGCAGTCAACGTCGCCAAGACGGCAGCAGCCGCGGCTCTAAAGGCTGAATCGGCCGCGAAGGCAGCAGCCGCAGCAGCAGAGAAGGCAGCAGCCGAAGCAGAGGCGGCAGAGCTTGCTTCCGCCCAACCGTGTGCTGCCTCACAACTCGTGGTCGAACTTGGACGCGGTGGCGTTGCCATGGGCCATGTTGGGCAACTGGTCAGCTTCAAGAACATTTCAGCCAAGACGTGCGCGCTCAAGGGCTATCCGGGTGTGAAGATGTTTGACGCGACCGGACATCCCATCCCAACTGAAGTCACTGACGGACCTGACTACACGGTCCCTTCCCTGCCCGAGAGCCTGGTCATCATCACTGCGGGTTCTAAGGCAACATTCGAACTTGGTTATAGCGACGCAACGGGATACGGAACAGCAAGGTGCCCAACCTCGGTGCGGGTGAAGATCACCCCTCCCGGCGCCAACCAGCCGATCACGCTGCCCTGGCGGATTCAACCCTATGGCGGGAGCACGATCGCGAAGCTGCAGTGCGGGCAGATCGCCGTGTCACCGGTTTATGCAGGAAGCGGTGCGTTCTCGCCGTAGGAACTGTTCGAAGGTGGTGAAGTGCACGCTCACCTAAACCAGGGTGGTCGTCTGCTGGTGAGGCAGGGTTGCCCCTACGCGAACCGGACCAGTCCCGGCTTCATAAGAGCATGAGCACAGTGAAGTTGCGCGCCTTCGTGCCGGCGGTCCTAGCTCTGGTCTGCGCGGCGTCTACTAGCTCCCTCGCGGTCTTTCCGACCACGACGACAGTGCTGCCCAAACCGCTTCCAGTCGTTGACCTCTCGGCAACGCTAGTTGGGTGGGTGGGTGCGGGTCGATCTCGGCAATGCCCAGAGATTGGCGAGGCCCACATCGCCACTTGGCGCCCTGGTCTCATGTTCGGGAGGTGCAAACGGCAGTAGCCATGTGTCCTTCTCCTTCGACGGATTGAATGTTGACTGGCAGCGGAGCGGATACCCCTCCGGAAAGTTCGTGCTACGCGAGCATGGGCGCGTGGTCATCAGAACCGACAGCGTCGTCGGCTTCCCCGTCATCATCACCGCACCCCTTACTCAGGGCCTCATCTGCATCGCAAAGATGGCGGGGTACACGAGCCCGGTCGTCCTGTACTTCGTGGAGTTCGGCGCCAGCGTTGGTCCAGAACTCCAGGCTCTCTACCCCAAGGCGTCAGGCCGCTACAGCTCGGCTTCGTTCGAGGCCATCAATAGGATCAACTTCGAGATCCGCATGCTCGGAGGATCGCCTGCCCTCGTGCTCGGTGATCCTCGCTTCGACTGTCTTTTCGTTGCGTGCGTCGGTACCTTTTCGCCTGTGCTCATCGAGCGCCTGACGGGTGGGCGGCTCGTGAACGTGTCGGACCAGTTCCCGTCGATCATCCGGGCCGACGCCGCGGGTCTCTCCGCCGCCACTCACGAGAAGTGGTTCAAGACCGACGGCGTCTGGACCTTCATCGGCGAACTCGAAGCGTGGGTAGCGGACGAATGTCGGATTGGGCGAGGAAACGCGGCATGGCTCCAGGCTGAGAAGGACGTCGAACACGGCCAGTTCAAGACCTGGATGGCCCAGGTCGAGCCCCATTTCATCCAACAGCTCGGAGCGGATCTCAAGAGATGGGGCTATTGCTCATCAGCGCCCTGACGCACGAGTGCCGTTTATCCACTGGCAATGCAGCCGAGAGCACCGGGTGGAGTGGGGGTTCACATCGGAGGGCCGACGTCTCGGATCTGCGACTGGCAATGGGGTCCCGCGGTCGGAGCGATGGAGTTCCTCGACTGTGTTGTCACGGGCATGTCGTTGTCGAACACGCGTGTCCGGGCTCGAGCCATGGAGTACCGGCCTGTGATGCATGACTGTCCGCTACGGACTGTTTCCTGTCGTTGGGCAGCCGAGCGAGAGGCTGGAGAGCGGGACGGTTGTGGCATCTGAGCCGCCACCGTCGATGACGAAGACGCCTATGACGGTCTCGCCGTCGCTCTCGTAGACCGGGATGGAGATGTTCCGGTTCTTCGAGGCTGCGTCCCAAGCCAGGGCTTGGGCAGGTGAATGCACCACGTAGCTGCCTGACGCGCAGTTGATGTCGCTGGCCTTGACGTAGCCCTGGACCTTGCCTTGATCGATTGACACGGCGACAAGGTCAGGGGTGCCGTTCTGGTTCGTCACGCCATAGGTTTGACCGCTTGCGTTGGTGCCCCACGAGGTCGTGACCCGGTTCACGTACACGGCCTGAAGCGTCCACGACGCGTTGGCGCTGGTATCGATGGTCACCGTGTGTCGGCCAGGTTGGAGCGGAACAACCTCCGTACTTTGTACGGAGGAACCAGCGGCGCTGATGGGGGGAGAGCAGGTCATGCTCGACCCGTCCGGAAAGTCGAACGTGCCCACCGATAGGCAGGTCAGGGTGAGGGAGATATTCGTCGCGGTGGCTGGAGCGGGTCCGAGGTCGATGGTCGCGGACCCCGTGCGGGTGACGACGACGATATTGCCCAGTTGCGTGTCCAACGGTGCGCCGGGTTGGGAAAAGACTCCTGCGGCTAGGGCGGCTGCACCTCCGACGAAGACCGAACCGGCAATCACGCCGATACCCAGACGCCACTGCCAGCGACGGCGCAGGCGAGGGGTGCGCTCGACATTCGCGATCAGAGCCTCGCGCAGCGCCGAGGCGAAAACCGGGTCCATCTCCAGGGTGGTCATCGGAGCATCTCCTTCTTTATCTCGTCTCGCTCTTCGGCCTGCGAGGCTTCCAGTGCCGCGGCCATTCGAGCTCGGGCACGATGAAGTCGCGTGCGCGCTGCGCCCTCGGAGATGCCAAGAACGGTTGCCGCTTGGGCGGGTGAGTACTGTTCGAACGCGGTGAGCGCGATGAGGGCGGCGTCTGATTTCGCGAGGGATTTGAGCGCTTGTCTCATCTTCTCGACGACGACGACCTCCTCGATGTGCTCGATCGCGACATCTCCAGCGCCACGGGCGTCGTCGGAGCGCGGCAGCGCGTCTATCAGCGCTCGATAGCGTCGCAGGCCGCGGGCATGATTACGCGCAAGGTTGGTCGTGGTGACCAGGAGCCACGGCAGCACGGTTCCGTCGACGACTCGTACCGACTTCCGCCGACGCCAGAGCTCGAGGAATGTGCCGGCCGTGACGTCTTCCGCGTCGTGCACATTCCCAGTCAACCGGAGCGCGTGGCGATACACGCGGTCCCGGTGGCAATCGAAGACCGCGGCGAAACCGCCGCTATCGCCCCGGAGCGCAGCAGTCCAGGACGTGTGCTCCTCCGGAAGCGATGCCACTGACCGTAATGTCCGCACCGGTTGCAGCGTTACACGAACTCACAGTTCGGAGTCGCCTCGGCCCGGACGTTGGTTCACGTGGCAGATGGCCCGACAGGCAGGTGATCCGAGACAACTGCCGTTCTCGTGTGATCCAGCCGAATTACTGGCAAGGCCAGAGACCACGCCGAACGGATCTGGAAGGCGGATGCGCTCGCCAGGGTCGGCCGGGTCGCGCCGGCGAACTCGTCCCAGACGGGGAGGGACGTCATCGGAACAATCTCGACCGATGCCCCGGTGTACGGCGAATCGGTCACGCGCCCGCCGCCCACGTAGATCGCGACGTGGTGCACGAGTCCTTTTCCACCAGGTCCGGCGAAGAAGAGCAAGTCACCTGGCTGGAGTTTGGCAAGCGGGACCGGGGTGCCGGCGTGGCGCTGGTCGGCCGCGTCGCGGGGAAGGTAGAGGCCGTAGCGGGCATAGAGCGAGTACACGAAACCGGAGCAGTCGTAGCCGAAGCCGCTCGTCCCACCCCAGAGATAGGGAAGCCCGAGGAAGCGACGCGCCTGGTTGGCGACGGTCGTCCCCGACACGGCGCCGACGTGCACTGGGCTGAGCGCATTGTCGGCGATCGCCCCCTTTTGTCCTCCTGGGAGTCCGAGGACGAGGTAGCCCGGCACTGTCTTGACGACGGGCAGTTCGGTGTCGTAACTGACGAGGAAGCGGCGTCGGGCGACCATGCCCTTGGCCACGGCGTAGAGCCACGTACGCGCCACGCTGACGATCACCTCCCGAGACCTCGCCGGTGGTGCGACGGCGGACAGTTGAAGATCCGGCACCCAGCCGATGATGCCGTCGGGGAAGCGCGAGCCGCGTTGGTCGGGGACCTCGACCTCGCTCCATCGCCCCCGGCGCGCGAGGACGAGGACCTCTTGGCCTAACAGGACCTGGGTGTTGATGCGGCTGTCGAGGCCGAGCCGCTCGGTCACGCTCAGCCGAGTGAGCCAGTGCTCGATCCCTGCCGGGTCACCGAGCGCCGGCGCGTCGACAGGTCGCGGGCTCGACGGGAGGTGCCACACCGTTGCCACCGACACCCGTACCCAGGCAGGAGTCGTCGTCTGCGCAGACGCCACGGCGTGCGCGACCGGCCCTTGCGTGACCGACACGGCCAGCGCGAGCACAAGGAGGAGTCGTCGAAGTGAACGAATGTCAAATAATGGCCGTCCGACCGCTCGCATTGTTCGCGTCAGCTTCCTCGCGACCCCGTCATTTTGGTGCGCACGTTCGAGAGGTGTGGAGCTTCTTCTGGCCTGTCCTCGAACAACACGTTCGGGATGGCCCGTTGAAGCCGACAGGCGAGTCAAGTCCGCCTTCACTCTTACCCCTCAAGGTGTTGGGTTCTGGCCTGCCGTCCTCTGGGCGGCGGACAAACGGCCCTGGCGATGGTGTTGGAGACCCACGCGATTACCCATCCATAGAAAACCAAGAGCACCTTGCGCATGTCATGTTTGCCTTTCCCAGCCGCCACAACAGCTAACAGGACGGCCCAGGCGACAGCACATCCGATGCTGTATGCCGTGTAGGTCCTAAGCCTCAGTTTCACGTGTCGGCCGTCCTTCCATGACCTCTTGACGTGCTGCAAGTATGCGGCCTTCACCCACTCCTAGAACGACCGGGCCACCGCCTGTTCCAGACCGCCAGGACGGAGGCGTACGAAGCGTTCCACCTCTCGCCTTCCGAGGAACCGGTGGCCGCGCCAGACTCGGCAGGGTTGTGTTGGCGGCTGTTCTGAAAAGAGGGATAGTGAGGAATGCACAACAGACACCGCCAGCCGAGATAGTTGCGGGCTCGTTGACGCTCCGTCGTCTCCGGCCTGGCGACAGGCGACGCCTCCCGCAGGCCGCCAACGAGAGCCTCGACCATCTCCGACCCTGGATGTCGTTCGCCGCCGGGCCGATCGAGGAAGCGGCGATGGAGCGGTGGGTGCTGCTCTGCTCATCTCGCTTCGATGCCGGTAAGGGGTTCCAGTACGCCATTTTCCACTGTTCCAGCAAGATGGTGGGCAGCACCCGCATCGATGTCGACGAGGACCGCCCGAGCGTGGTCCGGGTCGGCTACGGGCTCCACGTCGACCATCAAGGACACGGTTACGCGACCGATGCCGTTCGTGCGCTCAAAGACCTGGCTCTGGGCCCTCTCGGTATGACGGAGCTCGAACTCGGGTGCGACCCGGCGAATGTCAAGAGTGCCGCTCTGGCCGAGAGGCTCGGATTCATCCTAGAGAGGGTCGACCGCCGTGCTCCTACCAACCGCGGCGAGACGGACGAGCGCCTCGTCTTCTCTGCACGACCAACCGCCCAGGATTCGTCGTAGGCGCACGCCACCGTCATTACGCGTCGCTCAGCGGTTCTTGTGGACGTCCGGTCAGCCGCTCAGATGAGGTGATCGGTGATCATTTTCGTCTCTTCAATGACGGTTATGACTTCCACAGCGTGCTGACGTGACCGTTTGGGCTGATCTCTACGATCGCGCTGGCAGAGGAAAACCAGCCAGCATCAGCATCGAGGTAGATGCCACCGTTTGGTGCCACGGCAACGCCCTCGCCGGAAATGAACTCGTTGTGCGCGCCAAGCACCGTCCGCAGGCCGTGCGCGGCAATCGGGGCGATCGATCCCGACGGATGGAAGCGTGCTTCACCAGCGAGCACCACGGTTCCATCCGGCGCCGCGGCGAGCGAACCCCGCAAGTTCCCATCGCTGCGGTCGTTCTCGAGGAACCGCAACTTTCCGGTCGCGGTTAGTTCGTAGAGACCGAAGCCGGGTCCACCTGCGACGAGCAGATCGCCCTTGCCGTCGAACGCGAGCTGCAGTGCCGGGGCGAAATCGATCTGGAAGGCGGGATTGCTGTAGATACCGTTGAAGCCCTTGTTGAGATCACGGGCACTCGAACCGACTACCCAAACGAGCATCCCGCTCGAGTTGAGGCGGTAGACCGCGCTGGTACCGATGTAGAGCTCTCCGTTCGGAGCGATCGCCAGACCGAAGAGCGAGGACGGCCCGCCAAATGAGACGCTGAGAGCCGGCACGGGCTTTGAGCCAAGGGGCACGGTGCCGCCGCCGGCGACGGTCTGGATGATGCCGTCGGGCAGGATCTCGCGAACCCTGCCGTTCCCCTCGTCGGCGAAGTAGACGGTGCCGTTCTTCGCGACAGCGATTCCCGAGGCACCGCGGATCTCCGCATCAACTGCCTGGCCACCGTCGCCCGAAAAGCCGCTCTTGCCATTTCCGGCCACCACCCGGAAGCGACCGTCAGAAAGCCGGCGCAGAATCTGGTCACGACCACCGTCTACGACGTAGAGAGCGCCGCTCGGACCCACTGCCAGAGCTCCGGGTGTCTTTGGTGAAACGATGGAGCCCGTCGTAGCTACGTCGCCCGTCGCAGGGCTAGTGCCCTTTGAACCCGAGACGGCGTGCCCCGTAGTGGTGCGACTGAGGGCCAGGCCGAGCCCACTCACGGCTGCCGCCAGGACGACCACGAGGCCGGCTCTCATCCAGCGCCGTCGCCGAAGCCGTTTCGCCTCTTTGATCAGCGCCTCCGCGTCGACCTCGGTCACGGCGCGGCGGTGAGGTGCGAGCAGAGTCACGGCAGCTCCAGTTGTTCAGTCGAGTCCATGAAGCTAAGATTAGTAGCACTATGAAGGATGTCAAGATCGACCCGTCCAACTCGCTGCCGCTCTTCGAACAGGTCGCTGCGGAGATCCGTCGAGCCATCGCCGACGGTGAAGCCAAACCCGGTGAACGGATGCCGCTGGCCAAGGATCTCGCGACAGTGCTCGGCGTCAACACGAACACGGTTCTTCGTGCCCTTCGCCTGTTGCGCGAAGAGGGTCTGCTCGAGTTCCGGCGAGGTCGCGGCATCACCGTCGCAGGAACTCCGCAGCGCGGCGCCGTCTTGGCGAAGGTGAACGAACTCGTGAAGTTCGCCAGGCAGCAAGGCTATCGACCAGATGAGTTGATCTCGATGATCGAAACTACGACCTAGGCCGGCGACTCGTGACCCTGCTCCGCGAAGAGACTCCTCCGATCAGCGCCAGCACCTTGGAAGCCGCGGCGCTCATCAAAGAGGCGCGTCGACTTCGTCGGCGACGTTGGCTGGTCGGAATCGCTGGCGTCCTTCTCGTGGTTCTCGCAGGGGCAGTCGGCTACGTGGTTAGCCACAGCAAGCCGACAAAGCCGTCGGTAACGACCGCGACTTCACAACCGTCAAGAAACGGTGCGCCAGTTGCCGGCGCCATCGTTACGCCGAGGCAGCCGGGCAAGCTTGCGGTAGGTCCGAACGACGACCTCTATGTCATAGACGGAAGCCGCGACGAAATACTGCGGCACCTGCCAAACGGGACGTGGCGCGTCGTCGCAGGCGACGGTCGCCAAGGCTTTGCTGGGGACGGCGGTCCGGCCATCCGCGCCGAGCTACGAGTAGGCAGATGGTCGGGCATCGCCATAGCGCGCAACGGCACTGTCTACTTCTCTGACAGTGGGAACGACCGGGTGCGCGAGGTGTTACCGGACGGCATCATCGAGACGGTCGCCGGCGGAGGAAGGCTCCCCCTCCCGGACCGAGTGGGCGAGAAGGTGCCTGCCCTCAGAGCCGCCTTGCCTGACCCGCTGGGCGTGGCACTTGGGCCGAGGGGCAATCTTGCCATCGCCGCATCGCTCGTCGTCTCTCTCGATCGCGCCAGGGACCTCACTTGGATCGCTGGGAGCAAACAGTTCGTCCCTTGGTGTAGGACTTGCGACATCGGCGAGGGCAACTTCTACGACGCCGATCAGCTCGCCTACGACGGCGCCGGTGACCTACTCGTATCTAGTGACGACTTCCCAGTCGGCTTCGGCGTTGCGGAGGTGCGAGTGGGCGGGACCATTCGCGATATAGGTGGCGTCCGGGGCGAGGGAGGCGAACCGCCCGCGATCTCGCCCGGAACTCACGGCAGCGTCGTCGTAGCTGGTATGTCCGGTCTGTACACGATCGCGAACGGCAGCCGGGAGTTTCGGCTGGTTCCGCACACCTTCTCCGCCACGCCGGGGTCCTCGGTTCTGTCCAAGGCGCTCGGCGGCTGGCCGCCCAAGCCGCCTCATCATTATGGTCAGAGCTTCTTTGGCGGCGACGGAATTGCCGAGAGCCCGAGCGGGGTGATCTACGCGGACGCAAGCCCGTTCCCCTTCTTGGCCTTCTACTGCATCGTGGAGCTGACTCCATCCGGTAGCGCCAAGGCTCTCTTCGAGTCTTAGCCTCAAGCCCCCTTCCTCGCCGTCTGTGTGTTCGCCTCTTGGCGGAGTCCGCCCGGTCGTCAGGTCAGGCCCGCTGCGCCGCCAGGCCAACGTCAGCGTGAAGCGAGCCCAGATCCGACAGCCGTCTGAGCGAGTTACGAAGCGTTCCCTCCGCCGGCTTCAAGCCAATACGCGACCAGTTGATCGAGGGGGATTCCGACGCCCCAGAGACCACGGCCGGCCCTTACGACGGCTGGGTGCGTGCGGAGCAACTGGCGCACGGCAGCAACGCTTGGGCGAGTGCCGGGATCGAGTTGCTCCCAGAGGCGCTGTGCAGAGAGATCCTCCTCTGAGCACGCGAGATGGCGCAGGATGACTTCGGCCGAAGTGCGTTGTTGGAGGGCAGGCACGATTCGTTCCTTGAGCGCGGCCACCGCGGCTTGGTGATTTTCCTGAGCGACGACCAAGTGCTCGACATAGGTTCGGCCTAGGTATCCGAGCGCCTCTCGCGTTGTGGCCCGTTTTTCTTCGTCCATCCGCCAGTAGATGAGGCCGAGGATCGCCACGAGGATGCCCCCAAGAAGCCATGGGTTGCCGCCGATCTTCTTGCCGATCCATTCGACGCTGGCCGTTACGCCGATGATTGGCATCATCGGGGCTTGAACCATCGTTTGGAGCTCCATCGTGGTGCTGTTCACCACGATCGTCATTCGAACGGCAAACACCGGGTCACCCGGTCTCACGACCTCGAGGGCCTCGAAGTCCTTGTCCTTTGTTAGCAGGATGCAGGGCGACAGCATCGTGGCCAGGATGGCCGCGGGCCTGTCCGTCTGATCGCGAGCCGCGACGAGCGCGACTCGGGAGTCGTTCGATTCCGTCGGTAGCTCGACCACGTAGACGGAAGGGCCCCACTCCTCGACCAGGAGTCGCTCAAGCTCGTCGGCCGTAGCGCCAAGACTGTCAGCGAACTCGGCCAGCTTGTCGAATAGTTCGAACAAGGTCTCTTCGGCGATGAAGAGCCTGAGGTGCCCCTCGCGGGTTAGTCGCAGCGAGAGCGGTGGTCCACCGAACTTGAGCTGCGATTGAAAGGCGGAGCGGAAGAACTCGGTGTCGAGGACGGCGAGGTAGGGGGCCCGGAAGAAATCTTCATAACGGCGCTCGGCTGCGGCTTGAAGCGCCTCGAGATCGATCCGTTCGAGCGTCGCTCGAAGTCCCGCCTGACGGGCGCGCTGAGCAGCAAAATGAGCTGCTAGCTGCTCTTGCTGATCGGGACCCAGGACCTCCATAGTGAGATTTTACGGTGCCGGTGTACTCTTGACGGACCTGTTGGCCCAGTTCACCTCTTTTCCCGCGGCCATCAGGATCCGACGATCGAGTCCGTGCCAACTGCCACCGTGATCCCGCCCGGACATCCCGCTATGGGCACGAGATCAGCGCGCGCGAGACTCCATTCGTGTTCGCATACGACCGACAGCCCATCTCGGGCTTTGACGGTCACCCAGCGCTCGAGCCAGGCGAAGCGCTGAAGTTCGTCGTCGAAGATCCGTCGACTGGCAACCAGTCTTCGACGTGGCGTATCTGGACTGGGAAGTTGGACGACGACATCTACATCTGCGAAACCAGGAGCGGCGGTCAGTGGAAGACGAGTCTTCACAATGATTGGGGTCAGTGGCGCGTCGCGATGACAACCGAGGCCGCCAACGCTCGTAACATCCAGCGAGTTGTCATAGATGAACAGCCGCGGAAAGTTCCCGATGGCGGATGGAGCGAGGGAACAGCCATCCTCATCCCCTGTGCCGATCTGAGATCACCCTCGGAACAGATTCTACGGGATGTCCTCCGAATCCGGACGTCACCAACGCGTTCAGCCACAGCGGTTCGGCTGTTGCTCCAGGAGAAGGGCGTCACCACCCTCAAGCGGGTTGAAGAGGCTTTCGGTCTGGGTGTTCTCAAGCGACCGAACGGCGGTGTCGCATACGTTTTCGCCGAGCCCACATCTCTCAGCTCTGAGCAACACGAGAGTCTTGAAATATTCCGGGCCGATGCCCGGAACCACATTCCGACTGAGCACAGCGGTGGTCGATTCGTCGGAGTGTTGGCTGTCGACGAACAGCGCATCCTCGTGGATCTCGCACTCTCCTGATCAGAATCAGATCATGCGCCTCCCGAGAGTGCGCTCGGCGACGACGCCGAGCGCCGGATCAATCGTTATGTGCATCGGTTCGTCTGCATTGCTTCGGGTCGCGGCTCAAGCCTCGTCGGAGCGGCGCCTGACGATGTATTGCTCGAAACCCGGGATGGAAAAGGCCAGCAACCCGTGTTCGGGCGCATGGACGATGCCCTTGCGAATCAGAGCGTCGCGCGTGGGCGAGACCGCAGAGAGCTCGCGATTGAGCACTCGAGCGACGTCGCCGGAACGTACTCGGTCGCTTTCAGCGTCCATGAGATCCGACATGGCAAACAGGTACGCCCGCTCGGCCTCCGTCGCGCCTTCGAAACGGGCGCCGTAGATCCCAGCTTCGATCTGGCGTTGCGCGACGGGTTCGCCTGCCAGGACGTCCGCGAGAGTGATCGTCTGGATGGCACCGGCGCGTGCTGCCGCCTCCCAGGCCTCGAACGCGTAGAGCTGGAGGAAGTACGGATATCCCCCAGCAACTGCGACGATCTTGGCGAGCGCGTCGTCGTCCCAGCCCACAGCCTCGGCCGCTGCCGGCTCGAGGACGGCTGCGCGCGCCTCTTGGTCGTGGAGGTTGTCCGTGGGCTCGTAGCGGAACCGCTCCGTGTAGGTCGCGGCCTTGGCGATGTAAGAGGGTAGGTGTGGCAACCCCGCGCCGATGAAGGCGAAGGGCAGCCGGTCGCGCAGGTCCTGGGCGACGTGCACGAGCGCGCCCAGGCTGGCGAGCGAGATGGCCTGCAACTCATCGACGATAAGCGCGACGCCAAGCCCGTCTTCGTGGGCTGCCTCCGACAGCGCGGCAAGCACCTTGGCGAGGTCGTCGTATGCCGGTACGGGGCGGTTGCTAGCCACGTTGGCGCCGCTTCCGAGCACCTGCAAGCCGCCGCCACGGCGCAGCAGCTGGCGCACGCGGCGCGTCAGCTTGGCGCCAGGGCGGAGCTGGGCGGCGAAGCGGTCGGCGACGGCACCGAGCGCCGCGTCGACGGCCAGGCCGCGCCGCAGCTCGAGGTACGGCGCGTACCAGCCGGCGCGGGCCAGGCGATCGGCGATTTCTTTCAGCAAGACGGTCTTGCCGACGCCACGCAAGCCCACGTACATGAGACTGTTTGCCGCGTACCCCGCTTCGAGCTGGCTGCGCACGCTCTCGGCGAGAGCGAGTTGGTCGGATCGCCCGACGAGGGCGCGCGGTCGATCGCCCGCTCCGGGCGTGTACGGGTTCGGCCGAATCGCGGCTCGGGTGTTCATACTTCGACGAGTATATCGACTTTCCTATACTATAGGACCTATAGGCAACAAGCGCTGTAGCGGGCGATCTGAGCGGCGCGACTACCACACGAGCGCGGTGCTCAGCGCACGCCGAATCGATATGCGTGGAGCGCAGTAGCGCCCTTCGCCCGATCGGCAAGACAGGTCGGCACATCGTGCTCGATCGGCTCTATCCTCCGAGCATGCCAGGGCAGCTGACCTGCCCAACACACGGGGCGGCGGGTTGAGCCGAGTGATGCTGGTATTGGATACGGTCGGAGGTCTGCAGGGAAGGAGGCGAGCCACAGTTGCCACGTCAGCAAGTTCCCATCACTGGCTCCGTCCTTTCGTGGGCACGAGAGGAGGCTGGCCTGGCTATAGCCGACGTCGCGACTGCAACAGGCGTCGATGGGGCAACGGTCGCCAAGTGGGAATCAGGTGCCACCCAGCCGACCAGAGGTCAGTTCACCAAGCTGGTCGAGATTCTTCGCCGACCCAGCGCGCTGTTCTTCCTGCCCGACCCACCTCGAACCTCAGGCATCCCAACGTCAATGAGGAGAGCGCCAGGACTTGCAGGCCGCACGCTTTCGCAGGAAGAGATTCGCCAGATCCGCTGGGCGAGACGGATTCAGCAAATGGTCTCCTGGATTTTGCGAGACCAGGATGCCCCGCTGGTCGAGCTTCCGAGGAGTTCAATCAGACTTGGTGCTGAACAAGCGGCAACTGAAGTGCGCCGCTTCCTCGGTGTAAGCCCAGTTGAGCAGCTCGCTTGGAACAACGCGAGCGAGGCCCTCCGAGAGTGGCGCGCTGCCTTGGAGGTGCATTCGCTGCTCGCCTTTCAATTGCAGCTTGGCAGGACTGGCATCAGGGGATTCTCTGCCTGGGATGGTGCCGCTCCCATGGTTGCCGTCAACACTGCCTACAGCCCCACCGCTCGTATCTTCACGCTCTTTCACGAGTTGGGTCACATGGTTACGCGTACGGACGCAGCCTGCTGGAAGTTTGTCGTCCCGAACGACTCGCAACCTGAAATCGAGCGCTGGTGCGAACGCTTCGCTGCTGAACTACTACTGCCAGCCCAGACCGTGCGCGATGTGGCCTCAACCTTCGGTGTGACTGAGGCGACGCCAGTTTCCGATTTGGATACAGTCCGCCGAATCGCTAGTCGGTGCAAAGTCAGTATTCGTGCTACGAGCCTACGTCTGCAGGAACTTCTGCTGGCGCCTCCGACCTTCTATGAGTCGCTGGAGCCCACTCTGTCGCAATTCGACTGGAGCGCCGGCGGCGGCGGAGGGGCCGGGCAGCCGCGCGTCGAGAGGAGACTTGGCCAGGTTGGGCTGCGAACGTCGGAGCTCCTAGTCGCCGCCACTGCAAACGACAGGATTACGCAGGCGGAAGTCTGCGACTATCTCAATCTCACGAGCGGGCAGGTCGATGACCTGCGGACAATTGTCCTTACTCCTACAGGCTGACGACGAGCCGATCTGGGTGCTTGATGCATCGGCACTCATCGCTTTCAAGTACCTCATAAGCGGTCCAGAGCAATGGCAGGCCTTCGAGCGCCTCACTGTACTTGTGGATGAGGCTCGCATTGCGATGCCACGTCAGGTACTCAATGAGGTGGCTGAGGTGGCTCATCCCGATGTGCCAGGTGTGTGGGCACCGGGAATGCGAGATCGACTAAGGCACCCGCTCGACGCCGCCTTTGAATATGTGCAGCGAGTGATGAGCGAGGTTGGCGACGTAGTGGAGGCGGAGAGCACGAAAGACGAGGCAGATCCCTATGTAATCGCCTTGGCTCTTCAGCTAAGTGCGATCGGACAGCGCACGGTGGTCGTGACGGAGGACAAGATCGACCACAGACCAATTCGCATCTCTCTCGCGTCTGCATGTGAAGTGCTCGGAGTCGAGTGGACAGACGGTCTGACGTTCCTGAACACGGTCGGTATTCCAGTGAGACCGAGTACTCAGAGTTCGTGACGTCCTAGCCGTGCGGTCTCCTCCTCCCTCCGCCCTGGCTCTGTTTCGAAGTGGCCAACAACCGCGGCTCCTAAGTGCTCCGCGCGCGGCTGGGCCGGCTAACGAACCGAGCTTCCCGAGTAGGCGATCACGATTCTCTTGGCAAGCCGACGCAATTTTCCAGAGACATGACTCTCACCTAGGGAGTTGATGGTCCGAAGTATGCTGTCCGGAAGAGAACTCGACTTCCGGGATAGTCCCGCCAACGCCCGGTACGGAATCTCCACTGAGTCGGTCCGAAGGGCGACTTCAAGCGATCCGAGCGCAGCGGGATGTTTCACACCCCTCGCAATCTGCCTAGATATCGACTGGACCGCCTCCTTTCTGACCTGCAGAGAAGGGTCTCTTGTTAAGGTCGCAAGTACTCCAACCTCGAACTCGTTGAGATCGCGGAGGAATCCCAAAATCTCTGCCGCGGTCGCTCGTGATCGACTGTCGCCGGCACTGATCAGTTCCGGAAGACGACGCAAGCGGTCCCCACCTTCGATTAAGCCAAGGGAGATGCGGAGCAGGAATGCCGCACCGGGCATGTCAAAATCACCGCTCGGCCAATCGGTAGTTGCGCTGATGGGGTGACTCGCTATGTCGATGAGTCGAGCGCGGGCTTCGTCAGAAATGCTGTCGATATTCGCGGCCAACTGCGTACATGTCTCGGCCTTCTCCCGAGCAGAGACGCTTGCCTCGTTCAGCAGGTCGATCACGCCCTCCCACCTAGCAACTTCCGGCACACATTGATTCATCCAGACCAGAATGGGAGGGAGGGACCATCCACCTATCCCGTGTGATCCAGTACGGGCATCCCGGACGATCCGATCAACCCCCTGTTCAAGCGTCGCTATCAGTGAAGCCGCTGCTTCCTGACCCAAGACGTTGACATCCCTCAGCTTGTGGAGCGCCGACCAGCTTCCCGACTTGGCGAGTTCGATCAGTTGACACCGAGCACGTTCGTCAGACTCGGCGAGCGCTGCCAAGACAGTCGCCGATGGTGCCCAGGCCGACGCTTCAGGTGACGCTGCGGAGCTAAGCCAACGTTCCCGGGGTTCCGCGTCCAACCCACTCCAATCGACCCAATTCAGTAAGGTGTCGAGCTTCATGGCAATCGCGGCATCGCTGAGTATCTTGCTTCTCAGAAGTTCGGATAGGCGAAGAAGGAGGTTGGTGTGCGTCTCCAAGGACGTAGCTGTCGCCAGTCCCGCCAAATTGCCAAGTGCCTCGGCTCGGACCATCGATCTTGACAGGTGGGACCTAGCGATCGGGAATGTTCCGTCTGAGAATGCGTCAAGACTGACGGCGAAGGCTGCCTCTGCCCGCGAGGGTGACATCACATCGCCGGCGGCTTGCCACAGCGCAAGGTTGCCCTCGAGCGCTGAGTACGTCCAGCTGTTCAGACCGATTGCATCGGCAGCATCCTTCACAGGCGCAATAGGCCCTTCGCCAAGGTAACGGCGCACTATGAGTTCCAGCGACGAACGATCGCCTGACTGCCTTAACCAGTCAATTGCTCTTCGTTGCAACATCTCCGATTCCGCCGCCATAGAGTAATAGCGAGCCAGTAGGCGTCGGTCAGTATTGAATGACCCATACTCTGCTGAGAAATCCGCCGTCGCAATTGCGGTGAGCAGGTCGGCCTCCACCGGATCCCGATTGTTGAACTCGACAGAACTCGACTCTGCCCAACTCTTGAACGAGTGATCCAGGAAGGTCCCCAAACCGCCACTTGTAGTCTGGTCTCGCCACCACGAGACGGCCGTATCGTTTCGCCAGACGACATCTGCGAGGTCCCCGGACCTCCACGCGGCGGTCGACCACAGGAGCCACGAGGCCGCTCCCGCAATTGCGGAGACGGTGACGTCCGGTGGCTCTCCACTCACTAAGCGCTGACCCTCCATGGCCACGACGCGGCCGTCCTCGACTGCGCCAAGTTGTACTAGCGCCCTCGCTCGCTGAATAAGGAGCCAGGCTTCATCTGCGGGAGTCAAATCCGACGATTCTTCAAGAACTCGTGCTGCCAGAGCATCCGCTTCGGCGTGGCGATCGACGACGCTCAATGCACACATCGCGACAATCGTTGCGGCTGTCCGGGCGGCGCTATCAGGTGCGTCTTCGATCCGGTCGAGGGCCGGCTGACCATGGCCCTGAAAGTATGAATCGACGGACCAGACGAAGCGCCAGCCCCATACTGGAGAATGCTCTGCATCTCCGAGTGAGGGAACGTCGGGCTGTATCTCAGCAAACCGCTGATAATCATCGATCCGGCGCTCGACGACGAGCCCGACCGCGGCCACCGGCGAGAGTTCGAGAGACGGTCCAGCATTCGGGTGTGGTGCTATGAGTCGCGGGGCGATCAGCGCGTGGCGCCACTCGCGGGCAGGTGCAATGTTAAGAGCGCCTCGAGACCAAATTGATCCCTCGAGGGAAACCGCTGCCCGACCGCTCGCCGCAACATCGAGCAACGCCGCAGCGTGGTCCGCGTCGATTCGGTTTTGAGAGGGTACCAAGATTTTCCAGCCCTTGGTCGTCC
This sequence comes from Acidimicrobiales bacterium, assembly GCA_052148655.1. GTDB lineage: Bacteria > Actinomycetota > Acidimicrobiia > Acidimicrobiales > Bog-793 > Fen-455. The sequence continues at coordinate 21,534 of JBKQHU010000049.1, forward strand.
GAGTGATCGCCGCTGCTGTTACGTGGACCCAGTAGGACTCCCGCGAAGAAGGATCGTGGAGAACAACGAGTTGGGGGAGAGCGTGATCCAACCAATAATCGAGATGTTCACGATTGCTTTCTCGGAAGATCCATCCCTTTGGCAGGTCCTTCTCCTTGATCGCTTCCTTGAAGTAGGACGTCCCTGTTTTTACTTGAACACCGACGAGCAAGCCCTTGTCGTTGCCCTGGGCATCACGAGCATGGACAAGCACGTCTATACCAAAGTCTTCGTACGGGTTCGGAACCGCGCCCCATTCGATCCGGCTGAACTGAGCACACACTTCGTGCTGTCCCGCCGTGCTGATGGTATGGGTCCTGGGGGCTTTCACCCTCCCAGCTCCCGGTCCGTCCCTCGCCGGCTCGGTCTGACTCGATCGCGACTTGCCTGCTCAGAGCCAGACAAGTTGCTCACGTCAAATGGGCTAGGCACCGTTCCATTCTGCCTTTCGCTGGCCGCGCTCCGGAACCGCTCGTCGTCGAGGAGGGCGGGTTCTCAACCGGTCCATCGCGAACCAGTAAGACCTGGGACGCCGAACTCGCGACGGGCGGGGCGGTCGATTTCACGTGTGGACTCTCACAAGACATCCTGCCGGGTAGCGGAAGATCCAGGCCCGCTCCATTACCGATTCATGTTTCCGCCCAGTCCCGATCCAGGAGCCTTTCGCCGGATCCGGTTCCCCGACCGCTGCGAACCACGGCTCTGGTCCAACATTTCTCCGACGTTGACCGATTGTCATGGCGAGCGGCAGCCGATCCCTTCCCATCATCGACTCGACAGCCCAACGTCTGTTCGCTTGACCAACTTCCCCTGATCCCTGCAGGTCGGCCGCGGCTCGCCGACGTCCCCGGCCGGAGGGGCGGTCCTGCGAATCGTCGGCAAGAGCGAAGTGCAGGTGCATCGGAGCGAGCAAAAGTAATCGAAGCGTTGATCCTTCAGGACCTCTGCCTTGGCCTGCTCCATGGCCGTCATGCCCGCGCCATCGAGCACGATCTGCACGCAGTCCTCCGCGGCCAAGTCCTCCGGCACGTTCCATATTGCGAAGCCGAGTCCATCGGAGCCCGATTTCTTCCTAGGTGCGTGGGTCCGAACCGGAATGCGGCCCGGCTTCGAAGCTCGATGAGGCGAGATAACGAACCCTGACCGGTGGTCGCGGCCTCTCGTTGGTTACGAGGCGTCCGAAGCTGAGCGTGCGAGGGTGCTCTGCACCTCTCATGCTGTCGCGATCGCAGCTAATCCGTTCGCGTTGGCGAGCTTGCGCAGGTTGTGGCAGACGAGGTGGAGGGTCCATTCGCCCCGTGCTCCATCAAGCCCGCGCAAACGGAGATGACCGGCGTGCTGTCGGACCTTCATCTGGCCGAATGCCGGCTCGACGATCGCCTTGCGCCGGGCGTAGTCGGTCTTGCCGGCCTTTGTCCGAAGGCGTCTCGCCATACGCTGCTTGGCCGTCGCGTCCTTGGGGATGCGCCCTTTCGGCGCGGCTGCGACACGCTCGTCGTGGGTCAGTCGACCGGTGGCGACGAGTGCGTCGAGGTTGCCGCCGGCGAGTGCTTCGAGGTTGTCGTTCGAGCAGTAACCGGCATCGGCTAACAACACCTTGGGATGGTCTTCGATCCCGGCGAGTACAAGCTGGGCGTCCATCGCCTCGATCATCGGGGTCAACTGGTCGACATCAGTGGCCTGCTGGGTGAGAGCACCGGCGAGGACGACCTGTGACTTCTCGTCGACGACGGCCTGCCCGCTGTAGCAGTAGTGGAACGAAGCATCCGCGGTCTTCATGATGCGCGACTCGGGATCGGTGAAGTTGCGCTGGGCCTTTGCGGGCGGTGTCGCCTTGTCTCTTGCCTGCTCGACCGCTTCGGCGATCTCGTCTTGGTCGGCACCGGCACGCTCGGCCTTGCTCGCCTCCTTGGCGCCGGCACGCTCTTTGGCCTCGGCCTCGATGGCCTTCATGGCCTCACGCATCTTCGCGATGCGCGTCTCGCGTCGGGCGAGCTCGGCAGGTACCTCATCGCCCCGCCGGTCCGCACCGAAGGCCTCGTCCTCTTCCCGGTCGACCGCCTCGGCCTCAGCGAGGATCTCGCGCACCTCGGCGTCGAGCTGTTCGATCTTCTTTTTCATGTGGTCATAGCTCATGGCCTTGTGCCTGCTCGCCGAGGCCCGCAGCTTGGTGCCGTCGAGGGCGACCCGTCCGAGCTTTAGGAGCCCGGCTGTTGCGCACAATACGAGAACCTGGGTGAACAGG
>JBKQHU010000050.1:0-22520 GCA_052148655.1 Acidimicrobiales bacterium
GCTCCTCGTTGCTCGCGAAGTTCCACTCGTCGAGGAGGACTTCCCACTCCGACAGGTTGTCGAGGCGGCCAAGGACGGCTTCGAGCATGGTGAGCGTGTTGATCTGAGAGCCCGGGACCTGCACGAACATGCCGGTCGGCGGTGGGGTGAGGAAGTAGAGCACCGGGACGTCGAAGGCCCGGGCCAAGGTGACGAGGTCATCGGCGGTGAACTCGCGGACCCGGTTGCCTGTGACGGAGCGCTCGGCGTGGGCAACCATGGCTTCACTCCACTCCTTCCCGGCTACGCCCGACAGGAGCCGGGCGACCTCGCCCTGGGTGAGCCCGCGGCGCTGGCGTAGCCGGACGAGGTTGCCGGCGACGACCTGGTTGGGCGTCCAGGTGGGCGCCGGGCTATCGGGTTTGTGTCTTGGCATGGGCTCCCTGTCGCAATGCGATGACAGCCGAGAGGAGTGACACGGTTGTGATTCTGGATCGACCTGAGCAAGACTATGCGCAAGGCAACTTTGCGTCAATGGTCGGCTACCGAGGGGAGAACGTGATGGTGTTGGCGGATGCTCCTGACTTTCTCACGATGGAGGAGGCGGCTGAGATCTTACGTATCGGCCGCAACCAGGTCTACGCGCTCGCCCGGGTGTGGCGTACGAGCGACGGCGAGCGCGGTGTGCCGGTGGTGGAGTTCGGTCGGCGGCTGCGAGTGCCCAAAGCCGCCTTGATGCGCCTGGCGGGCCTCGCCGAACCCCTCGGGGCCGATCGTGCGAGCTGAGCGCGACGGCTGTCAGTTGCGCCTCGATACCCGGGCGCTCAAGCTCGGCTATCGCTTCGGCTCCGACGCGTTGCTGGTTCTTCTCGATCTTGCCGCGCATGCGACAGAATCGGCAGAAGGCACCGTGGTGGCCGCCAGTTACCGTGATGTCGCCCGGCGCCTCGGCATCTCGAAGGACACGGTCGGACGACGGCTCGCGGTGCTGCGCCAGGTGGGAGTCGTTGTCGAGCGAAGCGAGCGTGCAAGTGACCGCTTCGAGGTTCGCTGCTACGTCCTTCATCTCGAGCTGGCCGGCGTGACGCGTGAGCTGGTGATGGCTGCGCCATGAGCTCTTCGTACCGCGGCGAGTGGGGATCCGATACCTGGGCGGTGTTGCTGTCTGGTGAATGCCGCGCCCTCAGGCGCGAGCTCCGACCGCTCGTCTGGGTGATCCTGGAGGATGTCGCCTTGGACGCGGTCGTCGAGGACGGCCGGCTGGTGGCGCACACCTCGGCCCGCCAGGTGGCCGAACGCCTCCGGCTCGACCCTGGCACGGCGGCGAAAGCGCTGCGGGCGCTACGCGAGCGCGGCCTGGTGGCCTTGGAGCCCGAGAAGGGGCCGGCGGCCCGCTTTGGTCTGTCGGTCTACGAGCTGGGCTCAGTCTCCGGCCTCTCCGTGGTCCGGCAGGACAGCTCCGTTGCCGGACACGGCGAGGGTTCGGCTCGTCGTTCGCGCCGCTCGACGGCGTCAGCCGCTCAGCCCGGACCCTCTCTGCAGTGCCCCGGGCAGGAGTCGTTCAACCTCGGGTCGGAGCCGGCGTGACGGCGCCGCTGGAGGCCTCCCCGGAGGGGTGGCAAGTGTCTGTGCCTTGTTGGCTGGTGGGAGAGGGACGTGGGTGGGCGTCGAGGAGATGGCGGTTGGAGCGGAAGGTTGTTCGGGTGATTCAGGTGATGGCGGGCGGGGTGATGGTGATGGGGCGTCTGGGGCTGAGGCGTACGGCGGGCGGGGCGATGCCGTTGGCGGTTGGCGCGGATGGTCGTTGGGATGGCGCGACAGGTGGGGTGCTGGTCGTGATGGTGGCGGGTGGGTGCTGGTCGTGATGGCTGGTATTCGGGGTGGGGGTCGTGGCTCGTGTTGACGGTCACGGGCTTGTCGAATGCGGAGTATCTGATTTCGTCGGTGGCGTTGAGCATCGACGAGTACTACGCGGGGCTCGGCGAATCGCCAGGGGTGTGGGCGGGCCGGTGGGCGGAGGGTCTGGGGTTGTCGGGTGTGGTGGAGGCCGACCAGTTGCGCGCCCTCGTGGCCGGGAAACACCCGAATTCCGGTGTCGATCTTGTCGCCGGGACCCGGTCCCGTTCGGTGCTGGCGTTCGATCTGACGTTTTCGGCCCCCAAGAGCGTGTCGCTCTTGTGGGCGCTCGGCTCGGAGCCCATCGCCGATGCGGTGGCCGCGGCCCATCGAGAGGCAACAGAGGTGGCTCTCGGGTTCCTCGAGGAACGCGCGGCGGTGGCTAGGGTGCAGACGCAGAAGGTGCGTCGCCGGGTGGGCACCGGGGGTTGGGCGGTGGCGGGGTTCGTGCACCGCACGAGCCGGGAGGGCGATCCTCAGCTGCATACGCACTGCCTGGTGCCGAACCTCGTACAGCGAGCCGACGGCCGCCACGTCGCTGTCGATGCCGGCCCGTTGTTCGAGTGGGCACGGGCGGCGGGCTCGATCTACCAGAACCATCTGCAGCGAACCCTCACGATGGAGCTCGGGGTGGTGTGGGGTCAGGATCGGAACAACACCCGGGAGATGGAAGGTTTTACTCGTTCCCAGCTGCGGGCGTTCTCTAAGCGCAGCGCCCAGATCGAAGCCGAGCTCGAAGCGAAAGGCGCGGTGTATGAGTCGCCGGCGTTGCGGATGCAGGCCGACGACGAGGCATCGCTCGCGACGAGGTCGGCCAAGGATCACTCGCTCACCCCGAGCCTGCTCGCCGGGCGGTGGGAGCGCGAGGCGGAGCAGGTCGGCCTCGCCGTAAGGACCGAACTGGAACGGGCGGTGCGTCGGGGCGGTCCAGTGTTGGACCGGCTCGGCTGGGAGCAAATGACCGCGACCCTGGTGGATCCGGAGCTCGGGTTGTGCTCGAGGTCCGCCCGCTTCACCAAGGCCGATGTCGTCGAGCACCTCTGTGCCATCTCGGGCGGCCGCCTGTCGGTGGAAGACATCACCGTCGCGGCCGAACGCTTCGTCAACTCCGAGCTGGCGGTGCGCCTGACCCCCGACAACGAGGCGGGCCGGCGGCGAGCGGCTGAGTGGTCGACTGCCGCGCACCGGGCGCTCGAGGACCGCACGCTGGCCCTGATGGACACCCTGGCATCCCGGTCCCCCACTGCGATCGGCAGCGCCGCGGTGGAGGCCGCGTTGGAGGCTGCCCCGGGACTCGGGGAGGATCAGGTGGCCGCCGTGCGGGTGCTCGCCGGCGAAGGCGGCGGCCTGCGGGCTGTTCTTGCGCCGGCCGGTTACGGCAAGACGACGATGCTGCACGCCGCGGCCAGGGCCGCTTCACTCGATGGCCGGCCGGCGGTTGCGGTGGCGACGACGGCGAAGGCGGTCGCCGAGCTCTCCGGCGTGGGCCTCGACGCACGCACGATCGCCCGCCTGCGGATCGATCTGTCCGATGGGCCGCTCGCCGCGGGGACGGTGGTCGTGCTCGACGAGATCTCCCAGACCCCGACCGCTGAGGTGGAGGCAGTCCTTGCCGCGGTGGACGCGTGTCCGGGCGGATCGATCTGGGTGCTCGGCGATCCCCGCCAGTCCCAGCCGGTCGGAGCCGGCGGCACCGCTGACCAGATCGAACAGCTCGCCACCGCGGGTCGGATACCCTTTGCCCGCCTGACGGTCAATCGCCGCCAGGTCGATGCCGCCGACCGGGAAGCGCTCGACCTGCTTCGCCACGGTGATCCCTTCGCGTCGCAGCAGCTGCGGGCCGAGCACGGGTGGGAGCACGAACACGGAAGCCCGGCCGAGACCCGCCAGGCCATGGCGCACGCCGTCAGCGACGACATCGCCAACTGCGGGGCCGACAAAGTAGCGGCACTCGTCGTGTCGCACGGCGACGCTGAGGACCTCGCCGACCGCATCCGGACACGCCTCGCCGACGCCGGGCTGCTCGACGGGCCCGCGATGACCGGGCCGGGGTGGACCGGCGAGCGCGACTACCGGGCTGGCGATCGCGTGCTGCTGCACGCCCGCTGCGGCCCTGGGGGCAGCCGTCTCGTCAACGGCACCACCGCCACGGTGACCCGGGTCGAACCGGCAGGACTCACCGTTCGCCTCGACGGTGGCACACAGGACCAGCTCCTTCCGGCCGCTTTCGTGTCCGGCGTCCGAAAGGACGGGGCACCGAATTTGTCCCACGCGTGGGCTCGCACCGTCGACGGCGCTCAGGGCGGCACCTGGGAGGCTTGCCACCTGCTCGGCAGCTCGGCGCTCGACGCCTACCGCGGCTACACCGGCCAGTCTCGCTCTCGCCGGCCCACGCACACCTGGAACACCACCCGGGTGACGGTGGTCGATCATGGCGGGATCCTCGCCGACCGGCGCGACCCGGCCGAGCAGGTCGCCGACGCCCTACGCCACCGACCCGATCCCTCGTTTGCCGCCCGAAGCGACCCTTGGGTGCCCGACCGTCTGCTCCGTCAGCAGATTGCCGAGCACGAAGAGGTGCTCTTCCGCCGGCCCCCCGACCGAAAAGATGCGCTGGTCGCGGCCAGCGAGGACTTGCGCTCGGCGCGCAGCCAGCTGTCCCTCGTAGAAACCTCTGCCGCCCGCGGCGCGGCCGAGCTCGAGGCTCTCGGGGTGCTTACCGGGTTGAGTCGCCGCGGCCGTGAGCAGCGCCAGCTCCTCACCGACAGGCTCCAGAGCGACAGGCGGCGGGCTGCAGCAACGCAGGACCGTTACGACGAGGTCGCCGTCCGGGTCGAACGGCTCCATGACGAACAAGAAGCACTCCGGCGCTTCGAGTCAGCCGAGGGATGGCGGCGAGGAGATCTGATCCGTCTGCACGATCATCTCGATCATCACTGGGCCAAGGTTGTCGCCGCCTGCGTGGGTGCAGACGATCCGCTTGCGTACGGGATCGACAAGCTCCGCCACGCCCGCGCCACTCTCACCGACGACAGGCGGGCCATCGACGGCGCCATCCCCGAGGACCGGGCCGACCAGTGGCAGCAGGTCCGTCGGCAGCTCGCCAGTGTGGTCAAGCAGCGCCAGGATGCCCAGCGGATATTGGCGGATAGCGAGGCCCAGCTCCAAGACGCCGGTCGGCGGCGCTGGGGTCGCCACGACCACGAGGCCATCGCCAGCGCCCAAGAGAACGTCGCCGCCGGCGAGCGGCGGGTCCAGCAGGTCCTCGGCGCGGAGCGCGATCTTCGAGACCGTCTCGCTGCCCTCGCCGGACACCAGCAGCGGCGTCAACAGCACATCGCCGACGTGTCCGCCGAGTGGAGGGAGCTCGACGCGACCGTCGCTCAGATCGACGCCGCGCTCGAGTCCACCCGCGCCGACCGGGTGGCCGTGCTCGCCGACGATCCCCCGGGCCACTTGGTCCAACGAATCGGAGCGGCACCGGACACACCCGCGGGCAAGGCCGTATGGTGCCACCACGCCCTCGAGATAGAGGCGACTATCGACCGAAGCGGCGGCCGCATACCGGCCTGGATCGGGTGGAGCCCACAAAACGACTGGGTCCGACGCCAGATCGCAGTCGCCGACCGCCTGCTCGAATCGAGCAACGATCTGGCCGGGCCGGCCCAATGGGCCGAGCTTGCCCAACAAGCCGGAGCGGTGCTCGACGAGATGCGTCGAGTCGAGCGGAACCGTGCAGCGAGACAGAAGACAACAGGCCGGCAAGGTCCGCAACGGACCCCGGGGAACGGCCCAGCAGCAGAAGGACCCCGGCAAGGCATAAGCCTGTAGCGGACAAATAGCGCAGGAAGGACATCCCTGCCGAATCTGCATTTGTCAAGAAGAGCCCTTGCCCGGCGAGAAAAGTGCGCATAAGAACCAATCGGGCGCTGCTCCCTGCCGCGTCCGAGGCTCCTGAGGAGCACGGTGAGTAACCGCTCCGGACGTTTTCGCCCTCCTCCTAAAGGCCGAGCCCCAGAGGCTCTTCACCTACGGGCGGGGGCCCAAAGCCGGTGTTCTCGACTTGACGTCGCCTCGCGAAAGCTGCTTCTAGCCCTGAGGCGTTGCCGACGCTGATCGTGGATGGAACGTATCGGCCCCGAGACCTCGTCGGACGCGCAGGCCCGACAGGTAGTGGACCGGGCTGTCCGCTACTCCGAGGTCACGGGTTGGCCGCGCTGGTCTGAAGCTCTCCGTTTTGAGTGACGGTCACCCGCCTGTGCCCGATGACTTCGCCACTGCCCGGCGTGCGGACGGGGAGCGACGAAAACGCTTCCTCCAACGTTGCGCCGGCCGGGATGTAAAGCGTGGCGCACGCCCCGATGGCAATCGGTCCCTCGCCAGGCCGGATGAGATTGTTGAGCGTGACCGGGCTGTCCGGGTTCACGACGTGCTCGCCCTGCTCGCCGTCGAAGTGCACGAACGTGAAGTTCGGCATCAGTTGACCAGCGGTGTAGACGTGTAGATATCTCCTATCGGCGCCATGGACGTGGCCCGTGTCGACATCGACGGTGAGGCAGGGGATCATAGATGACCCGATCGGCACGTAGGTCGAGATCTGGTCTCCCGCGGGTACGCGCACGAGGCCGTTCGCGGTGTACCAGAGGCCGTGCGAGGAGATGGCGACGTAAGGCGGCCAGGCGTCAAGATTGACGCCACATTCACCTTCGGCGGAAATTTCCTCCCGGGCGCCGCCCCAGGAGTGCGGGAGAGGCGGCAGATGCACCATTGTCGCCAACGTGGCGGCCTCCCCGGGGACTAGATACCCCTCGAAAAGGTCCGGCGGGTCTTTGGTCCCGGTGGGGACCCAGCCCGTACTCTTGAGGACCAGCCCCTTACTGCCGGTCGTACCCTTAAGGACCAGGCCTCTGCTCCCGGGCCAGTCCGACGGGTCGACCGCATCGACCGAGACCGGGTCGACCTCGAACGTCGGTGAGCTCTCGACGGCGGCGAGGACTTTGGCCGCCACATCCGCGGCGTCGGTGTCCCAATCGCCGACCGTGACAGCGCACACGCCGTCGTCGGCATTGACGAGCGCGTCGACGTCGGGGACATCGTCTTCGGGTTCCGAACAGCTGTCGATGACCACGTCGAACTTCCCATCGACCGTCCTGCCGAACTGGTCGACCGACACCGAGGTCACTTCTCCCAACCGGTCGGTCGCCTTGAGAGCGATGTGGTAGATACCCGTCCCAGGTTTGTCGAACGTCAGTTCGTAGTTGCAGGGGCTTACTTCCTTCGCCGAGGCAAGCTCGGGATCGCTGAAGTGGTAGGACGCGCTCGGGTCACAGCCCGATTCGTCCGTCCAGGGGTCCCGAAGCGTGACATGAACTTCGGCGGACAGCTGGCTCGTGCCGGGTGTCACGGAGGTCAACTTCAGCACCACCGTCTCGAAATCGACGTCCGACGTGTTTGACTTGAGGGCGACTGACCGCGACCGAGGCGTGAAGGTGAGATCGTCCATCGTCGGCGTAACGGTCCAAGTCCCCGCATTGAGGGTCATCGAGTATTCGCCCTGGCTGTCAGTTTTCGCCGAGGCGTGGTAAGCCCCGGTGGCGGTTATTGCCACACCGGACACCGGAGTCGGCGGGACAGAGCACTCCGTCTCGTGAGCTCCGCACGGGTCCGCCTCCACCTTTCCCGTCAGTACGAATCCTTTCCATTCGCCGTAGTCCGTGCCGATTTCGCCGATCGAATTGCTCCAGGTACCTCTCCAGATCGCGGTGGTTCGATCAGCGTTGAACGTAATGGTCCCTTTGCCATTCATCACCTCACCCGGGTCAACGATCCTGTACGTCACCGCGCCGTCGGGGTAGAGCGTCCCGGTTATCTTCTCCAGCCCTACGCCCCAGGCGTTGTCGGTGCCTGAGAAAGCGCCTGTCGTCGGGTCGTACGAGGTAATTGTCGTCGGGTTGGGGAAAGGCCCTCCCGGAGGCTTGTGGGCCGGGAACGTCGGGCCCCAGTCAGTGATGTACGCGTAACTGTTCCAGAACCCGAGTGGCGCGTTCGAAGGCGGCCTCGCAGCACCAGCGAGCATCACCGGGGCAATCGAGAGAGCAACCGTCGAGACAACACAAACGAGGCACAGCCACAGACGACCTGCTCCAACCTTGCGTACCTGCCAAGTACGAATCAACTCACGCCTCCAGGGATGATGCCGATGACGGTCGTGGTGTCATGAGGGCCCAAGCCACTGGCACCGGTGTCACAAGTGGGGGACGGCGCGGTCTCCAACAGCGCCACGACGGGGGGAAGGCGACGAGCTGGCAGTTCCGGCCACGGCCCGTCACAGGGACGACGGTTGGGTAACACATCGGCTACCTCCAGCTGGGCCTTGGGCCCACCGCGCAAGCATGCGTCGCCAGCACCTTGACGCGCAAGAGGGGGCACTGCACGTGCATGCCGTAGGGTGGCGAGCGACACAGCGCCGGTCACCGGCGTCGGAAGTGGACGCCGCTTGTCTCGACGTGGACATGTCTCGCGGAACTCATTGGTGTGGCTAGTTGTGACGATCCGACTCGCAGTTACCTAGAGCAGAGCGCATGCTCCGACTTAAGCCGAGTACGTGATCAATCCTTGGTGCACCATCGGCGATCATCGTCCCTTTGTCCTCGAGGATGACCGCCCATTCACCAAGGCCTTCAACGCGACGCTTCCAGAAGGCGACCCTCATCAGATCATCCTCGATCTGCCTCCGTCACCCATCGACGGTTCTCGCAGCTCGACGCCAGCTCGACGACGAAAATCATCAAGTCCCGGAAGCGGTGCGTCCCATTTCGCCGTCCGGTGACCAGTAGGCGGTGGTCTCCGGAGCGTCCGAAGCGATCACCTCTGGGTGCCTCTGCATCTGAAGTCTCGAAAGATTTCCGAGCGGTCCTTGAATCGCAAGCACGCCATCGTAGAGTTGGCGAGCCACGCGCCCCGCTCGACTCGATGCAAGGAGGGCGGGGTTGGTCGATCGGATTTCGTCGCCGGAGCCCTTCTTGACGAACCGGCTGGCACGCCCGGTTTCATCACCCACTTCCACAAATTTCCCTGGATTATAGAAGAGAGGAGCAAGCTTCTCTTTCGAGCCATCGACACGCCAGGCGTAGACGAACCATCCGCTAGGAGCTCGCCGACCATACATCTCCTTGTGTCGCGCTCATCGTCCCTAAGCCCTCAAGGTGCCAAAGATTGATGGCCCGATGTCCTCGTAGTTGGCCTCCCGGTGATCGAATGTTCTGGCGTCAGTCAATCGTGCCCGCGGGTACTACCCATTGGCTGGGTTGGCCGGTGACTTCGGAGATGAGATTGAAGTCGGCGTCGTAGTGGAGAACAGAGATGGACAGTTCCTCGGCCGCGGCCGCGACGAGCAGGTCTGGGATCTTGCGGCCTCGTTGGCTGCGCTCGGCCAAGAGTCGCTGGACCTGGAGCGCCCGGCCGACATGAGCTGCCGTGGTTGGAACCGGAGCGAAGGCGTCCAACGCCAGTTGCAGGTTTTCCCACTCCACGGCGTTGCGAGCGGAGTAGCCGACTTCAAGATCGCAGATGGTCGCCCTTGCTAGCTCTCCTCGATCTGCAAGCGACTCGACCACCCGTCGGACCTCGTAGCGGCCGAGGCGTTTCAGGACACTGGTATCGACCAAGAAGCTCAGCGCCACGCTTCGGCTCGGTCCTCAAGGTCAGCCTCGGCCAGGATGTCAAGGGCTGAGGCCACTCGGCGATGCCGACTAGAGGTAGATCGCTCGAGAGCCTTGTTGACGGTGTCTTTGATCGTTGTCGTCCCCAGTTCCGCCTGTGCTGCGCTGAGTGCCTCTTCATCCAGATCGACTAGGTGCTTTGCCACTCTTTCAGTATATACGATGTAGGCGTCGTATATACGAGATCGTGGCTCGGCGTTCTGGTCCCCCAGGATCGCCAGAGCGGGGCTTCGTGATCACAAAATGATCACAAACGCGCCGGGATCGACCGGGACGGACCCTCCCAAAGCGGTATGACAGCTGCCGGAAACAACCACTGAGCAGCCACAACGTCATTTGGAGGGATAAGCCAGGATGGGCTTGGTCGGAGTTCAAGTCCCGCTCCGGGCACGCCCATCTTTCGCTCTCAGTCCAGTTCAACGGCTCCGGTTGCTACCAACGAGGCACCTCAATAGCCATTCTGGTCACAAGTTGGTCACAACTCCCTCGACAATCGCACCGACGGCGACGTGCCGTCTCCACGCCGGCCCCCTCGGACAGGGTGCTCGTAGCGGTACACCGCCAGCTCGCCGTTCAGGCGTCTATGGCTCGATGGCGAGAGACCACGGCCAGTTCAGCCGGGTAGCAGGCCCGGTGATAATCCTGGCTGGCACCGGTGAGCCCGACCTGGCCAACTGCGCCTTCGTCAACTCGACCACCGCCTCGACGCCCGCGTTGGGCACCCAAAGGTCAACCGTGCGGTCGAAGGCCCTGTCGCCTGGATCGTTCAACGCGTCTGGGTCTGACGAGGGTTTCGGGGTGATCGTGACCCGTGCCGTCGGGGACCCAGATTTGGCGAGCTGGGCTTTGGTGAACTCGCCGACCGTGTCTCTTTGTAGTTGGCCGCCCACATATCTCCGGCCGAGTCAAAAGTGGGCCGGCGCGGCTCGGCCAGGCTGGACGAGGAGATCGTGACCTGTGGGGCCGGGTAGACCGACAGGGCGAGCTGTGCTTTGGTCCACTCGGACGCGAAGTTGTCGGTGCTGCCTTCCCACAGGTCGCCGGAAGGGTCGAATGTGAAGCTGCAATAGTTGGGGCTAAGGCTGTTCACGGGCTGCGGGGAGCCTGACTTTTTCAGCTGGGCCTTGGTGAATTCGACCACCGAATTGTTGCTGCCTACCCAAAGGTCGCCCGAGGGGAAAAGGCAACGTTGCCACCGAGCGCCGCGCCCGAGATGTCCGGTTGCAGATAATGGCAACGATTTGCCGGATGCGACGGGCTGCAATCAGCCGACCACATAGAGGGTCATCGACAACGGCGGGTAGGTCGTGGTGAGCGCGTTGCCAGCGCTGGACGGCATGGCAACCTGTTTGATCGGCCCGCCGTCCCATTGCCCGGCCTGTACCGCCCCGCTACGCCGAGTGGTCTCGAGCGCGCTCAGCATCGCGTGGAGAAGATCGACCCTGCTGGCGTGAAGCTCGAGATGAACCAGTGGGTCGCCCATGACTGGGGGCTAGGCGGCGAACCAGCCGCTGAAGGGGGTTAACTTACGGCGAGAGGAGGCCTGACCCGACAACGCGTTGGCGGTTCTCAAGTGACGTCACATAATTGCCGAAACTAATAATGAGTGCTAATTCATCCGAGCGATGGTGACTGATGCAACGAGCGAGAAGCCCGGAGCCGCTTCCCCTTAACAGCCTGCTTGAGGTATTGCCCGACGGGATCGCGTTCGTAGACGAATACGGCGTGATCTGTCACGTGAACGAACGCCTGGAGTCCCTGACCGGCTATGCCCGGGACTTCCTCGTCGGCCAGGCCGTTGACGCGCTCTTGCAATCCCGATACCAAGACGCCCACACAGCGCGTCGGCGTGGATTCGTTCGGGGCTCGCCCTCGCAGGCGCAAGCGCAGGCGATGCCGGGCGAATTGGGCTACTCGCTCTTGTGTCAAGACGGCCGCGAGCTGACAGTCGACGTCGCCCGCGCGCCGTTCGCACTCGACGGCAAGCCGTGGAGCGTCGTGGCGATCCGCGACGAGGGTGCCCAGAAACCAGCGGAGCACGTCCCCACTGAGGCCGAGCTGCGTGCGATCGCCACCGAGCTTGCTAGCGCCGAGGCGCTAGCAAGTAGCGAGCAGCGCTTTCGCCTTGCATTTGAGAACAACATGGCTGGCATGATCTTCGTCGATCTGGAGGAACGGATCCTGGCAGTCAATGACTCCTTCTGCAAGATGGTCGGACGCAGCAGGGAGGAGATCTTCGACAAGGGCGCGTCACCGTTCACTCATCCCAAGGGTCACCGCGTCACGAAGGAGGTCCGCGGCCGCCGAGTCTCCGGCGAGGATGACCAGTTGCGCTACGTCGACCGCTACGTGCACAAGGACGGACGGACAATCCTTGTCGAGGTGTCGAAGTCCCGTGCGTGCGACGCGGCGGGGTCGACGCTCTACTTCCTCATCTCGGTCCGAGACGTCACTCAGGAGCGGGCTCTCAGCGCCCAACTGTCCCACCAAGCACTTCACGACTCGCTTACAGGACTTGCCAACCGGGTGCTCTTCGAGGACCGTCTCTCCCAGGCGAATGCGAGGACGGCTCGCCGAGGCGGGTGGAACGCCGTGTTGATGTTGGACCTGGACAATTTCAAGGCCGTGAACGACTCCTTCGGCCACCACGTCGGCGACCTGCTGCTCGTAGCGCTCGCGCGTCGGCTCGAGGAGGTGACTCGCTCCTCGGACACGTTGTGTCGCTTGGGAGGCGACGAGTTCCTCTACCTGGCCGAAGACCTGACTTCCCCCGCCCAGGCCGAGGAGGTGGCCGAGCGTCTTCTCGGCGTGATCGCCGTGCCGTTCTCCCTTGCTGGGACGCAGGTCGAACAGCACGCGAGCATCGGGGTCGTGGTCTGGGAAGGGAACAAGGACAGCACCGAGCTCCTCCAGAATGCCGACGTTGCCATGTACGAGGCCAAGCGCCGCGGGGAGGGTCGCCATGTCGTGTTCACGCCCGCGATGTACGAGGACTCGGACAACCGCTTCGCGCTCACCCGTGAACTTGGGCACGCTCTGCAGTCCGGTGAAATCTCGATGCACTATCAACCTTTGGTCAATCTCGCCACAAGCGAGGTGGTCGGCTTCGAGGCGCTGATGCGCTGGGAGCAGCCCAAACGAGGACAGGTTCCGCCAAGCGTGTTCATCCCTCTAGCGGAGCAGAGCGACCTGATCTTTGAGCTTGGCTCCTTCGCTTTGCGCGAGGCCGTAGCTGAGGCAAGCTCCTGGGAGCGAAGCGGTGCTCGCGCAAGCCAGCTTCTCGTCACGGTCAACCTTTCCGCGCGCCAGTTCCACGACCCGGACCTGGTGTCGATGATCGAGGCAGCGCTCGCGGCGAGCGGACTTGAACCAAAGCGCCTTCTCCTCGAGATCACGGAGAGTGTGGCGCTCGTCGATGTCGTCGGGACGACGAGCGTGATCGACCGCCTCGACCGCCTAGGGGTGGCCATCGCGCTCGACGACTTCGGGACCGGCTATTCGTCGCTCTCGTACCTCGCGCTGTTGCGCCCGAAGATTATCAAGATCGATAGGTCCTTTGTTAGCCCGACACACGAGAGCGCCTACAACGACACGCTGCTCGAGGCGATCGTCTCGCTCGGTCAAAAACTCGACATGACCGTGCTCGCCGAGGGGATCGAAACACAAGGACAGCTCGCGCATCTCCGCGCTCTCGGTTGTGAGGTCGGACAGGGCTACCTCTTCTCACCTGCCGTACCGGCTGGCGAGGTGGCCGCCATGCTTGGCTGGAAGTCGCGTAGCTGGCGGCGGAGGTTATTGCTCTCACCCGCTTTTCACCGTGCCCGTGTTTGGAATGGGGAGACTATGCCCCGACCGAAAGCGATGATTCCCCAGGGGTCCCTAAACGACAGTTCCGGCTACAGAAAGTCGAGCTGAGTGACCGAAGGCCGAACATATGCCGACAGGAGGGGCTGGGGCGAAGTGTCCCTCGATCCACTTTGCCGGTCGTCCCATCCCAATCAGCCGAAGCGTCAGAGGAAAAGGACTGGGTCGTAGGGCGTCGATACGAGACGGGAGTCAAGTGCGGTTGGCTCCGGTTCTGACGGGCTTAACTCGGCCTACGCTCCGGGCGACTCCTACGCCTTCACGTCGTTCGCAATATTTCGGGGCACAGCACCGCGGGTCACTGAAGGGTGAGATTGTTCTTGTCGGCAGATCCGCGGGACGTCCCAGCAGGAGGGGGCGCCGGCGTCAGCCGACTTGCGTCACGGCTGTCAGTCGCGAAGAGCGTCACGCCGTTGCGTCGTGTCCGTTTCGATTCGTACATCGCGCTGTCGGCCTGAGCGAGGAAGACGTCGGTGTCGATCGCCTTGGTGGTCCAAGCGACGCCGACGCTTGTCCGCAGTTCGACGACAGCAGTGCCTACGTCGATCGTGGCCTTCGTCGCCTCCGCGACGCGTTCAGCGATTCTGACCGCTTGAGTCGAGCTTTCGACTCGGGGGCAGATCACAAGGAACTCGTCGCCTCCGAGACGGCCGACGGCGTCGCCTCTTCTCGCGGCGCTTCGAAGACGATCGGCGGCCGCGACCAGAAGGCAGTCACCAGCCGCGTGACCCAACTGGTCGTTCACGGCCTTGAAATCATCGAGGTCGACGTAGATGAGGGCGTTTCCCTCAGTGGGCGTTTTCGGAGCGGCGGTCATGGCCTCAACAAGTTCAAGCGAGGCTTCTCGATTTAAACATGACGTGAGCTTGTCCACCGACGCCCTTACCTTGAGCTCTTGGCGCAGTTGAACAGGATCGGTCACATCGCTTGTGCATCCGACTGCGCCGGTCACGACGCCGGCTGCGTCGGTGAGCGCGCGCAAGCTCAGTTGGCAGACCCGCACGGCACCGACGTTCCGCGGATCGTCTGGCGCCTGACGAAATCGTATTTCAAGGTCGTCGACCGGTTGATCTGCAAGTACCGTGGCGATCGCTGATTCGAGTGTCGGCCGATCCTCGGCAACGACGACAGACGACATCAGAGCTTCCACGGTGTTCGTGGGCGCGTCGCCCAAGATCGCGTGTATGCGATCGTTCCTAAAGGTGATGTGGCCCGACAGGTCGATCTCGAACAGACCAACCGGCACCACCTCGGACAACCGACTCAACAGTTGCTCGCGGGTTAGGAGTCTTGAGACCTCCTGCTCTGCGACCTTCTGGTCGGTGATGTCTCGGACAAGGAGGCAGACCCTCGTCAAAGAACTCACCGGAGCGACGATAGGAGCGAGCCTGCCTTGGAACCACCGAATGCCTGCCGGAACCTTGAGGGCATACTGATAGATCTCCGGGCGACCAGTCTTGACGACACGGTCAATGAGTTGCGTCAACGCGCGGCCGACCTCGCCCCCAAGAGCGTCGCTAAGCGTTCTACCGAGAAGCTCATTCCGGGGCGCGAAAAGCAGGGCGTTGTTGGTACCCCAGATCTCCACGTAAGTCCCGTTCTCGTCGAGTTCGAACACAAGATCATCGAGGGAACAAAGGAGCGCTTCAAGACGAGCTTCGCGATCCTGCAGAGCCTTCAGAGCTTGCCCTGACGTCTCTTCTACGGGCGAGTCAGCTTTGACCCGCTCTGAAGGTTGGACCTCCAGTTCGGCATGGAGTTTCGGCACGCTTTGTATATCGGCTGAACCGGCCGGCGCGATTAGGGTTAATTCTTTCGGAGTTCGCCGGAGGTATCAATGGAGTGTCCCGTGTTCTCCGCGAGGCGGTCCAAACGGAGAAACGGGGCGTGGCTTACCCACCAGGCTGGACGTTTCTGCGCCGAGGGTGGCAGCTCAACGATGTGATCGAGTTCGGCGAGGCTGATCGTGAAAGATATTCGGTTAGCACCCTGTACTTATAGTCATGTCGTTTCTGCGTCTACGACTTTGGTCGAAACGTGCGGCGTCCGCTTCCCGCGCCGTTGGCTGGGCGCAGACGCCTTCGAACAACAGGCCGCCTCCATGATCTCGGCAAGCGGCACAGTCCTAAGCGGCAGGATCTTCCGCCGGAACAGTCCAGCGCAACCCGATGACCTCTTGAGTTGCGCGCCGTCATTGCCGACCAGATGCGTCACACCGTGGTCACAGACGCTTGCGGATTCTTCCGGACAGCCCGTCATGGAGCGCCCGCCTGCCGACTGGAATGAGCCTCTTGCCTGGACTTTAGCGGACTAGCTGGACCGGGCCGGACGAGGCTGGCGGGAGTTCAAGTCCCGCTCCGGGCACTCGTTTCTCCCTGGTCAGCGAGCCGATGCCCGCCCACAAGGCTTGTCTTAACGTGGGCAGTCCGTGCGTGTGCGGTGCCTTACAAATGGGTGCTCAGGCCATGAATCAGGCTGTCAACGGTTTCGCGGAATCGCGTGACATCACTGAAAGGACGGGCGACGAGCATGGCGCCTTCCAGGGCCCCGATCACGAAGCGTGCGGCTTGGCGCGTCGACCCGGTGAACGAGAGTGACCCTTCTCGGCGTCCTTTTTCCAGCACCTTGGAGAGCCAGGCCTCGTTTTCGTCGAAGAACTCGACGACAATCGCCCGCATCGGCTCGGCGAGGGTCTCGAACTCGGCAGCCAGCATCCCGCACAAGCACATCCGCTCGCGTTGCAGCACATCTGCGTACAGCTCGGCGTAGGAGGCGAGCTTGCGCGGAGCATGGGCCGCCTCCGCGTCGATCGCGGCCAACGCGTCGGCGAACCGCGCCACGTAACGCCTCAGGAGCGCTTCGCCGAGCTCCGCCTTGGCTGGGAAGTGGTAGTGCAGCGCGGCCGTGGACACATCGAGCTCCGCCGCGACGTCGCCATAGCTGAAAGCGTTGTAGCCGCGCGTTTGAACCAAGCGCTCCCCGATATCGAGGATCAGCGAGGCCATGCCCGTCCCAGTGATTCCATCCCGGACCGCCACCGCACCTCCGCCCACGAGATCGCTTGACATCTTACTTACTAGTAGGTAACTCTACTGGGTAAGGGTGGGCGCGAGTGCATCAAAGGGGGGGCTCGAACGTGCAACAGACCGAACATCGCAGCTTCGAGAGTGCCGACGAGGTACGCAAGTTCCCGAACGGCCGGGCTGAGATCGTGAAGATCGGCGGCGGTGAAGTCGGGCGCCTCGTCTTCGAGCCGGGATGGCGCTGGTCCAACGACTTGAAGCCAATTGCAGGCACCGAGAGCTGTCTCGCTCCCCACTTCCAATACCATGTGAGCGGGCGTCTCGCCATCCGCATGGACGACGGCTCCGAGTTCGTCGCAGGCCCCGGAGACGTGACATCCCTTCCCAGTGGCCACGACGCATGGGTCGTGGGCGACGAGCCGGTCGTGACCGTTGACTGGTTCGGCGCCAGCAACTACGCCAGGTAAGGAACGAGGCGGTGGTGGCGAACGCGCTCAGCGTCGTGAAGAACTTTGGCCTGGCTTGGGCTGCCCATGACCTCGAGGCCGCCTTGGCGCTCGTGACCGAAGACTGTGTCTTCGATTCCACCGGACCGGCCCCTAACGGGATGCGCTATGTCGGCCACGAAGCTCTCACACGCGCCTGGGGCCCCATTTTCGCCGACAGCACCACCCGGTTCGAGCAGGAGGAGACCTTCTCTGCCGATGACCGGGTCGTACAGCGATGGCGGTACACGTGGAACGGCGGCCACGTACGTGGAGTGGACGTTTTCCGGGTGCGAGACGGCAAGGTGGCCGAGAAGCTGTCGTACGTGAAGGGGTGACCTGAGCGACAAGCGCGTGTCGATGACGCGTAACAGGCCTACCTGGACCAGCACGTGCCACGAGATGCCGCCAGGCGATCCGTCGGGGCCGTGGGCGGGTTTGTCAACCCTGCTGCGATCGGGATGCCGCCGGATGTAGACCGTTCTCGGTCTCAAGCCTCTCGGCCACACGCGCGAGGAACGAGCGCACTGTCGACTGGGCCACGTGGTGCAGCAGTGCCCGATTGAGCTGGCCGCCGAGCTGGCCGAACGGCGGCTGGTAGAAAGCAAAGAGCGAGACACGGCAGCGGTCCGTGTTCAGCGGGAGGAGCTCCACCTCGCCTTCGAGCACGGGAAACAGCCCGGGCAGTCCGCTCGACTGCCAAGACACAGGCACGACCACGGCGACCCCGAGGTCACGGAGCGCACCGTGTGTCACGCGGACTTCTCGCTCGACCCGACCGCTCGCCCATGACGGTCCGATGCGCAGGTACAGAGCCTCCCCTTCCCCCTCGGCTTCGCTCGCCAAGGGAGCAAACCACGTCCCGTCACCGACAAAGCGGCGCCGCACCGCTTCGAACGGGCACGAGACGTCAACCGAGTCCTCGATGAAGAAACGCACGACTCAACCCCCCTCCTTCATGAGCGCAGAATAGTAGGCACACCGCCCCCCTCCTTCACGAGGGAGGGCTCATGGTCGTCGTTGTGGTCGCAGAGGGGCCAAAGCCCTGCGTCGCTGGCGCCGCCGCCTCGCTTGGCTCGCGGCGGCTGGCACAGTTTCCCTGCGGCCGACGCCTCTGCTGCGGGGACCGCTCGCCACTGGGCCTCGAGGCCTTGTCGCCGCATGCACCCAGCGTGGGTGCACGACCCCGTTGCCTTGCGAGGGAAGCATGGGATCGTGCACCCGGAACGGTTATACAGCGCGACCACGCCTCGGGGAGCCGCGCAGGGGCCTCGGCGGTGCGTCACAGCCCCGGCGTCCGACGGTCCCGGCGCCCCTCGCCGTGCGCCGGGACCGTCCACAGCTGGTCTGAATAGACTAATGGCTCGTGACTGCCATTTCAAGAGGTTTTGGCGCGGTTCTGCCACCACCGATGGAACCCTGGGCAGTCGCTCGAGAAGACGAGCCCCGCCGGCGCTCGCCGGCACCGGGTCGCAGCCGGGAGCGCGATGCTCTAGACAACTGGAGAAGGGCAGCGGCGGATCGGACGGGTCATGACGGAGAACACGACAAGAGAGAACCGACTCCGGCGAACAGCCGCGATGCAGGGCTTCAAGCTGCGCAAGTCACGACGCCGCGATCCGGGGGCACCTGACTACGGTCGCTGGTGCGTCGTCAACGAGCGCCGGAACACGGTCGTCTTGGAGAACGTCGACCTCGACCAGGTGGAGGCATGGCTGCGCCTGCCATGGGCTGACAAGCTCAGGTAGGCGCGCCGTCGCGATCGCCGCCCCGGCCGGCATGCTCGCTGGCCCCAAAATTGCCCCTGAACAGGAGGACGTCTGCGACGTGGACGAGCGCGTGAGGCTTCGGCCGGCCTTTAGCCCGCCCGACGACGCCGACGTCGCCTTGCTTGAGCCTTCGGACACGAGCCCAGCGTCCCTGCCGGGCCCGATAGCAAGCAGGCCTTCACAAGGGGTGCTTATGTAGCAGCCTCGATATACGGACCCACCTGGGTTTATGCCCTCATGACCGCTTGACTTGACCGCAGTAGCGTGTCACGATGTACGTATCACGACGCGCAAAGGAGGATGCGATGAGCGCAAAGCGACCCAGGCGACCGAACGGGGAGGCGGGGATACGGTGGAATGACTACAAGAAGCGGTGGGTCTACCCCTACTGGGTCACTAACCCCGATGGCAGTAAGGTCCGGCGCGAGGTCACGGGCACCGACAAGGCCGACGTCATCGCGCGGTGGGAGAAGGCTAAGGCCGACGCGTACGCGGCTGCCCAGTCCGGCGACCCGCTACCCGATAAGCGCGTGAAGATGACGACCCTGTTCGATAACTGGCTAGCGGCGGGCTGCCCCAGCACCAAGGGCAAACCGGCACCGGTCACCGTCGCCTACAACCGGCGCATGATTGACCTGAACCTCCGCCCGACGCTGGGCGAGATACCCGTGAAGGACTTTGACAAATGGGCCGTCTCGGAACTGTTCGAGGCGCTAGTTGCTAAGGGCCACGGCAAATCTACGCTCGGCCACCTCAAGTCAATCCTGGGCCGGGTCATATGGTGGGCAGAGGACGGCAAGGCCGGTCACCGCGTTGCCGTCCCGCTACGCGCCCGCTCCGCGGCTAGCGGTGCCGTCGTGCCGAAGGACGCTACCGCAACTGAGAAGGCGGAGGCGCTATCCGAGGCGGAGGTCGCCGCCATGCTCGCGGCGTTCGAGGGCCACCCTTACCAGGCGCCCCTAGCCCTTATGGCCCACACCGGCCTACGGCCCGCGGAAGTGTTCGGGCTGCAATGGGGCGACTGGGAACAGGCGACCGACAAACTCAAGATTGCTCGAACCGATGTGAAGCGCGACGGGGAATGGGTCTACGGCACGGTCAAGTCCAAGGCATCCGCACGCGAGATAGACCTACACCCGCGGGCCGTGGCGGTGTTGCGGACAAGGTTCGCGGCTAGCCCCGGCCTGCCACAGGCGCCGATATTCCCCGGTCGCTGGTTCAGCCTCTCGGGGCTACAAGACATCGACCGGTTCGGCCAGGACGTTAAGACGCGCACCGGCCACAAGCCGTACGCCCTCCGCCACACGGTAGCTAGCAAGCTACTGGCGGCGGGGTGGCCCGTGCCGGTGGTAACGATCACGGGAGACTCCCCAGACTCGATCACTGAAACTCCCCACCCCTGAGCGGTCGTGGCAGGGCCCGAAGAAGGGTCCGCCAGTCGCGCGGAGGGCTCCCCAATGCTGTCGGTGTCGAAGCCGAACAGCACGAGGAGCCCCCCGCCATGTTGTCAGTGGGAGAAGACGTGGAAGCAGATGCTTTGTTCAAGCGGGGGTGGACCGTCTCGGCCATCGCCCGTCATCTAGAGCGCGACCGCAAGACAGTGCGCGCGTACTTGTCAGGAGAGAGGACTCCCGGGGTGCGCCGACCGGCGTGCCCTGATGCCCTAGCGGACTACCGCGACTACGTCGCGGCACGTTTCGCGGATGATGCCCACCTTTGGGCATCGGCGCTTTATGACGAGGTCGTCCCTCTCGGCTACAGCGGCTCTTATGTGAGCTTTGCGCGCCAGATCCGCCTTGCAGGACTGCGTCCGCACTGCGAGGCCTGCTCAGGGGTCAAAGGCCGCGAGACCATCGAGATCCATCACCCCGCCGGCGAAGAGATCCAATGGGACTGGTTCGAGCGCCGGAGGTCTCCGTGGGGAGAAACGGCTTATGTGCTTTTGGGAACGCTTTCTCACTCGGGTCGCTCCCGCGGGGTGCTGTCTGAATCGACCGACCAGGCCCATCTCATAGAGGCGATGGACGCCGTCATGCGACGCCTCGGGGGAACGGCCCGCAAGTGGCGCACCGACCGCCTCGCCACGGTGATCGTGCCGGGCAGGGCCGATGTGCAATCGAGCTTTGCCCCCGTCGCCAAGCACTACGGGGCGATCGTGACGCCTTGTCCACCGCGACGGGGCAACCGCAAGGGAGCCGTCGAGTGCGGGGTGAAGTTCTGCTGTGGGCGCTGGTGGCGCACGATGACGGCCACAACACCTTCCGAGGCGCAGGTGAGCCTGGACCGGTTCTGGTCAAGCACCGGAGACGCCCGGCTTCGCCCACCGGGGCGCTATGTGGATCCCACTGAGTTCACCGAAAGCGAGCGCCCGCGCTGGCCGAGCGTCGGCGAGCTCGCCGAAGCCGAGGTGCTGATGGCACTTCCGCCTATGCCATACCCGGCCACGATCGAAGAGAAGCGCTTCTCGGACGACAGGGCGACTGTTGCCTTCAGGGGCAACCGCTACTCGGTCAACCCGGGACTGGGCGGGATCGAGCTCACGCTGCGCCACCGCCTTGGAACAAAGAGCCTCGAGATCTACTCGCCCCAAGGCACCGAGCTCGTCTCACACGTCCTAGCGGTTGCAGGCTCTGGGACCATCGTGCGCACCTCCGAGCACAAAGCTGCTTTAGAAGCTGTCATCCTCGGCCAGTTCTCGACCGCACGGCCCTGTGACCGAAAGGCCAACAAACCTCCCGGCCAGGCTGCCCTCGCCGAGCGGGCACGACTCCTGGGAGACGCCGGGGTGGAACCGAGCGTGGATCTAGAGGCCATCGCAAAGGTGATCGCCCTAGCGTTTCCCGGCACGACCCAGGTGCCGGCATGACAGAGGGGTCTGAGTACCAAAAGCTCCGTTCTCATCTCGCCTTTTTGAGGATGACTGCGGTCGCCGAGGCACTGCCGGGAGAGCTCGAGCAGGCGATCAAAGCCAAGCTCACCCACCAGGGCTTTTTGGAACGCCTCTTGAGCCTCGAGGTCGATGCGGTCGAGAAGCGCCGGAGAGCTGGCCTTCTGCGCTTTGCCGCGTTGCCCTCCCCGTTCACACTTTCCGACTTCGACTTCTCGGCCCAACCCTCGGTGGACAAGAAACTGATCGATGATCTCGCCACATTGAGATTCATCGAAGATGCCACCAACGTGTTGTTGATCGGGCCGCCCGGGGTCGGGAAGACGATGTTGGCCGTCGGCCTTGGTCATGCGGCCGTCGCGGCGGGAATGCGGGTGCACTACACGACCGCAGCCGATCTTGCCGCTCGTTGTCGCCGCGCAGCCATCGAAGGTCGCTGGACGGCGACGATGCGTTTTTACCTAGGACCACGTCTTTTGATCATCGACGAAGTTGGCTACCTTCCCCTTCCTGGCGAAGCAGCCGCTGCCTTGTTCCAGGTTGTCAGCCAGAGATACCTAAAAGGCAGCATCGCGCTCACGACCAATCTCGGGATCGCGAGCTGGGGCAAGGTGTTCAACGACGACCCAATGATCGCCGGCGCCATGTTGGACCGCTTGTTGCACCGAAGCGTCGTTATCAACATCGACGGCGACAGCTATCGCATGCGCAGCCACCGCGCCCGGGCCGAGGCGACTCGGCGGGCAGTTGGACGACCAAGATCCACAGATGCTCGAGCTGACGAGGAGGTGACAGCCTGAACATGGCCTCCTAAGCTCAGAGCAAGCCCTCCACACCGTCAGTTCGTCTGGGGAATTTCGGTGATCGACAGTGGGGAGTTTCGGTGATCCGCAGCA
>JBKQHU010000051.1:0-63985 GCA_052148655.1 Acidimicrobiales bacterium
CCGGCGTCGATATGGGCCCGCCGGGCCGGAGCGCCTATTAGCTACCTGGTCTCGCGCTTGTACTCGCGCAGCCCCAGGCGTGCAACCTCCACGCCGATCGCGACCACCACCGTCAGCGTGATCACGAGCGAGGCGGTGTTCGTGAGCGCCATGAACAGGGCCAGGGCAATCAGGCCGAGACATACGGCGGTGATGGCTAGAGAGCGTCGCAAGCGGTTCATCGTGACCACTCGTCGCCCGAGCTCCTGGTCTTCCAGAGAGCGCGTGAGGAGCTGGAACTCGACGTCATCGGACATGACGGTGCCTCCCGAAAGTCGCATTGCCCATCTCGGCCGGTTGCACGGTCGCGCGCGAGGCCGGTCCTGGCCCGAGGTGACCCACGTCGGATGTCGACGCAGCCTGCGTGGTGACGCACAATTCGCCGCCGATTGAACCGACGGCGCAATTCACAGGCATCGCTGTCCCCCCAACTGTTCTTGAGCCCGGTCTGAGAAGAGGTGCAACTCCCACGAGCGCCCCGAGATTCCCCGCCACGGCCTTTTCGAGACGGCGGGCTTGTTTTCAGGTGCCGGACCCTACACCGCCGAGTCGCCCGCCGGGTCTCGCGGGCGCAGCAGAGGGCCTTGGCGGCACGCTCGCTCCTTGGCCTGCAGGCCACCGCCCCGCCGACCCGCGTGCTGTACTTTCGGCGTGAGGATTCGTGTCGTTGTCGAAGCCGGTGCCCGGCGTGTGTTCGCTTCGGCGCTGGACTGGCCGGGGTGGTGCCGTCCGGGGCGCAGCGAGCAGCAGGCCCTGGAGGTACTGGCCGCCTACGCCGGACGCTACGGCGAGGTGTTGCGCGGCGCGGGATTGCCCTTCGAGCTCGGCAGCGCCGAGTTCGAGGTCGTGGAGCGTGCAGCGGGAAACGTGACCACGGACGTGGGTGCGCCGGCGGTCGTCGCCGCGGCCGAGACCGAGCCCCTCGACGGCACCGGCGCCGCCCGGATCGCCTCGTTGGTGGCGAGCTGCTGGCCGTTTCTCGACCGGGTCGCCCTCAGCGCGCCGGCCGTGTTGCGCAAGGGTCCCCGGGGAGGCGGGCGCGACCGGGACGAGATCGTCGACCACGTCGCCGCGGCGGAGATCTCGTACGCCCGCAAGCTCGGGATCAGGCTCGGTGCGGACCGGGCAGCGACCCGCGCCGCCATCGTCGAGGTGCTCGCGGCAGCTTGCGACGGGCGGCCCGTCGACGCGAAGGGCTGGCCGCCCCGCTACGCGGCGCGCCGGATCGCCTGGCACGTCCTCGACCACGCCTGGGAGATCGAGGACAGGAGCTGAGGGCGAGCCCGCGGGCTGTGGGCGGGACCAACCGGGAAGCATTCTCCCGTGCGGGTGGCAAAACGGCGCCCGTCGCGCCGGGAGGCCATGATGTCGCTATGGCAAGGACCTATCGCCTCGGGGTCACCCGCCGCGTCGTCAACGCCTTGGTGGCCGCGCTGGTGCGGCGCGGGATCGGAGACAAGTCGAGCTACCTCCTGACCACGACAGGCCGGCGCAGCGGCCAGGAGAGGACGACGCCTGTGATCGTCTTGGAGTCAGAAGGCGAACGCTTCCTCGTGTCGCCCTACGGAGCGGTGGGCTGGGTGCACAACGTGCGCGCTTCGAACCGGGTGGAGCTCCGGCGCGGGAAGACCGTCGAGTCGGCCACGGCCGAGGAGCTGGACCCCGACGAAGCGGGGCCGGTCCTCAAGACCTACGTCCGCAGTGCACCTGTGACGGCTCCGTACTTCGATGCGAAGGCCGCCGACCCGGTGCCCTGCTTCGTGGCCGAGGCACAGCGCCACCCGGTCTTCAGGCTCCGCGCGGCCAAATCTGGGGACTGAGAATCCCCGGCCTGTCGACTACCGGTTCGCAGCGGGGTGGGGTCCGCGCGAGGAACCGGTTGACATTCGGGTTACGGAGTTGTTGACTGAAATCGGAGAGCATGTCCATCCGGCGTGACCGTGAAGCTCCCCCCCGGCCCCGGGCCAAGCCCCGGGGCCGTGTTGACTCCGCCCTGTAGCCGCGCTCCGCCCGATTCTCAAAGGCATGGCCGCGGGTGGCGGGCGGGTGACCCGCGGGTGATGAAACTCATGTGAGGGCGCGCTCTTCCCGATAAGCAAGGACGAGAGAGTTCAACAAGGCCTGGGTAGCCGCGCCGAGCGGCTTGCGAGCTCGTGGGAAGGCGATCCGTTGATCCACCGCACCGGCCTCGAGGAGGCGATAAGACGCGCCGCCGACCCGGTGGTACTCACCCAGCGTGTGGCCGACGAGGCCATGACCCTCGTCGAGAGCGTCGACGGGGTTCTCGTCGGCTTCGTCCATCGCCGAGATCATCGCCGAGGGCATCGAGACCCCGGCCGAGCTCGAGGTGCTGCGCGGCCTCGACATCCGTTACGGCCAGGGGTTCCTCCTGTGCCGGCCGACGTCGGTCGAGCTCATCCCGAGTCGCCTGCCCGGAGACGTGGCCCGCCGCCTCCACGTGGGCATCCTGACGCCTGCGCCGTCCTCGGGCGGGGCGGGGGAGGACCCGGTGACGTGGACGCCCTCGCCGGGCCGGCCCGGATCAGCACTCGACGGGACTGTCTCATCGCCTCGCCTTCGGTCTTGGGGTCCCCGGGCACGGCGGTGCCGGCAGAGGACCGCAGCGGGGGCAGCGGGCATCACACGTTCGCCCTGAGCCTTGCTGCGACCTCGTGGTGCGAGGGCATGGCGGCGATCTCGCCTGCGAGGTCCCGGGCACGATTGAGGTAGGTGGGAGCCGCGAGCAGGGCACGGAGCCCTGCGAGGACGGCGCCGGTCGTCACCTCGCCGGGCATCAACATGTGCGCGGCACCGGCTTTAGCGAGCCTGGCGGCGATGACGAAGTTGTCGGCACTCTGAGGCAGCGCCAGCGAAGGCAGCCCGTGCGCGAGCGCACCGAAACTGGTCCCCGCCCCGGCGTGGTGGACCACGGCCGCGCAGTGTGGGAGGAGCTCGGCCTGGGGGATGAACCGCTCCACGCGGGCATTAGCGGGGACGGGCTCGAGGTCTGCCGGGTCGTTGTCCCGCCCGATCGTCGCCAGCACGTTGACGGGCTCGTCCTTGAGGGCCCCGAGCACGAGCCGGAACAGATCGACGGCGGTATTGGAGAAAGTTCCGAGTGTCAAGTAGACCAACGGCCGTCCCGGGTCGGCCAGCTTGGTGCGCAGTGCCGTAGCTTCGGCCAGCGGCGGCGGGACAGGGCGCAAGGGTTGCGCGCCCTCAAGACCGTCGCCCGCAGGGTCCAGCGAAGGGGGACAAATGGTCAGGGTCGTGCCGCGGTAGACACCTGCCGCGGGCGGGACGTCGCGGCCGAACTCCCGCCAGATGGGAGACACCGCGTCGGCCACGAGCTCGAGCACGTCCGGGCCTAGTAGCGGCCCGATCGAGTGCTGAACGGCGTGGGCGCCCGTCAGCTCAGCGACCAGCGGGGCCGCGAACAGGTAGGGGTCGAACACCAAGAGGGACGGTCGGAGCTCGCTCGAAAGTTCCAGCAGTTCGTCGAGCATGAGGGCCATCCCCACCTCGCCGAAGAGACGGGGCACGAAGTAACGGAGAACCCGCGACGGCTCCAGCCCGTCACCGGGCACGCCCCGCGTCCGTGCCCGCAGCGCTTCGAACCAAGAGCCAAGGTCGGGACCGGCGCGGCGGAACTCCAGGCCCAGGCTCGAGACGGCCTGTTCCGCGTCCGGTCCGCTTGCGACCACGACGTCGTCGCCCTGGGCCGCGAACGCCTGGGCCAGAGGGAGCAAGGGCAGGATGTGACCGGTTTGCGGCACACAACTGACAACGACTCGCATGGTTCCTCCGCTGTGGGCGACCGACCGGCACAGGCCGCAGGTCGAGAAGAGGAGATCTTGTCATGGCGCCGCCCGAATGTGTGCGCTCGACCTCCTTGCCCAATTTGGGGAGAAGCGCCCCGCGCAGCCGGGAGGCAGTTGTGGTGCGGTAAGACATGAGACCAGGCGGCGCGCCGCAATGACGGGCCGCTTCCCGCCTAGTGCCACTTGACGCGGTGTTTATGCTGAGAGTGGCCGAGTCCTCACAGAGTGAGACTTCGACCGGGGGGGAGGCGCTGCGACACGGTGAGCAAACCGCGGAACGAGATGGACCGCCGCTCGGCGCTCAAGCTGATCGGCGGTGCGGTGGCGGGCGCCGCCGTCGGCCCCCGCATGCTGGCACGTCCGGCCCCCTCCTCCGATTACCCGCTCGTGCCGTTCCGCTCCTTGGGCCAGTCGATCCCGGAGGCGCTGCGCGCCGCGCTGAGCAGTCTCGCAAAGCCGAGCCTCGTCTTCCAGGTCGTCCGGACGACGGACATGGTGTACCTCGGCTTCCAGTTCTACAACGCCAAGGCGGTCGTCAACGCCGGCCAGACCGAGATCGTCGCCGAGGACCCGAAGCTGCCGATGCGCATGGTCGTCGTGTTCCCCTCCCAGCACCTCGGCGAGGAGTGTGTCGCCTACACCCCGGGCGTGACCACCTGGCCGACGACGCCGATGCGGGGCGCCCTCGCCGGTTTCAGCTGGCTGGTGTTCGAGATCGCCGGAACCGCCAAGGTGCCTTACACGATGGCGGGGCTGCTGGACTGGTCCAAGGCCAAGCCCGAGCTGGTTCCGGTCGCGCTCTCGAGCTCGGCCGCACCGGCGGCTCCGGACCCGCTCCACACCGCCCTCGAGATCCCCTGGCAGCTTTGGCTCACGCCTCTCGAGCACGGGACGTGGCACCACGCCACGAGGCCGGTCGTGTTCGACAAGATCACCGAGCTCTGGCACACCCGCCTCGGAGCCGGCGCCTTCGAGCCGCCGGTCGTAACCCCGCGGCTCAGGGCTTTCTGGGCCCCCGGTTATCCCGGGGCCTTCGCGCCGCCTCCCAGTGACCCGTTCCTCATGTCGCTCACGCCCGAGGACCGGATCGACATCGTGACCCTCACCACGGGCGCCAGTGCCGGCGAGGCGCCGATCAACGTCGACCTGCTCCTGCTCTCGGCGCTGGGGGCGTCGGTCAACATTCAAGGCTCCTGGGTCCCAGGCCCCAACTCGCCTGCCGACACAGCTTCTTGGTGGCACAGGGCCTCGATCGGGCGGGACAGCTACGTCCGGGTCGTCAACATCGGCTACTTGTTCCCGTGGGGGAACCGGGCCAGCCGCATCACGATCTCGGACCGGGAGATCCAGGTCAATTCCAGGGGCGAGGCTGTCGCCTACCTGGTGCAGAAGCAGTACATCGCCGTGAAGGAACCGCAGATCACCTACAGCGGCGATCACGACGAGCCTTACGGCGGGAGGGGCAACCCGGTGCGGAGTCTTCTCGTGAAGACGGTGACCACGCCCCCGATCGACTTCGACAACTCGGTCGACCCCGGTATCAACGTCGGCCCCTTTGCCGCCGACACCGACGACGTCTTGTGGGTGAGAAGCGACCTCACCGACGTCCCGTTCTCCTTCGTCGGCACCGACGCCGAGGGACGCGAGGTCGACTTCACGACCGGCGTCATCTGGGTGTCGTCCACTTTTGCGCAGGACACGGCCAACCTTCAAAAGGTCGCGGCCGCCTATGCGGCGGCGGACCCCAGCCGGAGATCTCCGTCCTTCGGCGGGTCGCTGTTCGCCTTCGCCGACACCGCTGGTGCGCCGCCCGGATCAACGGCCCAGCACGTCAGCACCTACGGCCTGGCGGCTTTCGTCGCCCAGAACGGGCGGGCCAACTTCTATCCCGCCCTCGACGCGGCGGCTGTGCGGTTGCCCGGGGCCGAGCAGATCGTGGGTGCCGGGTCGACAGGGCTTCCGAGCCCGAGCGTCTCGATCTCGTCGAACTACCTGGACAAGGGTTTCCAGTCCGGTGTGACCGAGGTCTACCTGGCCGTGACGCAGAACTCGCCCGGGCTCTCGTTTCCCGCCAACCTCGTCGGCGGCATGGCCGCCCCCAACTTTGAGGTGAGCGGGGTCGCCCGCGACCTCGGCCCCGTCGGGGGCGACCTGAGCGACCTCATCGCCGGGAAGTTCGAACCGACGAAGTACTTCAACATGGTCTCGGGCGACATAGGCAAGCTGCTCGGCGCGATCCCCGTCGCCCAGATCATCCAGACGATCGACCCGGACGAGGCGGCCAGCAACGCCCAAGCCCCGCAGATCTCGGACAAGCTCATCTACCCGGGCAACGACGACACCAAGCCCCCCACGGCTCTCGACGTGAAGATCGACTGGCTCCCGGCTGTGCAGAAGGACCTGCTCGGCTTCTTCCAGCCCCAAGGTGGCGGGTTGACCATCCACGCCGAGATCTACACGCCGATCGCAGACCCGAGCCAGACGACGTACTCGATCCATGGCGACCTCACCAACTTCGAGCTCCTCTTGTTCGGCGAGGGTAACCAGTACATCGGGATCAAGTTCAACTCGTTCACCTTCGACTCGAAGACGGGCGCCAAGACCTCGATCCAGCCTGACATCGACTCGGTCACGTTCCTCGGTCCCCTCAAGTTCATCAACGCCCTCGAAGACCTCCTGAGCTCTCTCGGCGGCCCCTCGATCTCGGTCACCGACGGCGGCATCGAGGCGAGCTACTCCCTCGCCCTGCCGGACATCGGAGTCGGCGTCTTCGCCCTCCAGAACCTCGCCCTTTCCGCCGGCGTCAACATCCCCTTCGACGGGACACCGGTCCGGGTCCGTTTCGGCCTGTCGTCGCGTGACAACCCGTTCATCTTGACCATCGACCTGTTCGGCGGCGGCGGCTTCTTCTCCCTCGGTATCGGCGCGGATGGCATCGAGCTGATCGAGGTCTCGCTCGAGTTCGGAGCCGACCTGTCCATCGATCTCGGCGTCGCGAGTGGTGGCGTCTCGATAATGGCCGGCATCTATTTCTCACTCCAGACGGTGCCGCACAAGCAGGTCCAGCTCACCGGCTTCCTGCGGGCTGACGGCAACCTGTCGGTGCTCGGGATCATCTCGATCTCGATGGAGTTCTACCTCGGGCTCACCTACCTCGACCCCGGCAAGGCCTACGGGACCGCGACCGTCTCGGTCTCGGTGAGCGTGCTGTTCGTGAGCGTGTCGGTGGGAGTCACCATGCAAAAGACGATCGGCGGGAGCGGCGATCCCGATTTCCGACAGGCCCTGACAGAGAAGAACTGGAGAACCTACTGCGAGGCCTTCGCATGACGATGCAAAGGGTGCTCTGGACCGCCTGCCCGCACGGGAAGGCAGCCGACGGGAAGCTGCGCGTCTCGGTGCACGTCGGGCCACAGCTCTTCCCGACCGGCAACAAGGTGTCGACGCTGGCGGAGTTCTCCGACTGGCGGGACTGGCCCGCCACCAAGGTCCGCTTCAAGGTGAGGGTCGGGGCACACGCCTACGACGCCGACATCGTGAGCGCGGTGCCGTCACTGCCGCTCTGGCAGGCGCTGTTCGGCTCCTCGACTCCGGTCGATCCTTACGAGTACTCGAGCCCGACGTCCTCGCCGCTGTACAGCTATCCGGCGGCGTTCGTGGGCCAGTTCTTCCAGCGGACCTATGCGGCGCTCGCGAACACCGATCCCGTCGGGGGCTGGCCGCCCTTCCAGCTCCTCACGAGCGAGGAAAGCTTCGGTGCCCTGCCGCTCGACAGCCGTGAGCTCTACGACAGGATCGACACGGTCAAGGCGATGTTCCCGAAGGGCGGCGGCCCGATCCCGCCGGGCAAGGGCCCGGTGCCTTCGTCGGACCTCACCCAGGCGTACCTGTTCCTGCAACCTCTCACGACGCCGGCGCCGCACCAGACCTACGAGGAGACGCCGCCCCCCGCCGTGCCGCAGTTCGACTTCCACCAGGGTGTCTCGCTTCTCGGGCGCCACCCCGCGCTGCTCCGCCTCTTCGGGCTCGTCTACGAGCTCGAGCTCGCGCCCCCGGGCGGCTTGTCCGGCAATGTCGCGGTGTCGGTCGTCCCGAGCTGGAAGCCGAAGCTCGGAGGGTCGCCGCTGACGGAGAACGTGAAGCCGGTCACCGTGACCGACGCCACGGAGTGGATACCGGCGCACAGGCCTACTGACCCGGACATCGACGCAGGGTATCTTCGCTTCTCCGACCCCGACTACGGCGTCGTCGAGATGGACCTCGACGGGGCGACCCTGAAGGCCTTCAACTTCGTCCAGGGCATCCAGCACGCCAACACCGTCATGGCCACGGCGGACACGCCCTCGCACTACGCAGTGCCGTCGCTGCGCTCGGCCGGCCTTGCGGTGGCCAAGACCGGCAAAGCCCTCTCCCTGTACCAGAACTGGCAGAACAACAACGCCTTCAACGCAGCCATCGAGGCGACCCCGCCCGGGGTCGTGAAGCTGTACTTCGAGGACCTGGCGCAGGGCTACCGGGTTGACGTGTGGTCAAAGGCCCGGGGCCGTTGGTTCCAGCTGTGTGCCCGCACGGGGGCGAAGAACCCGGGGCTCGGCGGCTACGGCATCGGCTCGCAGCCCACTGTCGTCCCCGTTCCCGACGGCGACGAGGGCTGGGTGGAGCCCGCCACGACCCAGAGCGCCACCTCTGGCGGGGCGCCGAACCCGCCCGTGTACGTGCCGGAGTACCTCATGCGCTGGTCAGGGTGGAGCCTCGTCGGGGCGCGACCCGGCAAGCACCTGTCGGACGTTCCCTCGGACGGTCTCGAGCCCGACGCCGCCAACCCTGCCAACGGCAACATCCCCCTCGAGATCGACTATGCGGCCACACCCGGGACCTTGCCGGCGCTGCGCTTCGGCGGCACCTACCGGTTCCGGGCGCGGGCCGTCGACCTTGCCGGCAACAGTGTCCCCTTCACGAAGTCCGGCGCTTTTACCTGGAGCACGCCGGAGGTGACCTACCGTCGCTTCGAGCCCGTGCCCTCGCCCGTCCTGGTCCCGACGGCGCCGCGTACCCCGGGTGAGCACGTCGAGAACCTCGTGATCCGCTCGAACTACGACATCCCCGACGACGACCCGAGCATCGTGGCCTGCGAGCGCCACATCGCCCCGGCCTCTACGGGTGAGGACATGGCCGAGACCCACGGAGTCCTAGACGGTCTCGACGGCCACCCGGACCCGTCGAGCTACACGCTCATCGCCGACCGGGACGGCCTCACCTACAAATCGGTGTCGGTCCGCGACCTCTACGGCGGCATGATCGACACCCAGCCCCTCAACGGGAAGAACGAGTGGGTCTACTACCCGCCCGGGGCGACCTCGACTCCCTTCGCCGTGCCCTACCTGCCCGACGTTCTCTCGCGGGGCGTGTCGCTTTACAACCTCCCCGGCAAGAAGGACGCCTTCGTGCGGGTTCCCTTCGACTCGGTCGGCGCCTGGCCCAACCGCCGTGCCGTCCGCCTCGTCGTGAGCGCCGGGTCCGCCGCGCCGCAGCTTCCCGCCGTGCAGGACCTCGACGGCGTGATCGGCGTGAAAGCGCCCAAGGCTTCCATGACGCCGGTGCTGATCAGTTCGTACATCGCGCCCTCGGACCTAGCAGTCATGGCGTTGTGGCAGTGGATCGTGGACGCGGGCAAGGCGACGCCGGCCCTCGAGGCGCTGATTCTCGACAGGCTCCACTACATGTTCACCCCCTATCGCGAGCTCGTCATCGTCCACGCCGTACGCCAGCCGCTCACCCCGCCCATCATCGAGAAGCTCTTCGTCACCCGCCCCTACGGCGCCACCTACGCCCTTTTGAGCGGTGCCGCCCGGGCCGATGTGGCAAGCACGGTCCGTGTGGACGTGATCGCCGCCTGGGCGGATCCCTACGACGACGGCACCAGCCCGGGGGGCGCCGTCCTGCTCGACAAGACCTCGCGTGTCGACGAGATCCCGCTCACGCTCGGCCAGAGCGACTTCCTCCTGCTCGACAAGATCCGCCACGACTTCGGCGACACCCAACATCACGAGGTCTTCTACAGCGCCATCGCGACGACGCGGTTCCTCGAGTACTTCACCGAGATCGTCACCGAGACCCTCAGCGCACAAGAGGCGGTCGTCTGCTCGCCGGCCGGGTTCGCGCCGGGCACCGTCGATGTCCGCGCGGCCGGCGACAGCGCGACCATCTACCGGTCCGGGGTGGACTTCGCCGAGGACGACAAGGCTGGTTCGATCGCCCGCATCCCGAGCGGGTCGATCCCCGACAACGCGTCGGTCGACGTGCAGTTCGTGGCTCCCCCGGTGATCCGCTCCAGCCTCGAGAAGCTGGCCAAGCCACCGACGAAGTTCGGGTACCTGCTGTCGATCCCGAGCACGGCCCGGCCACCTGCACCCGACGTGCGCTATCTCGTCCCGGCTTGGAACTGGGTCAACGTCTCGTCGGCCACCTCGCCGAGCTCGAGCCGTGTCGGGAACGTGCTCCGGGTATATCTCGGTCGCCCGTGGTTCAAAAGCGGCATCGGCGAGCTGCTCGGGGTCGTCGTGGCCAGCCCTCCACCCGGCGCAGTGCTGCCGACGGGTCTGCAGCCCTTCGTCAGCGGCTTCGGGTCGGATCCGGTCTTCGTAACGGGCGCGGTCGGCTCGGCACAGGTGGACGACTTCGGGCTCGCCACGCACAAAGGCACCGGGCTCCTCTTGGAGGAGCAGACGGGCCTCGTCCCGTGGGTGGACGTCGCCGGTCACGAAGTTGGCTGGGACAAGGACCGCCGCCTGTGGTACGCGGACATCTCCATCGGAGCCGGCGAGTCGTACTTCCCGTTCGTGAAGCTGGCGCTCGTGCGATACCAGCCCGGGTCGCTGCCTGGCATCGAGCTGTCCCGTGTCGTGCAGGCCGACTTCATCCAGCTCACCCCCAACCGGTCCATGGGGCTCACCTATCCCTCCCCAGTCGAGGTCGAGGTCAAGGTGGTGGGTCCCGGCTATCTCGCGACCTCCTCGAGCGACTCGCCCGACACGATGCGGGCTTATCTCCAGCTGAAGACCGTAGAGACGAGCGACCCCGACCTCAAGTGGATCACCGACCCGGCACAGCCCGACGGCACGCTCCTCACCGTCACGAGCTCGGGCGACACCAACACCGTCTGGGCGGGCACCGTGACGCTCCCCAAGCCTCGCGGCACCGTGCCCTACCGGATACTCGTCGCCGAGTTCGAGGAGCACCTCGTCGTTCGCACCGGCAATCTCGGCGCGAAGGTGACCTACCTCGACGCCATCGAGATCTGAGGCGGCATCGCCCCGTGCCGCGAAGCGTCACGGGCGCACGCAGCTCGATTCCTGTCAGTGCCGGGCCCGCAGCAACGAGGCCGTCCTGAGCCGGGGGCCCAGTCGGCCACGGACCAGCATGACCTGGGTGCCACTCTGGAGCCCGATCCAGGAGGACAGGGCATAGGTCGGGAACGTCCAGTGCCTCACCGTGAGAAGCGTGATGCCCGAGCTCACGGCCCCGGCGAGGAAGACGGTCCACGTCTCGGTCTCAGGAGCCTTCCAAGACTTGCGCACCGTCGGCAAAGCGGCGAAGAGCTCCGCTGTCAAGAGCAGGCAGATGGCCAGATCACCCTTCAAGGTGGCGGCGTAGACGGCGACGGCAGCCAGGCAGACCACTCCGCAGGCCCAGTCGGACGGCGTGGGGTCCCACGACCCCCGTCGCGCGAGGAAGCTCACGACGAGAACGGCCATGGCGGTGGCGAAATAGGAGAATGTCATGACCGTCTGAATCCCGACGTGCTCCCGCAGCTGCACCGTGACGGTGACGAGTGGGATGAACCCCCAGAGGAACCATGTGATGCGGTGCGGGCGCGTGCTGCCCCGGAACGTGTCGCGGATGTAGCCCGTGGCGCCCCCGGCGCTGATCACCGCGGCGATGTATACGGCGTAGCCCGGGAGCACGGTGGGGCCATGCTAGGCCGCACGACCGACGGCTTCGGGGTGCACCGGTGCTGTCCGCCCACAGGCGCCGAGACGGCGCACGGTGAGGATCTCGGCACCGAGGGCTGGAGCGCGGATTCCGGCTCCGCACTGCCAAAGCCCCTCCTCGTGTCCCCTCCCTCGCCCAAATGACCCAGTTGCGTTAACCCAAGATGAATTTTGGATATCACATGATTATCGTTCACCGGATGCCCCCGGCTTACGAAGCGTCTGCGGTGGACCGACGCGTCGCCTACCTCTTCGCCCTTGTCACCGAAGCGCTCGCGGGTGCGACGCAGGCTCTCCTGCGGGGGGAGATTGCCCTCGGCAGCGCCGTGATGGAGAGGGACGAGTTGATCGACGAGCTCACTTCGGAGGTCGAAAGGACCGTCTGGGGCCAGATCGACGCCGAATCGCCGGGCGGTGACAGGCTCCGCCGGTTGATCGGCATTCTCCAGATCCTCCCGGAGCTCGAGCGCAGCGCCGATCTCGCCGAGCACATCGCCCAGCGGGCCGTGTTCAACCTCGGCGCCGAAATGAGCCCGCTCAGCCGCGGCATCGTCCAGCGAATGACCGAGGTCGCCCTGGAGATGTGGAAGGCGGTCGCGGACGCCTTCGCGGCAGAGACACCGGTCGTGATCGACCTGGACGAGGACGACGAGGAGATCGACATCCTTCACGAAAGGCTGACCGCAGAAGTGGCGCGCGGGGCAATGCCGAGCGCCGTCGCCGCGCAGGTGACGCTCCTCGCCCGGTTCTACGAGCGTCTGGGCGACCACGCCGTGAACATTGCCAGCCGCATCGCCAGGATTCCTCCGTCGGGAGGTGTCTAGCCCGCGCACCGGGTGCCGCCGAAAGCTGAGCGCCCGCAGCGACCGAGCCAGCCGGCCTGCGCGGACAATCCCAGGTCAAAGGCTCGGTCGTCATTGCCGCTATCAGCGGCTTGTATTCTCGTTTGATCGCAAGGACCGAATTCGCAAGTGATGTAGAGGAAACGAACTACCGAGCACTGTTCAAGGTGCCAGGCGTAAGCCAGTTGCTCACCTCTACTCTGGCGGCCCGGATCGCGAGCCAGATGTTCTCGGTGCTCCTCGTTCTCTTCGTCCTTGAGACCCACCACTCAGCCAGCCTTTCGGGCATCGTCGTCGTGTGCAGCCAGGTGCCTGGGATCATCGTGAGCCCAGTCGCCGGTGCACTGCTGGACCGCGGCTCGCGGGTTGCATTGATGAGGTTCGACTACCTGATCGGCGCGACGTGCATGACCTTGATCGGGGTGCTCTCGCTTCTCCACAGCCTGCCTACCGCAGCGCTGCTGCTGATCGTGTCGACGGCGTCGGTCACAGCTCCGCTCAGCCGGGTTGGCGGGAGGTCTCTCCTCCCGCTCCTGGCGCCCAAGGCGTTGTGGGACCGCTCGAGTGCAGCCGACTCGAGCACAAACG
This sequence comes from Acidimicrobiales bacterium, assembly GCA_052148655.1. Lineage (GTDB taxonomy): Bacteria > Actinomycetota > Acidimicrobiia > Acidimicrobiales > Bog-793 > Fen-455. The sequence goes on from JBKQHU010000051.1 coordinate 13,282, forward strand.
TCATCGCTACCGTGCTCGGCCCAGGCGTCGCGGGCGTCGCGGTCGCGCTGGTGGGTCCTCGGGTGGCCCTGCTCGCCCCGGCGGTCATCCTGCTCGGCGCCGGGGTACTGCTCGTGGGACTTGTCGTCCCCGACGTGCCCGTCGGTGAGACCGGCTCGGTGCTCGCCGACGCCAGGGCTGCGGTCAGCTACGTGTGGCGCAACAGGGTGCTGCGCATGCTCGCGGGCACGATGACGGTTTTCAACGCCAGCGGCGGCATCTTGACGGTCGCGATCCCGTTCATCGTGCTGAGGGGCCTGCACGGTGGGTCGACGACGGTCGGCCTGCTGTTCGCGATCATGGGCGCAGGCGGGTTCCTTACAGGACTGCTCACAGGACACTTGGGGACCGAGAGCCGCGAAAAGCACCTCCTGGCGATCTCCTGCGCGACGACGGCAGTGGCGCTCGTGCTCCTTGCCCTCGACCACCGCGAGGTCGTCCTCGTTGTGCTGGTCGGCTTGATCGGCATGGCGAATGGCCCGCTCACAGTCGCGATGTTCTCGCTTCGCCAGCGCGCGACCGACCCGTCCTGGTTCGGCCGGGCCTTCGCGGTTTCGATGAACCTCAACTTCGTCGGGAGCCCGGTCGGCGCTGCGGTCGCTGGCGCCCTCCTCACCCACTCGGTCGCGCTGACGCTGCTCGTCGCCGCGTCCTTAGCGCTCGCCGGCGGCTTCTGGCCGGCGGTGCTGCCGGCGTCGAATTACGAGCCGGTGCGCCAGGTGGCGGCAACCGCCTGATCTGTCACCTAGCTGCACAAAACCGGCGATCCGCGAGGTGACCCCGGGCGCATGGTGCTGCGGTGCGGTGGTGGTCCCGATCAGGCAGAAACAGCCGGTTTCGCATTTACTGGGAATTGTTTGTACGAACCGGCAGGGCCGAAGGACCCTATTGGCTCAGCAGGAGCTGTCGTGGCGCCGATACCCATGGTGTGCGAGTGGTCGCAGGGCATCGCCTAGGGATCGTTGCGACTGCAGCCGCATCTTCGGTCACAGTCGTGTTCTTCTTGTGGTTGCTCCTTCGCATCGGCGGCACCAGCGGCGTGCGGTACTTCGACGACATCGTCACAGCCCTGGCGGCGATGACGGCTTGTCTGGCGTGCTTGTCCGCCGCGTCTCGACAGCTGGGCGCGGCGCATCGCTTCTGGGTACTGCTCGCCATGGCCCTCGGGGCCTGGACGCTCGCGGAGGTCGTCTGGGCGGTCTACGACCTCATCCTCCGTGTGGCAGTACCCGTGCCGTCATGGGCCGATGTCGGCTACCTCGGGGCGATCCCGCTGGCGGCGGCGGCTTTGCTGTGCCACCCCGGCATGGTCTCCGCCGGAAGCCGCAAGACGCTGGCCACACTCGACGGCCTGGCGGTCGGGACGGCGCTGCTTTTGCTCAGCTGGACCTTCGTGCTCGGACCGCTCTGGCGGCACTCGCAGCTCACGACGGCGGGCGGCGTCGTGGCCATCGCGTACCCGTTCGGGGACATGGTCGTCATCTTCCTCATCGTGCTCTCGATAAGCGCCCTGACCGCCACAGGTCGCGCTCCGCTGCTGTGGGTGCTGGCCGGGCTGTTCGCCATGGCGGTCTCCGACAGCACGTACGCCTATCTCGTCGAAGTCGGGCGCTACTCGACCGGCAACGTCGTCGACGTGGGCTGGGTGGCGGGGTATCTCGCCGTCGCGGTCGGCGCGTCGCGCGAGACCGGCGAGGCCGTGGCGGTCGCGCCCGACGAGGGAGGCGAAGCTTCGCTCGTCTCACTAGTCACGCCCTATGTCCCCATCCTGTTGGCGTTGTCGGTCATGACCTTCGAGCTGGAGGTCCACCGCCGGGTGGACAGGTTCTCGTGGCTGGCCGGCTTCGGTCTCGCTCTGCTCGCGATCGCGCGTCAAGGGCTCGTCGTCCTGGAACGCCGCCGTCAGGTGGTTCAACTTCCCAAAGGGCCGGACATACCGGGTGCAAGGGGTCCCGATCAAGCGCCCGGGCATGCACCGGCGGCGGCACGACGAGAGCTCATGAGGAGGCTCCCGTGAGCCACCGCCTCGCGGCTTCAAGAGGCCTCGCGCACAACCACCCGGGCCGGTTGAAGCGGCCGTATCACACGGTCGTGCTGGCCCTCATGGTCGTCACGAGCACCGTCGCGACGTTCGACCTCTACCTGTTCGCTTCCTCCGGTTTTCACTGACCCGGGACACGACCCCGCATGCGTGTGGTCGCCTGACGAGGACCAAGCCTCCACAGTTGCAACAGTGCAGCCGAGCTCTGCCGCTTCGCCTCGGGTCAGGCGGAGAAGATCGGCCAGCCGTCTTCTGGCTAAAGGCGGATGATTGAGAACTTCCCGCCTCCGACGGCCAAACCGTTCCCATTCCCGAACGTGCCGGTCGTGCGGGGCGGCCCTCCGGGGACAGGGAAGACGCACCTCTCGGCCGAGTACAGGTAGAGCGGTTTGCCTCCATAGGTCACCTGTTCGGTGCCGTCGGACCGGCGGATGACGCCCACCTCCTTTCTTTCAATGCCCGTGGCGACATGCGGCCTTCCTGTGGTCAGGACCGGGACCCACTCGACCGCACAGGCACCGTTGCACGCACTTTTACCCGGGCGGTCCCGAACGTAGGAGTAGACCGTGACTGCCATGGGACGGACGTTCGACTCCATCTCTACGGCGACGGCGTTCTTGCCGTCGGGAAGGGTTTCGGTCTCGATGGTGGCGGGGCCGGGCGCCGGCTGGCCTGTCTCAGACGACACCAGGAACCAGAACCCGTGCCAAGGTGGGAGCGGTTTCACCGTCTCCATGTAACGCTCTCCTTGGGGTACGAACGGCTGTGAGGCGTTGTCGAACAGGTAGAGCGGATGGCCGCCGTAGGTGACTTGGCGGCCGATGCCGCGGCGGTAGACGCTTCCGAGAAGCTTGCGGTTCACCCCCGGGCCGGCGACAGGCGCACCGGTGGTCGTCAGCGCGGGCCAGTCGTCGGTGTAGCCATTGCCGATGATGTCGCTCATCGGACCGCTACAGGTCAACAGGATGTCATGGTCCGAGCCAGGGTCGAACCCCAACTCGGTAGTTCTGCCGCAGGCGAACCTGCCGTCGGCGTCCCCGCTGAACTCGTAGATGGGGTAACCGGCCAGTTGGCTCGCGGCACCCCCGCCTACCACGAGCACCGGGCCGTAGGTAGCGGTCGAGAGAACGGTGACGACGGTTGCGGCCTGCCCAGAGGCCTCAGGTGACGCCCCTGCCGGCGACACCAGCGAAGCTGCACAAAGTCCTGCCGTCGCCATCGGTATCATCCGTCGGCGCCACTTTGCCAACAGTCCGATCTTCATTGTCCCCCCGTCCGACAACCGACCATTTCCCGAGAAACGGCGTCTCGGAGCGTAGTGGGGCGGACGGCATCACCTGACAATGGACGTCCTGTACAAACTCATCCCAATTGGTTGTTCGGTTCGAATAGGTACGGTAACCTAAGCCACTTGTTAAGTTAGTCCTGTTCGCGGGGGGGAAGCCTGCGAAACATCCGAATGTGATCGAGAGTGCGAGGGGATATGGCTCGATCTGCAGTCGCCCGGAAGGGTCGCTGGCTAGGCCTGTACGACATACGACGCTCACGAACTGAGCGCAGCTCGGGTCGATTTGCCCCCGCGCCCGGTGTCGGAGACGAGACCTGGCGCGACTCTCCTGCTGAGCGCCGGTAGCGCCATGGAGCCCTCCGTGACCAGAACATCGGACGTGGCCGAGGTGCAGTACCTCGTGTTGCCCGATATCGCCAACCCCTATCTGCTCGCCATTGTGCGCTGGCCCGACATTGCGCAGGCGATCAGCTTGGGACGGCCAGAGTGGCAGGGCGACCAGGGACTGTTCGATCTTCCCTACGACCCGAGCAGCGTCACTGTGACACCCGCCCAGGCGGCTTCGATTGCGGCCCGGTGGGGCTCGCGCCTGCCTACCGCCGGCCAGGATCCGCCCCTGTCGCTGATCCGACGTATGCCGGCGAATTGGTCCAACCTGGTACCGGCAGAAAAGCGCGCCTGGTCTCTCGAGTACGTCGCGGGATGGCGACCTGCGGGCGCTCGCGCTAGTCGCCGGCGATCGTTGTTTCGCACTCGGGGACGCTCATCGCGCCGGGGTACCCTGCTGCAGGCCGAAGGCGTGTTCAAGCTCCCTGACGCGACCGCGGCTGGAACAGCGCCCGGCGACGGCTTCTATGTGACGACGGGGCCGAGGAGCAGCCACACGACCTTGGCCGGCGAGCGCCGGCGTCATGCGCGGGTGCGCGTCCACGGGCTCGCGAAGATGCGCGTCGGGCCCAAGACCATCTCCGCGGATCTGGTCAATGTCAGCCAGGGTGGAGCGCATTGTGTGGTGGCGGAGGCGGACTCCGTTCTCGAACCTGGTGGCTGGCTCGAGGCGCCCCTTCTGCTCCAGGACCACGTCTCGAAGTCCAAGGTCAGTCTTGACCTGGCCGCCAGCGTCAGCTGGAAGATGGATACGGAGACCGGCACCCAGATCGGGCTCGTGTTCGGGGAACTGAACAACGAACAGGCTGCACAGGTGCAGCGGTTCCTTGTTTCGCTGGGTTCCGAGCGAGGTTCTTGATCATGCGCGTGATCTTCCCAGGCACCGAAGAGGAGCCGCCTGCGTCTGCCGCCCCCTCTCCTGAGCCACCGGCGCCAGGTTCCGCCCCGGCCTTCGTCCCGGGTGACAACGGTCCGAGCGTGAGGCCCACGAGGGCTTTCCGCTCCCGCCGGGGTGCCGACTACCGCCAACGGGGGCTGGACCTGAGCAGGCCGGGCACGACGGCGACGCCCGCCCGCCCGGTAAACACCCCGGTGAAGACGGTCCGGCCGAACGGCCGGAAACGTCGTCGGTTGGTGGCCAAATGGATCGCCGTCCTGACGGTGGCGACCCTGGCTGCCGTGTTCCTGCGGGCGTCGGTGTTCCAACCCTTCTCCGTCCCATCGGTTGCGATGCTGCCCACCCTCCAGGTCGGCGATCGCATCCTGGTCGTGAAGTCGAGCCGCCTGGAAGGACCTATCCGGGCCGGGGACATTGTCGTTTTTCGCCATCCGCGGCCTCTTCCCTGCAGCACGGGCCAGGGCCAGGCCGGCGACCTCGTGCAGCGGGTGATCGGTCTGCCTGGCGACACGATCTGGTCGGACGGGAACAAGATCTATGTGGACGGACGCCAGCTGGGCGAGGCAGGTTGGTACGACACGTTGTATGGGCAGGTGGGCTCTACGCCGATACTCCGCACGACGGTCCCGGCGGACGAGTACTTCGTGATGGGCGACAACCGCTCGGATGCATGCGACTCCCGCGCTTTCGGCGTGATTGCGAGATCGGCGATAGTCGGGAAGGTTTTCGCCGTCGTCATGCGCGACGGTCACCCGTACCTTCACCTGCTCTGAGCCGCGCGCGCGGTCTTCGGTATCCAGGTCCAACAAGGAGCCGTCGAGTGGCCCCCGTGGGCAGGTTCGTGGCGAGGTCCCGCTACCATGGCGACCCGCGACCGTGGGGCGGGTTGGTTCTCGCGTTGTGCGTTCTCGCTCCGCTCCTGACGGGCTGTGGACAAGCCGGTGCCGGACCTGCTGGGGTCTCGCTCCTGCCCGACCCCGCGGCCACCGGCTCGGCGTGGGACTGGACCGCGCAATGCCTGTACGGGCCTTACGCGCACAGTGCCTGTGAAGCGTCGGGCCCCGACCTCGGAGCTGCCCAGCTGAACGGGGACGAGTGGAACCTGGGCGGCGGCGCGGCGACGGCGGGATCGCTGGGCATGTCGGTCAGTTCCCCGGGTGCGTTGGAGCTGCGGGGCGACCTTCCCGCCGCGCCGCCGTGTACTCAGGCCACCTGCCTCGCGCCGAGCGCCAACACCTGGGTGCGCGGCTATCCGAACGTGTTGTACGGCATCAACCAGTGTCATGCCGTCAACTCCCCGCCAGAGTCGCGTCTGCTGCCTCTGCCCATGAGAGTGAGCGCCATCCCTGCCGATCTCATCGGCACCACGACCTACGACGCGCAGTCGCCGCTGGTGACCTATGACGTCGCCTACGACCTCTGGCTCAATCGCACCGACACGAGGAGGCCCTGCAGAACAGACGGCACGGTCGAGGTCATGGTGTGGACCGACTACGACCAGCAGGCGTTGCTGCCGGCGAGCATGCAGGTCGAAGATGTGACCATCCCGTTCGTGACGGGCGGGGTCGTCCGCGCCGGCAAGCTGGCCTGGACGATCTACGTGAGCAACGTGTTCGCCAAGGGTCAGACCGCACCCTGGGGGGGCGCTGTCTGGTTCGTATTGAACAGGGACGACGTCGTCGCCAAGGGCACCGTCAGCGTCGACCTGAGCTATGTCCTCTCAGTTGTGGGCGCGCTCTTGCAGAACAACTACGGCTGGAGCGAGTTTCGCGAGAATTACTGGCTCGACTCGGTACCTTTCGGGATGGAGTTCGGCCCGCAGGCCGGGACCCCTTACGGCACCGGTTCGACCTACTTCTCGCTGAGGCTCTCGTCCTACTGCCTCGAGGTGGGGATTGAGCTTTCCCACGCAACCTGCAACCGGTGAGTCCCTCGCCCTAGTCGAAGGCGCGACGGGCCTGCGCCGATGTCTTCTACCTCGCCGAGAGCGTCACGTTGCCGTTCGAGGTCCCGGACAGGCTCTCGTCGAAGGACGTGACGGCTGCCCCGTAGAAGGTCTCCGTCGTCTCGGTCGTGCCTGCACGCTCACCTGCTCCTGCCTCGCTGACCACGAGGGTGAGGGCGGGGATGCCCTTTCCGGGAACGCCGCCACGGAGGATCTCGTCGAGCAGTGAGAGCGAGGTGGTCTCGAAGCTCAAGCTGAACCGGCCCGGCGACCTTGGCGCCAAGACCGCCGGCTGGGAGAGCTCGACCGAGGTCACGGGGTAGGAAACGGCTCGCTTCGCGCGGGCCGGGCCCAGCTTCACATAGACCGCGGTGACGCTCGGCGAGGCCCCCGCTGGTCGGGTGCCGAGAGCCCGGACGCTCTGGGGAGAGGTGAGGAGATGGCTTAGTGCGGGCAGCGAGAGCGTCACCTCCCCTGTTGGTGCGCCGGACAGGTTCTCGCGGAAGGAGGTGATGGTGGCCTTGTAGAAGGTGTCCGCCGCCTCGGTCGCGATCGCCCGGCCGCCGCTAGCCTGACTGCGCGCAACGAGCGTGAGCTCGGGGACTCCCCTTGCGGGGCCGTCGTCAGCGAAGACCGCGTTGAGCAAGGCGAGCGACGAGGTGCCGAAGCTCAGCTCGAGTCGGTTGGGCGATCCCGCTGGTGACGACAGCGGCTGAGACAGCTCGACCGAGTTGACGGCGTAGTAGGACGCCGTCCGCGCCAGGGCCGGCCCGAGCGTCACGTAGACCTGGGTGCCCGCCGAGGAATGGAAGACGGTTCTCTGATTGAAGGCATTGGCGCTCACGAGCGTCGATGGAGTGATGAAGGCGCCGGTTATCCCACCGGCGCCGACTGCGAACACGACAGCGAGAACCGGGCCCAATATGCGCACCGGCGGCCGGCCGCGCCGCGCCCGGCGCAGGCGCTGGCGTTCGAAGCGTTGCCGGTATGTGAGTGCCGGCAGGCGTTGAGCCCGCTGGTTCCACAACGAAGCTATGGGGGCACAGGCGTACACCGAGCCCTGAATGGCGATGATGACGACGAGCAGCCAGGGCGGATGGGCCGACGCGGCGAGCAACCCGGCCGAGGCGTAAAGGGCGATCGTCATCAAGGTCTCGAAGCGGCTCAGCCGCAGGGCCGTGCGCAGCCGTTGGCGACCGCCCCCGGACTTCGACGTCCTCAGGAAAACGCCGTCGCGTCTTGTCAGGCCCTCGACACATGCGAGGGCTGTGATCCATGTCGCGGAGAGACTGATGAGCAGGCTCAACAGGGCCCGGCGATGAGACACGGTCGTCCAATGGCGCAGCGTCCACATCATGCAGATGGCGGCGATCAAGATGAGCGACATAGGCAACAGTGACCTGTCGCCGCCGAAAGGCATGAGGGCGAACTGGGAGCCGGAGAGCCGCAGTCCCGTGATCACAAGCAGCAACACGGCAAAGCCGAACATGAGGAGGTCTCTCCACCATCCGAAGCACGCCATGAGATAGTCCCGGCGCTGACTGCTCGACAGGTGGTTGTCGGGCGAGCGGTCCCAGGGCATGAGGCTGCGCCAGTGGAGCCGGAAGATCTGCATGGCGCCGAAGCACCAGCGGTGCCGCTGCGTGTTGAGACCGGCATAGGTGGGTGGCACGACTCCCCGGCCGAAGCAGCGCGGTACGTACAATCCCGCCCAGCCCGCCTTGGACATCCGGAGCGAAGCCTCGGTGTCCTCGCTTATGCACCACTCGTTCCAGCCTCCGATGCCGACGAGGGCGCTGCGACGGAACAGGCCCATCGTGCCGACGAAGGGCACCGAGTCGCGCTCGTTACGGGAGGACATGACCGAGAGGTAGAAGCCTTGGTAGGAGTCGACACAGGCCGTGTAGTAGACGCTGCCCTCGTAGTCGCGGTTGCCCTCGAAGGTCTGCAGGAAGCCGAGATGGGGATCGGAGAAGTACGGGACGGTCTCGCGCAGGTAGTACGGCTGCACGATGTCGTCGGCGTCGATCAGGCCGATGATCTCGGCGCGCGGGTCCGTGTAGCGGCGCAGGGCGAGATTGCACGCGCCTGCCTTGTAACCCGGCCAGGGTGCGACGTGGACGAAGCGCACGCGTTCGCGGTCTCGGCAGTACTCCTCGACAGGGCCGTAAACCGCGGGGTCCGATGTGTTGTTGTCGATGACGACGATCTCGAAGTTCGGGTAGTCGATCGCCTCGGCAGCCTTGATCGTGTTGATGAGAAGCTCAGGTGGCTCGTTGTAAGCAGGGATGTGCAGGGAGACGAACGGTTTGTAGGAGGGATCGGCCACTGGTAGTGGACGCGAGCGGCGCCTGCGGCACAAGACATCACTGACGTAGTTGATGTTGGAGCCCCACACGATGAACGCCGCCCCGTCGAGCAGGAGCAACAACGAAGATGTCAGAGCTTCAGCGATCGAGTGCGTCGCAGCGGCGGCCACAAATCCCGCAAACCCGATGAAGGTGAACCCGGCCGCGAGATAGGAGGCATGGAATACCGAACCGACGACACCGGTGTCGGGGCGGAGGGCTATCACGACGACCTCGAAAATCGCGAGGAGATAGGCCGCTATCTCCAGTCCACCGACGGGCTTCCCCCACACCTCATAGGTGGCAAAGCACGAGAAGGCCGAGATGGCCACGGCGCCGAGGGCGGCCAGGAGGAATTCGGTCACCTTGGAGCCGGTCCACCGGAAGCGAGTGTCGAGCTCCCTCAAGGGGCTCAGCACTAGTACCGTCGTCAAGAGCAGCTGCGCGAAAGAGACGATGAATAGGTCGTAGAGATTGAACTGACGCAGCACCTGGACGTCCCCCCTCGCAATTGTCCACCTCGCCGAAGCGTGCTCCGCTACCTTAGCGTCCCTCGAGCGGCGAGGAAACCCCTCTCCTTGTTTGGCGCCTTACCGACGTTCCAGCGTCATGCGTGAGCCGCCCGGGAATCGGACGCTGCGCTCGAGGATGGCTTCGGGCCGAACCCGTACAGATACCCGTCCTGGACGCCCACATAGACGATGTTGTCGCCGATGCCCGGCGGGCTGAAGGCATCGGTGTTGCCCACGAACCATGTCCCGAGAAGCTTCAGCCTCCGGTTCACCGGCACCGGTTCGTAGGCCTGGAGACTCGCCCCGTCGATGACCCACACGACCGCGGAACCCGATGCCGTGCCCTCAGAGGTGACGATGGGACCCGATACCCCGAAGACCGCCGCCTGGGAGCCGTAGCCGACCAGGCGCAGGCCGGGCACACCGCCGGCCGTGGTCGTGTACTTGTAGACGTCGACCGCACCGGCATGGCCGCTCGCGCTCTGGATCGTCGAGACGTAGACGTAGCCCCCGTCACCGGGCCAGACACCGGCTGTCGACAACGCCTGTCCATTCGGCCCGTACTCCCCGACTACGTCGTCCCTGCCCCCGGGCCCTTCGTTGTGGCCGCCGAGGTTGTCGGCGTCGAGCAGGTAGACGATGCCCTCCTTCCCCGTGGCGACGAGGAGATGGCGGTATTTCGGGGTGGAGAACTCCGTCGGCAACAGGACCGGTGACCCGGACATGTCCCAGTCGTCCTCGTCGGCCTTGGCGTCGTTGTGGATGGCGAAGAAGTCGGTCGCTTTCAGTGAGCCGTCTTTTTGCACGCTGAGCCGGACGACGGAGTCGGCCAGGTTCAAAGGTGGCGAATGCCCGGGGAGCGACCCGATCGGGTGGTTGGTCTCGGGACCTTCGGCGTTGCCGGACGCGAACAGGATCTGACCGGGACCGTCGGAGCTCAGCCCACCACTCGCCTGCCAGATGCCGCCACCCCCGCCCTCGGAGCCCGGACCGGCTTCGTCGGTCCACAGTGTTGTCTGACGGCCGGCGGTCGACACGCCGGCTATGAAACCGGCAAAGGGCGTGTGGTCACAGTGCGACCCGAAGGCGGCGTACACGACGCCGTCGGTGTACAACAGGCCAGGCCTCTGCAGCTCTTGCAGGGGACGGAACGCTTGCTGCGGGTTGTTGGAGGCCGGGCCTTTGATCTCGACTGGGAAGCGCGGCATCTCGGCACCGGTGGCCGGGTTGATGGCGTTCATGAACCACCCGATCCCCGCACTGCCCGGCAAGCGAACCTGATCGACGAGATAGGCGACGCCGGTGGTCGGGTCGATGGCAGGGGTCGAGGTCACTCCCAGGTAGGGGATCAGGTCAGGGCAGTGCACGGGAGCGTCCTTGAAGGGCCTGCCGATTTGGCGCGACCACTCGATGGCTCCCGTTGTCGGGTTGAGACCGTAGACCCAGTTGGTCTCCGTCGCCACGAGCAGGATGTTCCCGACGAGAAGGGGTTGCGCGTAGATCTGGCCGTTGAGCTGGGTCTTGAAGACCTCTCCGAAGTCAGACGACCCGACGACTCCGGGGCTCAGGCCCGGCTCTTGTGGATACCAGCCGTCACGAGAATTGTTGCCGCGGTTCGCCGGAGCCTGAGCGCTCTCGAGGCGGCCGGCACGAGGTGCCGGCGCGGTCACGCGGTTTTGTGCCGGGACACCGGTGGCGGTGGGCCTCTTCAGCGCCGGCCCGCTTGCGACCGCACCCGCTGCTGATACCTCCCAGACGAGCGCAGACAGCGCCAAGGCAACCACGAGGACGACCCCGGGCTTCGCGCGGCGTGGCACTGAAGGTGTGAAAGTACTGAGCCCCGCCACGAGCCGCGGCCTCCTTACGGCGATGAGTGCACGAGGCACCGGGCGTGAATACCTGTCTTCTCCTCGCAACGACACGGCACGCCTCCCATAGCGAACGGTCAAAGAAACAGCCTCACGGTGTTCTCCCAGGCCTGGCACGCATTTGAGCACGCTCCGGGAGTCGCCATCGTACCAAGCGCGCGGAACTCTCCTGTTACGTCCTGGCTTCGGTCCGGCGCTGACCTCACACCCTGGGCTGGGCCGTACCCAGGGCGGCGCGGTCGTTCTGGGATTCCCCGTCGCGATCGGGGCTAGTCGGCAGCGCGGGTGCCCGTCGTTGCGCGGCCGGCCCGCTTCGTCCCGGCTCTGAGGCGACACCCGACGGTCCCGAGCAAGCCGAGGACGACAAGTACGATCCCCCACGGCACCCAACGCGGGACCCGCGGGTTCCTCGGCGGTACCGTCGTCGTCAGCCACCTTGTCAGGCTGGCGCTGGACTGACCGAAGCCGACCATGTAACGGCCGCGGACGGTGCGCAAGCGGCCTTTGAGGAAGGCTTCGAAGCTGCGTAGCGGCAGGGTGACGCTGACCTGGCGGTGCGCCCCCGGGGTGAGAGTCACCGTCTGGAATCCGGCGAGCTGGCGCGGCGGCTCGCCGGAGCCGGCCGGGAAGCGGACGTAAGCCTCGACGACGTCGGTCCCGCTACGTTTGCCGTCGTCCGTGACGGTCATGCGGGCGAGCTCGCCGTTGCCCGTCCACTGCAGGCTGACCCCGGAAAGGGCGAAGGAGGTGTAGCTGAGCCCGTACCCGAACGGGAACAGCGGACGGATACCATGCGCCTCGTACCAGCGGTACCCGATGTCGAGGCCGGAGGCGTACCGGACGGTGCCGTCCACGCCTGGGAAGCCGTCCCCGGAGGCGGCCCGCGCCGTCGCCTCATTGGCGGGGAAGCTGAGCGGCAACCGGCCGGACGGGTCCGCGCGGCCGAGAAGTATCGCCGCCACGGCCGCCCCGTCCTCCTCGCCTGGGTACCAAGCCTCGAGGACCCCTTCGACATGGGACAGCCACGGCATGAGGACGGCCCCACCGGTGTTCAGCACGACAACGGTACGGGGGTTTGCCCTGGCGACCGCCTCGATGAGCGCGTTGGCGTCGCCGGGCAGGTTGAGGCTCGCCCGATCGACACCTTCACCTTCAAGATCACCGACAAACACCAGCGCCACCTTTGAGGCGCGTGCTACAGCCACGGCACGAGCGATTGTGGGTGAGACGTCCTCGAAACCCAGCTGTGGCAGGGGGTTGCCGTCGAGCGAGAGCCATTCCACCACGAGCCTGTAAGACCGGCCCGCGCGCATCTCGATCGTGGTCGACCAGCTGGGCCGAGCGTCGAGGCCCGGGGAGGCGAGGAGGCTGTGCCCGCCAACCGCCAGCGAGACCTGGCCGCCGAGTTGGAGGGAGAACTCGTACATGCCACTGTGGGGAACCCGGATCACGGCCTTCCACGACCACCAGCCCGCACTGCGCACCCGAGAGGGGCCAGTACGGCCGGGAGGGATGATGATGCCCAGCGTGCCGAGCGGGGGACTGCCCGCGGGCCTCGCTTGGTTCCTGCGCGTGACGGTCTCCGCCGGGAGCGGGCCACCGCTCACGAAGTCAGCTGCAGGGATGGGCGGGAGCAGGCCGAGCGCGGTCCCACCGCCTGCGGTCCGGATCCTGGTGGGTTGCTTGAAAGCGTGCCGGAGGGCCGCGAGAGGCGTGATAAGGAAGGGGGGATTGACGTAGGAGCTTCCCGTGCCCGCAGTTACGGCCGCGCTCTCGGCATCGTCCCCGATGACCGCGACCGAGCCTGGCGAGCCGGCGAGTGGTAACACGCCGGCGGCATCTTTGAGCAGCACGATCGAGCGATCAGCCACCCGAAGGGCTGTCAGACGATCACGCGGGGTCGTTGCCGGCACGGTGACATCGGCGTTCCGGGGGTGCGCGATCAGGCCGTAGGCGAACATCTCGGTGAGCACGCGGATGACGGCTCGGTTGAGCATGCCCGGCGTGATCGAGCGGTCGTGCACGGCGCGGGCGATCATCACCCTGGTCTCGTCTGTCGCGGAGGGTTTGATCAGGTCGAGCCCGGCCTGGAACGCGGGCACCGGATTGGTCACGGCTCCGAGATCGGAGCGGACAAAGCCGGTGAAGCCCCAGGAGTGCAACAGTCTGTAAAGGCTTGCGTCGGCGCAGTCGGCGACGCCGTTCAGGACACCGTAAGCGCACATCACCGCGGCCGCGTGCGCCTCGCTGACGACAGCCTCGAACGGTCGGTCGTAGAGCTCGACCAGCGCGCGCTCAGAGACGACCTCGCGGAGGGTCTCACGTTCTGTCTCCTGGTTGTAGGCCGTGAAGTGTTTTGCGACCGCCATCACCCCATGGGACTGGATCCCGTCCGCAACGGCCACACCCATCGCGGATGTGAGGGCGGGGTCCTCCCCGAAGGACTCGAAGATCCGGCCGTCTTGTGGTACCTGGGCCAGGTTCAGCTCGGGAGCTTGCACGGCGTCGAGACCTTTCGTGCGGGCTTCGGCGCCTAGGACCGCACCGTATTGGCGGGCGAGTGTCGGGTCGTAGGTGGCGGCGAGGGCGATCGAGGCCGGGAGCTGGGTCACGCCGTGCAGGTCAAAGGCAAGTCCATTCGGCCCGTCGGTGAGGGTGAGAGGCGGAATGCACAAAGCGGGCACTCCGCTGCTGAGGTTTTCGATCCGGCCACGACGGACCAGCTCGACGAAGCCGACCTTCTCGGCAATTGTCATTCTTGCGACGACCTGAGCGGCCAGCCGCTCGGGTGGCGCCGTGTTTCGCAGGGACTCCTGCACCCAGGGGCAGCGGCTGTAGGTCCGCGACCCGGCCGAGCGCCTTGCGGGTGGGAGGGCGGCTCCTCTGCCGCACGCCGTAGTTACGACCGCCAGGGTGGCGGCCAGTGCCACAGGTCCAAGGAGGAGACGTGATTTCACGGCGTTGTCAAGCTCGGCAAGTCACGGGCACATCCCCGTTCTCGCGCATTGCGGCAGCATCCTTTCGCACAAATCGGCTTCGAGCCGTCGAGCGGTCGAGCCGTCGAGCCGCCGATCCGGGCGGTCCGTCGGCTGACACAGCAGTTCGGTGCCGCCTCCCCATCGGGACGACGCCACCGACCACCGGGTTACCCGGTAGATGCTTGCACGAATGGCTGGGGTCCTTGTCGCGGGTCTCCCGAGCATTGGGAATGACACGCCGGCCGTGCCGGAAAGCGGGCGTGCCCTCTCCGACGAGTGCACAGTTGTACCTGCCCGTAGAGCGTCTGGTCTAAGGCAGTGAGAGCGGCAGATCCTCCACGACCAGACCACCGACTGCCGCCCGCTCGGAATCTATTGGACGTGCACTCAGCACCGAACCCTTGCCCTGTCGGATATCGATCGGCTGACCGAGCGCGGTCGCGAGCCGAAGAGCCGCCGAACCGGTGGCTTCATCCTCGATGATCCCGAACCTGGGAGCGAAGCAGCGCATCCGCATTACGCCGGGCTCGATCCAGGCCCAGTAAACGACATGATCATGTTCGGGCTGTAGCGGTCCGGACAGATTATCGATGGCGGCGGGCGAGTCCATTTGGACCAGCGTCCAGTCCGGCAAGCTGGCGAGCGGCGCCTCGATCCAAGTCCTGTCGCCGGCATCGTGCCAGGCCCGGACGAGTCCGCCTGGCGGCCGCAGCTCGAGTGATGCAGACCTGTCGCTTTCGCGCCCCAGCAGCCAGGCCGCGCCTACAAGCGGGTGCCCGGCCAGCGGCAGTTCCACGGCCGGCGTGAATATGCGAAGCACGCCTGTGGCGCGGTCGTCGATGAAGATCGTCTCACTGAAGCCGAGAGCGTGCGCGACTCGCTGACGGTCGCTCTCGGCGACCAGCCGCCCATCGACAACGCCGAGGGAGTTGCCCCAAAGGCCGGCCGTGTCTGTAAAGACACGGAGCACGCGCACGGGCTTTTCAATATCGGGGGTCACCGCACCGGTCTAGCGCACCCGGTGCCGTCACGCGCAATCCCGCCGTGGGAAAGGATCCGACCAACCTGCGAGGGGCGGCGCGTCGAGTGCTAGGTGCACCTCGACAGCCCTCAGAGGTATCGCGGCAGACCGATGCCCGGCGCCAGGTCCGGTGAAGCCTCGGGCGCGCCCCGGACCTCGCGGACCGGCACGAGACCAGCCCAGTAGGAGAGGGAAAGGTCTTCGGGGTCGTCGGCCGGTGGCCCAGTCCGTATCTTCGCCGAGACATCGACCAGGGGAAGCGCCAGGACGGCTGTCTGGCGTAGCTCGGCTTCGGTCGCCGCTCTGACATCCAGGCAGCGCCCCGGCGCCAGCTTCTCGAGGAGAGCGTCGAGGCTTTCCCTCTTGGCCTTGTCGTCCACAAGGACGGCCGTCCCGTGCGCAACCACTGAGCGGTAGTTCAAGGAGTGGTTGAAACCCGCGCGGGCAAACACCAGCGCGTCGACGACGCTCACCTCGAGGGCAACTTCGAGCCCCCCTTGTCTAGCCGCCATTCTCGCCATGTGCGCGCCGGTCGATGCGTGGAGGTAAACGGCAGAACCGATCCGGACGAACGTCATCGGCAGCACCTGCGGGCGGTCGTCGGCGACGAAGGCAACGTGGCATATGAGTGCCACGTCGAGGATCTCGTGAACCGTCTCGGCGTCATAGCTCGCCCTGTCGGGATGCCGGGAGGGCCTTGAGGCGCTGGTCGGGTTGTACATGTGCTCAGGCTGTCACGCGAGGTGCGCCGGCACCAAGTCGAAGGACGCGCTCCGCCCGGTCACCGCTTTCCTACTTGCGGACGAGGTGATAGAGCGCGAAGTGCCGCATCGCGCCCATGCCGGCGGATGTCTGCTCGTCTTCCAGCGCGAAAGCCGAGAATCGGCGGCATACCTCCGCGGGGCTGATACCCCCGGCACCCAGGAGACGCCAACTTGCAGGTGGATCAGTGATGCCGGCCAAGTAGAAGTCGGCGCCGCTGCGGGCAACGCCGGCGACGCCGGCTGCGTAGGCATCCCGCATGCCATCGGGGATCGCGTGGTAGCAGCCGATGTCCACAAGGAGATCGAACGGGCCCTCTACGCCGGCCTCGCCGAGCTGGGCCACGTCGCCCACGACGAAGCTGACCGGGACTCCGGCGCTTGCGGCGCGAGCCTTGGCCGTCTCGATCGCCTGCGCGACAAAGTCCACGCCCACCACCGCCCAGCCATGTTCGGCCAGGTAGACGGCGCTGGTGCCCGTCCCGCATCCGAGGTCCAGAACACGCCCGGGCCGGCGGCCCTCGATCAGCCTCTCGAGCTCAGGGCGGGGCTCGGAACTGTCCCACCGGGGCTTTGTGAACCGGTACGCGAACCGATAGTAGAACGAGTCGAGTCTCATCGGATCTCCTTTTCAACGGACACGGCAACGGGTTTGGCCGACGCCGGAGACCGCGAACGCAGGGCGGTGCTCTTCGCCGTCCCGGTCCCGTCCGGGTCGGTGTCGGGGCGCCCTCGCACTTCGATCCCGAGGAGCCGCAGGGCTGAACTGCCTGTGGGGCTGGGTTTGATCACCCTATCTCCTATCGCTTAGCCAAACGGTAGCTTAGTAACTAAGCAGTATAGGGACTCGCTATACTCACGTCAATGGAGGTGCCAGGGCCCGACGAGGTTGCAGCCAGCTTGCAACGCTTCGGCCTCGAACGAGACCGCATGCGCGCCGCACTCGCCACCAGCGCCGGCATCAGCGAGACAGACCTCGACGCGCTCGAGCACCTCGAGGCCGACGGGCCGCTGACCCAGCGTCAGCTGGGCGACCGGTTGTCGCTTACTTCCGGGGCGATCACGATGCTCGTTGACCGCCTTGAACAAGGCGGCTGGGTGCGGCGCGGGCCCCATCCGAGCGACCGCCGCTACATCTTGGTCGAGCTGTCAACGCAGGCCCTCGATCGCACACCGGTCGGCATGGTCACCTTTCACGAGCGGATCCGGGCGATTGCCGCCAAGCTCCCAGCTGGGCAGCGGGAGGCCGTTCGAAGCTTCCTTCGGACAGCGGCCGATGCGGCCGCAACGGCAGCAGGCGAGTTGCGTCAGCGGGAATGACTCAAGAGTGACACGTTGATCGGCGCCGAGGCAGCCACCCAGGGTTCGCAGCTCACCGGCGCGGCGAGCACTCTCAAGCTCGCGGTACCAACGCGATCTTCCTCGTTGCGGCCCGTTCCACCGAGGATCCTTTGGGCAGCGCCACGAAGAAGAAGCGCGGAGGGGCCTTGGCGAGGTCGTGTGGCCCACCCACGCAGGTGCCCGGCCGAGCCGTCGAGGCGAGGCTGCTCTCGGGAAGTCCCCTCGTCAGCGGGACGGCTTGCCGACGCAGGTGATCTCGGCCGTCTTCCAACGCCCGAACGCCTCGGCGAGTGACTCGTGAGCGCGCCGTTCGGGCCTTACCTCATCTGTGACTGGGGGCGCTCCGCCCGGATCCCCGACGACCCCGGATGCGCGCCCGCCGAGCAAGGCAGCTCCGCGCGCTGAGGCGTTGGGGTTCTCGACGATCAAGAGCTTTTTTCCCAACACGTCACAAAGGAGTTGGCGCCACGTCCGGTGGAGCGTGCCGCCCCCGGCAAGATAGAGCTCAGAGGAGTCCACGAACTCCGGCAGGGCGCCGGCCGCCTCGGCGATCGAGAAGGCGACACCGTAGAAGACCGCACGTAACAGGTCCGCCCGGTCATGGCTCAGCTCGAGACCGAGAAAGCCCGCCCTGGCCGAGGTGTTCATCGACGGTGACCGCGCGCCGGCAAGGTGCGGGATGAAAACCGGTGAACCGGCACCGCCACGAGGCACGGCATCAAGTATTTCGTAGGCTTCCTCCCAGGTGGCATTGAAGGTGTTCAGTGCCCACGACAGGGCTATCCCGGCGGCCTGCACTGCGGCCATGGCGTACCAAAGACCTGGGACGGCCGACGCGTAGACGTGATAGCGGAGTTCGGGGTCCGGCCGAGGCAGCCTGCGTAGCGTCACCACCTGGGCGGCGGATCCGACGGTCAGTTGCACCGGCCCGGGCCACGAGAGGCCGGTTCCCACCAACGCGGCGGCGGTGTCGGCAGCGCCAAAGGCGACCGGAATGCCACCGGGCAGGCCCAACTCTCCGGCGACAGAGGCGTCGAGTCGGCCGGCTACGTCGTCGGAAGCACTCAGCGGCGGCAGCAGTCGCGCCGGAATCCCGAGCGCCTCGACGACGGGGAGGGCCCAAGTGTTCTGGAACAGGTCGAACAGGAGGGTCCCTGAAGCGTCGCTCGCTTCACTGCCCGCGTGCCCGACGAGTCGGAGCCGCAACCAGTCTTTCGGCTGCAGAGCCCATTCGGCGTCCCTCAGGACCGCCGGCTCCTGCGCGGCGAGCCAGTGGAGCAGGGGTCCAGCCATCCCCGGCACGAGAGGGTTGCCCAACACGGCGCGGGTAGCCGGTCGCAGGGCCCGGTACGCCCCGAGACAGCCCTCCGCGCGACGGTCCAACCAGAGCACGGCCGGCCGCAACGCTCTCCCGTCCGGGCGTGTCAGTACGACGCCGTGCATTTGCCCCGACAGCCCGATAGCGCAGACCTGAGACTCGCTAGCCGCGAGCACCTTGGCCACGGCGCTTTTCACCGACGACCACCAGTCCTCCGGGTCCGACTCGACCCAGCCCGGCCGGGGTCTCGACAGCGGAACCGGGACCGAGGCGACGGCTAGCTCGACGCCACTCGGATCCAGCAGGATCGCCTTCGTCGAGCCCGTGCCTAGGTCGATTCCAAGTAAGCAGGGGTGCCTCCTCATCGGCTGCTCCTCGTCCAAGGGCGGTGGTCTCCCAGCGGTGCCGAGCGGGCAGCTGGGGTGTCGCGAGCGAGTCGTGCACGCCGAACGAAGCAGGAAGCCGATTGGGGCATGCGTTAGGGACAATACCTGCGCGGCGTGAAGGGGTAACTGCCGAGTCGAAAAGGTCAGCTACGCGCGGCGATGACACGCGGAGCCCTTGTCATGACCGCCACGCTCTGGCGCCGGGGTCAAAGAGTTTCGCCACCGGCTAAAGGACGACCGTCATCTGGTCGATGTGGGTACTGTGAGCTCTCATCGGGCCAGGTCTTTTGCCCCACGGCGGAGTTTCGACTGGCTCGTCGTCGGCGCAGGCCTCACCGGGGCGACACTGGCCGAGCGCATCGCCTCCCAGCTTGGCCAGACGGTGCTCGTCATCGATCGCCGGGGTCACATAGCCGGCAACGCCCACGACCCGGTGGACGAAAATGGCATCAGGGTTCACCGCTACGGTGCCCACATCTTCCACACCAGCTCGGAGACCGTGTGGCGCTATCTGTCCGGGTTCACCGACTGGCGCCCCTACGAGCACAGGGTCTTGGCCTCCGTGTCGGGGCGTTTGGTGCCGCTACCCTGCAACCTGAACACTCTCGAAGCGCTTCTCGGCGAGAGGGACGCGGCGCCGCTCGTGCGGGCCTTGGTCGACGAGTTCAGCCTGGGGGCCAGGGTCCCCGTTCTCCGGCTCATCGAGCACCCGGATCGCGCGCTCGCGGAGCTCGGCTTGTTCCTCTACGACTCTGTGTTCGTCAACTACACGGTCAAACAGTGGGGACGGCGTCCCGAGGATCTCGACCCGGCGGTGACGGCGCGGGTCCCGGTGGTGATCTCGCGCGACAACCGCTACTTCAAAGACCCGTACCAGGCCCTTCCGGCAGACGGTTACACGACCATGGTGTCGCGGATGCTCGATCATGACCAGATCACGGTCGCTCTCTCGACCGGCCATGATGCCATCGGTTCTTCGGTTCGGTTCAAACGCCTGGTTTTCACCGGCCCGATCGACGAGTACTTCAAAGGCGTAAACGGGCCGTTGCCTTACCGCAGTCTCCGCTTCGAGGACACGCAGCTGCCGGCCGGGCCCTACCAGTCGACGGCAGTGGTCAACTACCCGAACGAGCACGACTTCACCAGGATCATCGAGCACGCCCACTTCAGTGGGCCCGTCGTCGGCCCCACCCGCATCACCAGGGAGTACCCGGAGGAGTACCGGCCTCAGCACAACGAGCCCTACTACCCGGTGCCCATGCCGGCCTCGAGGCTCGTTTACGACCAGTACGCAGGGTTGCTGGCCGCGGTGGACCCCACGACGGTCTTCGCCGGTCGGCTGGCCCAATACCGCTACCTCGATATGGACCAGGCTGTGAACCATGCCTTGCAGACCTTCAAGCGAAGCATTTGCGCCGGCGATCTGGCAGCTGTCTGAGACCGGGAGGCACCAACGATGCTGACCATCATCCTGCCCGCGGCCCGATTCTCAACCCCCGAGAGCGCCCAGTCCGTCTGGGGTGACCTGCGCGTGGCGCTCGCGTCTATTCAGGCATACGCGCCGACGCTCGACGTCGTCGTCGGCTGGAACGGCACTGAGGAGCCGGGTGAGCTTCCCCACAATCCGCGCATGCAGCTGCTGCGTCAGGCTCCCGGCATCTCGACCGGTAGCGAGGCGTGGAACTGGTGCGCGGGACAGACCGACGCGAGCGAGTTGCTCATACTCGGCGACGATTGTGTCCTGCACCCTGACACCGTGAGGCTCCTCCTCGAAGACGTCAACACCATCGGCCGCCTGTGTGCCGAGCCGATCGGGTTCGTCGGCTGCCGCTCGAACTACGTGAAGGGTGCGCAGAACATCCGTGTCCCCAACGGAGCCGCGCAGCTGACAGGTATCGGCTACGACACCGAGCAACAGATCTTCGGAATCGACATGGTCGTACCGGTCGCCGCCTGGATCCGTCACGAGACCTTCGAGGCGGTTGGGGGCTTTCCACCGACCAACTGGTTTGCGGACGACGTCTGCTGTTGGGATCTGGTCAACATGGGATACAGGCATTTCGTCAGCCGCGCCTACGTGCATCACGTCGGAGCGCGGGCGACCGCTCAGGGAAAGAGCACACAGGTCCTCCTCGACGAAGGAGTGGCCTGGTTGCGTGCCAACCGCCCTGACTTTCTCGTGCAGAAGCTGGGCATCGCGTCGTAGCTGTACCCGTTGCCAGCGACGAACCGCCTTACGTTCTCACACGGGCAGTTCGTGAGACGAAGGCACCGCTGTCGTCGGAACAGAGGTTCTGTGTTCGCCAACCCGTGCTGGTTGCTGAGATCTGGGGCGGTGGTCCCACGGTTCCGTTCAGGGTTTGCGACCGGCAAAGGCCTGAAGGCGGTCGATGACCGGTGCGTCGGCCGAGACGGGCTGCTCGGAGTCGAAGACACCCGGCTGACGCATCCCTGGGCCGAGCGTCTGGCGCCCAGCCTCAAGTGCGGCCTCGAGCAGATCGGTGTTGGTGATGGTCTGTCCGGTGGCGCGGGCGAGATCGGTGGCGTGGGTCGTGAGGTCGAAGATGACGTAATTGAGGAAAGCCCCGACTGTCATCTCGCCGAAAGGCAGGGTCACGGTCTTTTCCATTGCTCCGGGCTCGGCGGCCGCGCCGAGCGCCGCGGTGGTGGCGGCCCTCCAGGCGCCTTTGAAGTCGTCACCGGCAGCGATCTGAGCCGTCAACTCCTCGGAGACTGAGCCTTGATCGCACGACATGGCGAACATGACCGCGCCATTGGTGATGTGGTTGAGCACGTCGCGAACTGTCCACTCGGCGCACGGGGTCGGGTTACCGAGCTGGTCGGGTGCAATGTTGTCCACAACGACGGTCGTTTCGTCGACGACACTTTGTGCCAAGGACGTAGTGTCCACGTGGTCCCCCTCTTTGTGCTCGCGTTCGCGATCTGCGAGAGCGAGCGTGAAGCTACCAAACCTGGACGCGTCCTGCGCTTCGAGGTTACGCACGACTGGCAGGAGTGCTCCTTCCGGAGTGGATACAGCGGTAGACCGGCATGCCCGCGCCGGTGTCGTATGGCGCGCCGACACGGTGCGGTTCAGGGCTGGCACCAGTGTTGCCCAACTGGCCACATCGACGGGCAGCGACTTCCTTGACGCGCTCATCCAGCTCGGCAAGTCGCTTCACCTTGTGACCATCGCGGAGGGCATCGAGATGTCGCAACTCAATCACGTCAAGCTCCAAGGCTGTCACCTGGGCCAGGGATTCCTTTTCTCCAGGCCCCACCGGCTGCGGACATCGAAGGGATCCTTCAGTCCGGTCACCACCCGACGGGAGAATCCTTAGGTTCCCTCGGTGCCGTCTCCCAGCAATCGGCGCGCCGGGCTCGATTCGTCGACAGGCAGGACCCGGTCGGGAGTGAATTGCTAGATTTTCGTGGGGGCACCGAGCGAGCTATCCCTCATTTCCTACTGGAGACGACCGGGCTTCGACCGCTCGAGACGGAGTACGGACCACCCGGCAACGAGCGGGAGTTCCACTTCGACGGCGCGACTGCGGTGATTGGGCACCTCCCGGGCGAGGAGAGGAGCAAAGCGGTCGTCACCGGCACCAAGGACCGCGGCCTCGGCTCGCCAGTTCTCCGGGTGGTCCAACAGCACCCTGAGCGTCACCGAGGAGACACTTCCCCGTGCGGTGGGCTCCGACCACCGCCCATTCTGGCTCCCGGTCAAATCGACAACCCCTACCGTCACCCGGCCCTCGGCATGAACCACCCTGGCGAAGAGCGTCCCGCCGACGGGCTCTGGTCGTACCGGCGCGACTGCCTTTGCCGCAACCGCGCCATTCTCGTCGTTGATCTCGTACCAGCTCGTGTCCTCGCCCTCGAGGAACAGGTCGCGACACCGTAAGGCAAAGCGGCGCCAGGCGATCACCGTCCCCGCTTCATCAGCGGTCAGGCGCGCGTGCTTGGGGTAGTAAGGGTCGCAAAGTGCCCCTGCCAGGTCACCGTAGAGCAGGGCGCTTGCCCCAAGGCTGGTGGCGATCGCCTCAGTGGATACGACCGTCCGCAGTGAGGCCTCACGCTCCATGCCTTGAACTACCCCGCGCGGGTCGTCGACTCCCCACACCGGCGGGTAGCAAGCAATCGAGCCTCTCATCAGTGCTTCTCGTGAGGCCGGCGCACCGAGAAGGCCCGCCCTTCCGGAGCTTCGGTCCAGCAGCCCTTCGAAATGGCGCCAGTTGTCGTTCGGGGGCCATACCTCGCAGTACCGGAATCCGGGCCCGACGGGCAGACGAGCCGCCGACGGCACACCGTTGACCTGGTTGAAACTGATCAAGCTGGCAGGCCGGGAATCGCGCACGAAGCTGAGGAACGATTCGTAAGCAGCACGCATGTCGATGCTGTTGCCGTCCCCGTCGAGCGCAACGCGTGGATAGCCGTAGGTATCGATGTGGAAGCCGTCGAAACCGATCGCATCGGCAGCCGAACCGTAGGCGGCCACGAAGTGACGCTGCCAGTCCGGGTTGGCGGGGTTGGCCAGCACGATCTGGTCAAGGAAGCGAATGGCCTCCCCATCCCCCCGGTACATGAGCATTTCAGGGTGCTCCGCGGCAAAGGCGTTGCCGACGGCGTACACCGGCGCGTAGGCGTGGGCAACGGCACCGAGTTCTCGGAGCCCGGTAGCAAGCGCACGCAATGCCCTGAAGGAAACTGGCCGGTTGGAGGGATCCCTCCAACCGCGCTTGGAACCTAGCGGCTCGGTGTAACTCGCCATCCAGTCGTAGACCTGGACGACCGTGGTGCGAAGCGCCTGATGCCAGGTAAGCATCTTTGGGACGTCCTGGTCCCCGAACGAGGTGGCAAAACCGTGTACTGGGCGCTCGCCCGCGTGCGCGCCAACGGTCGTCAGCTCCTCGGCAAGGAGGGCGCCATTGGAGTCGAGTGCCTCAACGGCATGTGTGCCGGACGGGAGCTCCCTGAATCGGGCGGCGCCCTTTCCCACCTCGGCCTCGACCACGCCGCCAGTGGCGCGGCGCGCCAGAACGCGGGAGGCACCGATCGGCAAGGTGGCTGTAGTTACCTCCTCACCGTTGCGATAAAAGGCGCGCAGGTCACCAAGCGGGCTTTGCCGGCTACCTGTGTCTGCCCCGAGAGTGTTCTCGCTTGCCATCTCAGGATCCTCCTGTCGCCAAGGCGCAAATTGCACACGCCCGTCTGTCCGGCCGCCCCTTCGCCTGTTCTACAAACTCCGCGCACGTGCGGCTGTGTCCAACGCGCTTCGGCTCAGCGGATGGCACCGAGAGACACCCCGCTGCGGAACCAGCGTAGGGAGACCAGGAAGACGACGATAACCGGCACCGTCGCGATGACCGACGCCGCGAAGAACGGACCCCAGGCAATCGTGTGTACCCCGATGAAGTCGGCCAGGCCGACAGGCAGTGTGTAGCGCGACGCCGTGTTGATCATCGTCAACGCCACCGGGAACTCGTCCCAGGACGCGCTGAAGATGAACATCGAAACGACGGCGACCGCGGGCAACGAGAGCGGCACAATCAAGTTGACGAGCACCCTCAGCGTCCCGGCTCCCTCGAGGCGGATCGCTTCCTCGAATTCGCGCGGTATCGCCTCGAAAAAGCCGCGTAGCAGGAAGATCGTAAAGGGCAGATTGGAGGCGACGTAGAGAAGAGTGAGACCCTCGAGTGAGTTGAGCAGATGAAGCCGGTCCATCAAAAGGAACTGCGGAATGAGAAGCAGCAGGTTGGGCACTGCGAGACTGGCAAGAAAGATATAGAAGATCACCTGCTTCAACGGGAACCTGTAGCGCGCGAAGGCGAAAGCGGCGAGCGACGCGACCGTGACCGTGATGGCAACGGTCGCGACCGCGACAAGAAGGCTGTTGAGGAAGTAGTGGCTGAAGCTGTTCTCGGTCCAGGCCTGCACGTAGTTCTGCACTGTCGGGTGGGTCGGGATGAGCACCGTCGCGCCGAGCAGGCCACCGTTCGGCTGGAATGACAGCGAGAGCATATAAAGGAGGGGACCCAGAGAGACGAGCGCCAGAAGAACTGCGATGACAAGTCGTGAACGGCTGCGCCTACGGATGCCGAAGAGTCCGGGTCCGGTCCCGGCGATGGGTGTCGTCCGGTTGGTCTGGTCGGGCTCAACGCTTGGCGCCACTTTCCAGTCCCCTCAGACGTCTTGGCGTCGAAGAATGCGGATTTCGGCCACGCTGAACCCGAACAGAACCACAGCAAGCAACGAGGCAAGCGCTGCCGCATAACCGAAGGAGAAGTACGAAAACGCCTGTTCGTACATGTAGGTCATGAGCGATTGCGTCGAGTTGTAGGGACCACCCTTGGTTATCTCGTAGATCTGGGTGAACACCTGCGCGGCACCTATGACGAGAAGAACCGTCACGAAGGTGACCGCCGCGCGTATCGACGGGAGAACTACGTGACGCCAGACACGCGCCTCTGAAGCCCCGTCGATCCTGGCTGCCTCGAGCAACTGCCGGGGAATGCCATCGAGTGCGGCGAGGAAGATGATGAACGACCAGCCGACGCCCTTCCAGATGCTGAGAAGCCAAATGACCGCGTTTCCCGTCCAGGTCTGGGCGGTCCAGTCGATGCTCACGGAGTGGCCCGCGAAAAAGCCGACGACAGCATTCATGATGCCGCCTTGCGAAGCGAAGATGTACGAGAAGACCCAACTCACTACTACCCATGAGGTGACAACCGGTATGTACACCGCGGCCCGCCAGAACATTGATCCCGGGAGACGGTCGGTGAGGACTGCCGCCGCGAACAGGCCGATGGCCATCTGCACGGGCACCGTGATCACGATGAAGAGGAACGAGTTGAACGACGCCGTACGCACGACCGGGTCGCGGAAGATCGCAGTGTAATTCGACCAGCCCACAAAGGGATTCGATACGCCGGGAAATATGTGCCAGTTGTAGAAGCTGATGTCGAACTGGCGGAAGATGGGGTAAACGGTGAAGACCCCGTAGATGACGATCGCCGGTGCGAGGAGAAGGTAGGGCGTCGCGATCCGGCGAACTCGGTATGAGCGTGTGGATCGCCGCGAGGCGACACCCGGCAAGACCGCCGCCGGGTGTCGCTCGAGGCTCATTGCTCTGCTCAACTCGCGGAGGCGAGCGCTTTGTTCGCTTCCTGGGAGGCGATCTTCAGTCCTGCGTCAACTGTGACCTTTCCGGCAAGCATGAGCGCCAGCTCGGTGGAGAAGTCGGTGTCAAGCTGGGCGTAGCTCGCGGTCACTGGCCGGGCCCTCGCAGTGAGGAGCTCCTTGGCGAAGACCTTGAGAGCCGGGTTCTCAATGGCCTCGGCCGCCGAGTCCGTTGTGTACGCCGCCATGTCGCCTGCACCAGCCATTGCGAGCTGGGCAAACGGCGACTGCAGGAACTGGACGAACTTGATCGTGTCGGCCATGTTCTTGGCCCCCTTGGCGATGACGAGGTCCTCGCCACCGACCACCGAAACCGAGCCACCAGGGCCTGGCGGAATCACGGACGTGCCGTAGCCGGTGAACTTGTCTGCCTTGTAGGTCGTCGGAGCCCACGGACCGTCAAAGTACATCGCGTACTCGCCTAGCGGAAAGCCCGTTTCGCCGCTGATCGACCCCGAACCTCCGACGAAGTCACTGCCGATGTCCCCATTCTTGTAAAGGGTCACGAGCGTTTGGACAGCGTTTTCGGTGTTGGAACCGTCCATATAGTTGGCTGTCGTCGTCAGCGCCTTGTTCGTGAAGTTACCACCGTCGGTCCAGACGTAGGGGCCGACGTTCCAAATGTCGGTGCTGTCCACGCCGAGGCCGAATTGATGCTTGGACGGAATAGTCAGCAGCTTCGCGTCCGTAATCATCTGGTCCCATGTCGCTGGAGGCGACAGATGAGCCGCGGCAAAGTCCGCCTTGTTCCAGAAGAAGACCTGCGTGTTCGTATCGTCGGGGAGTCCGTAGTAGCCGCCGTTCCAGTAGTTCGTCGACAGCGGGCCCGGATCAGCGGCTGCTTTGATCGGTGCGAACCACGGCTGGGTGGAGGTTTCCAGCAGCGTCCCCTCCGACGCCAGCTGGGGCACCCACGCAATGTCGGAACGCATCAAGTTCGGCGGGTCCCCCGCGGCAGACGCCGCAATGAACTTCTGCAACATCCCGGCGTACGGAAGCGTGTCGTCAACTACCTTGATGCCCGGGTTCAGAGACTCGAAGCTGGGAATGACGACGCCGTTCATCACCGGCGTCTCTGTTACATCGTTGTAGGCGTTCCAGAACTGGAGCGTCACCACTGGCGTGCGGTGAGGCACGGTCGCAGCCGAGCTCGCTGCCCCGGTAAGACCGATTAACGTGCCCCCAGCCCCGATCGTGGCGACGGCGACAAGGAGTCGCACCGCCGTCCTCGTCTTCCACCTCGATGGATTGCTTGCTTTCATGATCACTTTCCCTTTTCTGTTTGATTCTTGATGGTCCTGGGCGTTGTGTTACTGCTTCTTCCCTCCTTCTCCGCTTGGTGATCGCTTGTCATATCGAACGTCCCTGCCCATGCGCGCGGGCGGCTCGCATGGGCAGCACTCGACCCGCTGTGATACCTGCGCGTCCTCTGGTCACTTTGTTGCCTCTTCATCGCCACCGCCGGGCCGGGTCAGCGCCTTTTTCGCCTGCGGTCCGTCGATATCGTCAAGCGCGGCACAGAGCACCACATACATCGCGTGCGACCAAGTGAGATCCCTCGCCGGGGGACCCCACCGGCTGACCCACTCGCGGTAGTGCTCTGGGTCGCGTCGCTCCCCGCCGAACTGCTCACCGAGACGACCTTCGTCATCGAAATGGCCTGCCACCCACCCCTCACAGCGCCGGGCCGCGTCGAGGTCACCGACTGCGCGGTAATGCCATCCGAGCGACGCCGTGAGAACTGGCCACGTGCCACCTCCGAAGTACGTGTCTCTCGGGTACCGACGGAGTCCTCCATCGAGACTGAGCCGTGCCTCGATGGCCCGGACTGTCTCGACGAAGAAGTGGTCACCTGGCTCGACGAGACCGAACGGTGTCGACAGCCACAGGATGCTGGCGTCGACGTCGTCGCTTTGGCTCGACTTCACATAGCGCCCGTGACGGGCGGCACTACCGACAACCCGGGATTGAACGGTCTGTGCACGCGTAAGGAGGTCTTTGTCGTCCAGCAGTCGCGCGGCGGCCGTCAGGCCGCCGTAGACGCATGCCAGCGTGGAGGTATGCAGCGCGGATCCGCTTTCTTCCCAGACGTCGAAACAGGGGCTGAGGGCAAACGCATCCAGGTAACGCGCGACCCGCTCGACCGAGTCGCGCAAGTCTGTTGGGACCCCGTCCTGGCCGGTGCTGAGGAGGTGCTGCCCAAGTGCCCACAACCACGTGCCGTAACCGTCAATCTGGAAGTTGGGCCAGTCGTCTGCGACATTCGAGCCGTCAAGGGCGAAGCGGGCAGGCGGCATATGGTCCGGGTGAAGCGCCTTGCCTTTCTGATGCCAGTCGATCGCACGGTCGATTAGGGTGCTGATGCCCCCTATTGCTCGATTGGACCACTCGTGGTACCGGGCTGCTGCCTGATGCTCACCGACCTTGTCGAGCGCGTATGAGATGAAAGATCCGTCGCGTAGCCAGCAATATCGGTACTCCCCGAAATCAGGCGAAGCGACGATCGCACCGTTCTCCTCCTGGTTGCGCAGTATGGACGCGACGCTCGAGTGCATCGTCGCTCTTGTGGTGCTTCGGCTCACTTGATCCGCCGCCCAGCACTAGTCGTGCCCATGTCCGCTTCCCTCACCGCTCGGGACCGGGCCGGTGCCAGATGGCGTGGCTCTTCTCGTCGGGTTCAGGCAGGCTGAACGACTCCCGCAACACAAGGGTCGCGGCTCCGACAGCCCACGCATCGTCTCCCCAACGCTGCACCTTCACCTCGACCTGTCGACCCAAATCGGCAAATGTCTGCTCTCGCACCGCGGTCACGACCGGGGCGAGAAATGGGTCACCGAGATCGGTTCCCTCTCCACAGATGATCAGGAGCTCGGGGTTGAGCAGGGTGACCATGTTGGCGACTGCCAACCCCAGCCTTCGACCCGCACTGTCAAGCACCTCAAGGGTCGCTCCGTCACCAGCAGCCGCAAGGGCAATGAATTCGTCTCTGGTCACGTCACGCCCATGGCGCTCGCCGACTCGGCGACGCATTGCGTCCTCACCGACGAGCGCTTCGAGACAGCCGAACCGCCCACATTCGCATCTCGGTCCGCCCGGCTCGACGATCATGTGGCCGAACTCGCCGCTACCCCCGGCCGCGCCTCGGTAGAGCGAGCGGTCGATGACTATTCCGAGCCCGATGCCCCGGCCCACGCTCAAGGTGACGAAATCGCGCGCCGTGAGTGCGTCACCGGCCCACTTTTCCGCGACGGCGAGCGTGTTCACGTCGTTGTCGACCCAGACAGGCAAGCGCAAACGGCGTCGAAGGGGTTCTGCGAGCTCAGCCTCACGCCACTGGAGCAGGTGGGAGAAATCGCAGACGCCCCGTCTGGAGTCGATCACGCCAGACAGGCCAATTCCCACACCGAGGACCTTCGACCGGGTTATCGAGGCCGCCCGCAGGATCCCTCGAGTCTCCTGCTCGATCGCCCGTACGGCGGCGACCGGATCGCCGACCAGCGAGGCCGACGCCTCTTTGGTCGCCATGACCTGGGCGTCGAGATCACAGATCACGGTCGTGAGACCGTCTCCGCGCAGCTTGATCCCGATCACGTAGCCAGCTTTCGGGTCAACGCTCAGCAGCACGG
This sequence comes from Acidimicrobiales bacterium, assembly GCA_052148655.1. Taxonomy (GTDB): domain Bacteria; phylum Actinomycetota; class Acidimicrobiia; order Acidimicrobiales; family Bog-793; genus Fen-455. The sequence goes on from JBKQHU010000051.1 coordinate 43,218, forward strand.
GCGGCCGACCACCGTTTGAAGGTGCAGTCGCAACCTCGATGAAGATTCCGCGCTCGAGCAGTTGACCCGCGATCGTGGAAACGGTCGGGGCGCTGAGCCCGCTCTGGCGAGCGAGTTCCGCGCGGGAGATCGAACCAGAACGGCGAACGAGTTCGATGAGCAGGCTGACGTTGATATCCCGCAGCAGTGCTCGAGAGCCGCGCAGCATCTGAGACTCCGCGGGAGGGCTGCCGGGGCTATCCGCGCCGAGGCTCCCAAGGGAAGATGACGCCGTGGACCGAGCCTTGGACCGCATGTGCTCCATGGCTCCTCTCTCAAAGGGCTTGCTGTCTTCCCGACTTACTGTGTTAAATTAACATAGTAAGTCGGGAAGTCAAGGTCGATCTTGCGCCGACCACCCGCCCACCGACGAGGAGGAGGGCAGAGTTGTTGTCCCACAGCTGACTGCGGGGCTGGTAGCGCGGCCTGAAAGGAAGGGGCGACACGACGACGGGGCTGTTTTCGCGAGCGGGACCCGTCTCGCGCTGTGGAGGGCCGAGGGCGGCTTTCGCGGCGACATCAGCCAGAACTTGCCCTCAATGTTCCTTTGGGGTCCGGTTCCGCCTCGTCGAGCACAAGGCTGCCAGAAGAGTCCCGAAGTCAAACATCAAGAAAGGAAAGGCAAAGGATGTCCTGCTGCCCACGTCTAGTTCGTCCGCTTCTTTGTTCCGTGACGAGTGCCGCGGTGGTCTTTACTCTTGTCGGCGCGACGACGATCGGTATTGCCGGAGCGTCTTTGACATCGCCCCGCAAGACACCGACTCCCAGCATCACAGTGGTGCCCTCTAAGGGTCTCCACAAGGGTCAGAAGGTCGTAATTACTGGGAAGAACTTCCCGCACAAGATAAAGCTCGGTATCGTCGAATGTACTCCAAGGGTACTCAAGGATGATCCGGCAGCCTGTGCGACTACTCACGTAGTGTCCGTCACGACCGGCCCGACCGGCTCGTTTTCCAAGGCCTCGTTCCAGGTGATCACCGGTTCGGTGGGGGACGGGTCATGTGGGACGACACAGAAGAACCTGACTTGCTACATCTTCGTGTGGGAGCCGAGTGTGCCTAGTACCGTCGACGCAGACGCGGCGATCGTGTTCGTGAAACCGAAGCCATGAACACGCTGAGGTGTCTGCCGTCCGGTCTGCGGCCGGACACTGCGGCGCGTGGTGTGGCGGGGTCGCCAAGTCGTCCCGGTGAACTCCTGTGTGCTGTGGCGAACCTCCGCGGCGCTGTGGTAAGTCTCCGCGGCATTGTCTGAACCAAGGTTTGTCCCGATCAGATGCTGGTCGAGGCGACTCTTCCTCACTCGCACACTCACGGACGGTCCGGACTGATCGATCGCGTTTGCCTCGGTTGTGCGGTGGGCTGGTCGTCGATGATCCGGGTAGTCATGCAACCTGCGCCTGGGGCACGACCGTGCCCTCGGAGCGCCGTCGTCAGCTCATTGCGGCGACATCGGCATGGTGACTCGTTGCCGGGGCTGGTTCGACAGCACCCGCTTCGCGGAGCGCCCGCCAGACGCGTTCAGGTGTGAAGGGCGTCTCATAGAGGGCGACGCCGGTGGCATCGAGGATGGCGTTGCGCACGGCCGGAGCGACGCCGACAATGCCGATCTCTCCGATTGCCTTGGCGCCGAATGGACCCGAGGGCTCCATGGTCTGAACGAGGAAGACCTCCATCGACGGTGCGTCGTCCGAACGGTAGATCCAGTACGGGCCTAGCCGAGGGTTTTCCACCTTGCCCTGAGCGTCGAGGATGACCTCTTCTGTGAGGGCGTAGCCGAGTCCCATGAGGACCCCGCCCTCTATCTGACCGCTCGCCGTGAGCGGGTTCACGGCGACTCCGCAGTCCACAGCGGTGACGAACTTCGTGACGGTAACCTGCCCGGTTTCCACGTCGACCTCGACCTCGGCCAATTGAGCTGCGAACGGAGACGGAGACTCGGTGGCGAGGTGCGATGCCACGCCCATGATCTGTTCTTGTTCCTCGAGGTGGAGCGAACGAATGGCGATCTCCGCGAACGACACGGACCGGCCATCGCTGGCCCAGGCCCGCCGATCGTGCAGCGTGACCAGCTCAGGTGAGTCCAAGCTGAGAATGGCGGCGGCTCGTTCGGCAATCCTTTTGGCGACGATGGTCGCCGCCTTCTTCGCCGCCATGCCCGAGATGTACGTCGTACCCGAGGCGTAGGCACCGACGTCGAAGGGCGTGAAGTCTGTGTCCGCCTCGTAGACGATGATGTCCTCGAGGGGCACGCCGAGCACCTCCGCGGCGATCTGGGCGACGACGGTGTCGGCTCCCGTTCCGAGGTCGGTGGCGCCGATCAAAAGGTTGAAGGAACCGTCGTCGTTTATCTTGATCGAAGCGCCTCCCATGTCGACGCCCGGGATACCCGATCCCATGACGCAGAGAGCCAAGCCGAGCCCGCGACGGATCTCAGGTCGGTCTTGCGGGCGTTTCCACTGGGGGTCATCGCGCCGCTCCCAACCGATGGCACGCAGCCCCTGGGCGAGGCACTCCTCCATTCCGCAGCTTCCCACCTGCGGCAGGTCCTCGAAGGCGATGTCACTGACGGCGCCCCTCTCACCTAGGCGGGGGGCGATGTCAAGCCGGTCGCCCAGTCGCAGCCAGTTGTCGCGGCGGAACTCGACCGGGTCGAGCCCGAGTGACCGGGCAACGTCCTCGAGATGGCATTCGAGGGCAAAGACCCCTTGTGGAGCGCCGTAGCCGCGCATGGCTCCGGCGACGAGGCCGTTGGTGTAGACGACGTCGCAGTTGTAGCGCTTTGCCGGGCTGTTGTAGGACGAGAGAGCGCGAAGTCCGGTGACCGAGCTCACGGTGAAGCCGTGAACTCCATAGGCGCCGGTATCGCACGTGACCGACAGGTCCAGGGCACGTAGCTTGCCGTCAGTCGTGACGCCCGAGCGGAACTGGAGCGTCTGGGAGTGGCGGATGCGGGACCCTTCGAACTCCTCGTCACGGGTGAGCTCCAGTCGCACCGGTCGCCTTGTCGCGAGCGCGAGGTGGCCCACGATGTCCTCAATGAGCATCTCCTGCTTCGCACCGAAGCCTCCGCCGATCCTTGGTTTCACCACCCTGACCTGTTTCACGGACAGCCCGACGAGCGGGGCGATCATGCGGCGGACGTGGAACGGTACCTGCGTCGACGTGCGGATGACGAGGCGCTCCTCCGGGTCGAGCCAGCCGACCACGACGTGCGGCTCGATAGCGCAGTGCTGTACCCGCTGCACGCGGAAGGTGCCCTCGAAGACGCGGTCGGCGCCCTTGAGCGCCGCCTCCATGTCGTCAGTCGTGCCACCTTCGACGTGCGAGCTGACGTTCGTGGTCGTGTCGACGATACCGAGGGAGTCCTCCTCGTCGTGAATGACCGGAGCGCCCGGTTTTCTCGACTCGGCGGCGTCGAAGACCGCGGGCAGCTCCTCGTAGGTCACTTTGATGCGCCTGCATGCCTCTTCGGCGATGGCGTCCGTGTCGGCGGCGACTGCCGCCACGCGGTCGCCGACGTGGCGGACTCGGTCGTCGAAACTCACCTGGTCCCAGGGGTAAGGGTTCGGTGCGCTCTGTCCCCCGGAGGCGTACTTCACCCGCGGCGTGTTGCCGTAGTGCAAGACGGCGTGCACACCGGGGAGCGCCCGAGCCTCGCTGTCGTCGATGGCAAGGATGCGGGCATGGGCGTGTGGGCTGCGCAGCACCTTGGCGTGCAGGAGGCCACGTAGCTCGATGTCGTCGGTGAACACGGGCTTGCCCTTCACGAGCGAGAGGGCGTCGACCTTCGGCTCGGGCTTGCCGACGACTGCTGTCGGCGCCACGCCGGGAGACGGAACGATGCGGGGGACTGCGTCCGGCACGGTCTCCGGTGCCGGAACATGATCCTGGGCACCCGTGTGGACGGCTCCCGCCGCGCTCGTGAGCGGATTGACGAGGAGGGGAAGGAACGGATCGGGTTTCTCGCCCCGGAGGACGGCAGCCGCCCGCTTCACCGCCTCGACCGTCTTCACATATCCGCTCTCCCGGTCGAGGATGCCTGAGAAGGCGTCCCGGATCTCGGCTTCGGATGGATTCGGCTCCCGCCCGAGGAGGGCAATCGCCGCCAGCACCATGGCTCCGGCCGAGTAGCCCGATTGGATGGCACCCGTCTCGACGAGGGCTTCCTGCACAGGGTGCAGCTCGCCGCGGGCGACGTCAACGGATTCGACCGTCGTGACGTCGTGACCGTCTGCCTTGGCGGCGAGGAGGACGTCGCACGAGACGAGCTGGCCATCGAGCAGGACGCCCGCTGCCCCGGTCTCACCTGTCTCGGAGCCGAAGCGCACGCTCGTGAGCCCTTCACGGCGCAGCACACGCAGCAGGTTGTCGCCCGGCTCGCACTCGATCTCGCGGTCTTCACCGTTCAAACGGAGGTGGATCGTGGTCATTTCACAGCCTCCCGTACCCTTTGGCCGAGTGTCTCGGCCATGGACCTGCGGTATTCGCTAGAACCGCGGAAGTCGTCCGGCGGCACGAGCTCCCCCGTCGACTCAGCCAGCACCGGAGCCGTACCCACGCCGGTGAACGCCACGAGGACGTTCCCCTCCGGGTCCCTGCGGGCTACCGCGGCGACGATCGGGGTGTCGCTTGGTGTGCGTCCGACACGCGCGGCGGTGGCGTAACCGCCGGTCTCGATCTCGACGCGGGTGATGACCTTGCCCGCACGCCGGTCGGGAGCGGCGAGCAGGTCCGCGAGTGGGGTAGCCGATGTGCCGCTCGGGTCAGCGGTCCACACCGACGCCCGGTAGACGAGGAAGGTGGCGAGCAGTTCGCTCTCGACCTCTGCGGTGGCAACACAGCCACCCACGGTGGAGAGCGTGCGCAGGCTGCTCGGTCGCTCGCGACGGGCGGCCTCGCGTACTGCCGCGGGGACGTCGCTGCTGTTGGCGAGGTCGTCGAGTGTCGTCGTCGCGCCGATAACGGTCTTCCCGTCGTCGCGCCGTTGAATCCCGCCCAGGCCAGCCGCCTGCAGGTCGACGACGCGCACGGGCCCCGATGCCGCCAAAGCAGCGAGCCTTGTACCGCCGCCCATGGGCACGGTACCGGCCACCTCGAGGGCTGCCAGAGCCTCGTCCAGGCTCTTCGGCCGTTCGTAAGAGCTCACTTGCACCATCGCCTCGCCTCCAGCATCGGCGGCTGTCGTCAGCCGCGCCCTGTTAACAGCCATTGAACGCCGACTAACGGACCGGCTGTAGGGGATAAGGACCTGTATGGAAGTCCGATCAGTCCCGAGCCGCACTGTGCACGCGGGGACGACGCGGTTCGCGGCAGGTGCGGGGCCCCCCGAAGGGGAGACGAATAACTAGGAGTCCTCCGCCCGCCAAAGCGGTGGCGCGCGGCCGACTGCGCCTCCACCTTTCGAGACTGAGTACGGACCAGGCACCTGTTTAAGTACCAGGGCGATACGGCCCGAAGACAGGGACCGTCCGTCGGGACGCGACGCACTCGGGCGTCGCGTGACCCCGTGACCGTCCTGGTGAGCTGGCACCGGCGAGACGACCCGCTCGACCGAAGCAAGGGTGAAGAATGTCGCGATGGTGCCGCATCCCGTGGGCCCTGACCTTGTCGAGCAGGCCGCTGCCCGGATAGAGGGCCGCGTCCGAGTGACTCCCGTGGTCAGCATCGAGGCTGGGGGGCTTGGGCCGACGCCAGTGCCGGTGATCTTGAAACTCGAGCTCCTCCAGCACACCGGGAGCTTCAAGCCGCGCGGGATCTTCAACCGTTTGCTGTCAATGGAGGTCGCCCACAACGGTGTTGTCGCCGCGTCGGGTGGCAATGCCGATCTCGCCGTCGCCTATGCCGCGCGGGAGCTCGGATACCACGCGACGATCTTTGTCCCGGAGACGGCGCCCGCCATCAAGGTCACCCGCCTGCGTGGCTACGGTGCCGAGGTCCGTCAGGTGGGCGCAACTTACGCCGAGGCCCTCGCAGCGGCGCAGGCACATGGCGTGCGACCGGTGCTGTGACCGTGCACGCGTACGACCAGCCGGAGGTGGTCGCCGGCCAGGGCACCCTCGGCCGGGAGCTCGAGGCCCAGCAACCGCTGCGGGGCCTCGAGCCAGTCGACACAGTGCTTGTCGCCGTAGGCGGAGGAGGACTGATCGGTGGTATCGCCGGCTGGTTCGCCGGTCGGGTCAAAGTGGTGGCGGTCGAGCCGCTGGCGTGCCCGACGTACGCGTCGGCTCTCGCTTCGCGCGAGCCGGTGGATGTAGAGGTGAGCGGCCGCGCGGCCGACTCGTTGGGCGCCCAGCGGATCGGTGAGTGGTGCTGGGCGGCGCGCGACTGGATCGCCGGCTCGGTGTTGGTCGCCGACGATGCCATCTCCGAAGCACAGCGACGGCTGTGGGAAAGCTGCCGGGTGATCGCTGAGCCCGGGGGAGCAACTGCGCTCGCGGGCCTGATCGCAGGCGCCTACGTACCGCAACCGGAAGAGCGAGTGGCTGTGATTGTGTGCGGAGCCAACACTGACCCGTCCGATGTATCGCGGCCACAGCGCTAGTCCGTCGGACCGTCGACGGTGAAGGACGATCCGACCGGGCTAGACCCGGCGCGAACCGGCGCCCGCCTGTAGATGTCTCGCAGTTCCCTCCGAGCTTTACTCCGGTGAGACGCCCGAGACTGGTGACACCGGGCCCGATGCGGATGTGGCGTCGGCCGCGTCGAGCAGGGCAAGCACCCGCTCGGGGGTGATTGGCAGCTTCGTGGGGCGGAATCCGATGGCATCGGCAACGGCATTCGCGATTGTCGGTGCGGCATTGCCGATCACTGCCTCGCCGATGCCACGCGCATTCATCGGTCCCTTGCCCTCCCCACTCTCGACAATGTCCACCATCACCTCCGGCATGTCATCGGAGGTGGGAATGAGGTAGTTGGCCAACAACGACGAGGCGATCTTGCCCTCGTCAAGGATGATCTCCTCCATGAGGGCGTAGCCGAGGCCCTGCATCGCCCCTCCCTGCATCTGACCTTCGACGCGGAGCGGGTTGATCGCCCGACCCACGTCGTGGCAGCTGGCGTACTTGAGCACCTCGACCTCGCCTGTCTCTAGGTCGACCTCGACCTCCGCCGCATGCGTGCCGTAGGCGTAGTCGGGAAAGCTGACCAATTGGCCCGGCGCCGGGTCGAACCCGCGACGCTTCGAGTCTGGGTGGAAGACGTAAAGCGTGGTGGGGTCTACCGAGCGGGCCTCGCACAGGCGCACCAGCTCGCCGAGGCTTATCCCATCCCCCCCCGCGCCCCCGCTGGCCGACAGGCTCGCAGCCTTGACCCGGTCGTCCTCGAACACGATTCCCCCGACGGGGCGACCAAGTGCTTCGGCAGCCACCGGGGCGACCAGGTCGCGCAGCTGCAATGCCGCCTGCATGACTGCATTCCCCGACATGAGCAGCTGCCGGGTGGCAAAGGTCCCGCCCGCTGGCGGCGTGAGTGCGGTGTCGCCTATGTAGACGCTGATCCGCTCGAGCGACACCCCTAGGATCTCGGATGCGATCTGGCACAGGCTGGCCGCCTGCCCCCCGCCGACATCGCTTACTCCGGATCTGATGAGCAAGCTGCCGTCCGTTTGGAGGCTGAGCCATGCCGAGGCACTGTCCCGGAACCAGACCGTGCGCCCGTAGGGATGCATGTTGCACGCGAACCCGCGGCCAACCCGCTTCGAGGGCCCGCTCGGCGCGCTCGGTTCCCCGAGCCGAGCCAAAGCTCGCTCGAGGGTCTCACCGACCGCCACTGCGGTGTCGAGCGTCTCGCCGGTCGGAATGGCGTCACCTTTGTGGAGGAAATTGCGCCGGCGTACCTCGGCCTTGTCCATGGCAAGTGTCTCAGCGAGCCGGTCCATCTGCGACTCGTAGCCGAGGGTGACCTGCCTTGCGCCGAAGCCACGGAACGCGCTCGTCGGGACGTTGTTGGTGAAAACGGCGCGCGAGCGCACGGAGACGTTTGGCGTGAAGTACGGGCCGCACGAGAGCGCGGCTCCGTAGAACAGGACCCGTGCGCTCTTGCACGCATAGGCGCCAGCGTCGCCGATTAGATCGACGTCCTGGGCGACGATCCGGCCGTCGTTGGTGGCGCCGGTCCGGTAGCGCATGATGAAGGGGTGTCCCTTGGTCGAGGCGAAAATGGACTCCTGGCGGCTCCAGACCATCCGGACCGGTCGCCTCGTCTTCCACACCAATAGAGCGAGATAAGGCTCGACGGTCATGCCCTCTTTGCTACCGAAGCTGCCCCCCATGTACGCGGCGATCAGGCGAACCCTGTTCGCCGGGAGCTTGAGGACCTGAGCGATATCCGTTGCGTGCTCGATGATCTGAGTCGCGACGCGCAATGTGACCACGTCGTTCTCGATCCAGCCCACCCCGGACTCGGTCTCCAGGGCGGCATGTTCGACATGCTGTGTTCGGTACTCGCCTTCGATGACGACATCGGCAGCTGCCATGCCAGCCTGGGCATCGCCGCGCTGAATGTGCCAAGTGACCAAGACGTTGCCGTCATCGTGCACGAGCGGCGCCCCAGGCAACAGCGCAGCTTCGGGATCGAAAACGCCCGGCAGCTCCTCGTATTCGACCTGGACGAGCTCGGCTGCGTCGTCGGCGAGCTCCGGGGTCTCGGCGGCGACGAGGGCGACCGGTTCACCGGCATAGCGGACGCGATCGTGGGCGAGGACGGGCATGGCGACCAACAGTTCACCGGGACCGCCGCTGGGTTTTTCGACGAGCCGGTTCGAGGGAACGTCCTCGCTGGTGAGCACGGCCGCGACACCGCGAAGGGCCCGCGCCTTCTCGGTGTCGATCGAGACGATCCGAGCTGACGACACCGGGGCTCTGACGACGCGTCCGTGCAGCATGCCAGGCAGTTTCCAGTCGGCCGCGTAGAGGATCGAGCCCTTGACTTTGTCGATGAAGTCATGGTGTGCGACTGGCTGGCCGACCACGCGCGTTGGCGCGACCGCGCTCGCGGGCATATCCGTGCCCCGCAGTTCGCGGGTCCCGGGGCTCGGTGAAGGGGGCTCGGCTACTCCCGGCCCAGGGATAGCGGGGGGAGACGGCTTGGACTCGACGACCTGCTCACCCGGCATCGCCGCCGGGTCCGCATCGCTCAACTCCGCGTCTCCTCACTCGCAAGGGCTCGGTCGTCGAGATACGACTCGACCGCCTCGATGATCTTGGCGTAACCCGTGCAGCGGCAGAGGCTCCCGCCCAGCTCGTAACGGATCTCTTCTCGCGTCGGGCGAGCCATCCTCTGGGCAAGGCTGTACGCCGTCAGGATCACGCCGGGGCTACAGAACCCACACTGCGTTCCGCCGAGACGCAAGAACGTCTCTTGGAGGGGATGCAAGGACTCGTCCTCCCCGAGGAGACCGGTGAGAGTAGTGATCTCGCGGAACTCGACCTGGACGGCATAGACGAGACAGCCGCTCACGGCCTCCCCGTCGAGCAACACCGTGCAGGTGCCACAGACGCCCTCACCGCAGCCGTAGCGGACGTCGCTGAGGCCGAGCTGGTCGCGCAGGACATCGAGCAGGAGCGCATCGGGTGCCACCGAAACCTCGTGGGCGACGCCATTGACCCGTAGTGTCACCTGTCGCAGGCTCATTCGGCCGACGCCTTCTCCTCGGCGCGTTGCAGCGCCTCCGTCAAGGCGCGACGTACCAGCACCCTCACGAGTCGACGGCGATACGAGGCCGTCGACTGTGAATCGGTCACGGGCGCCGTACGCGCAGTAACTTCCGCTGCCACCTCGTCGATCTCCGCGGGCGTGGGGATCCGGCCAAGCAGGGACGAGAGTACGGTCCTGTCGCCGGCGACAGGACGCTCGTCGACACCGATGAGACCCAGTCGAACGCCGCCGATCACGTCGCGCTCGGGCGAGAGAGTGACGTTCGCGGCAACTCCGGCGATAGCTTCTGCGCCACTGCGTCGTGCCAGCTCCATGAAGCTCGAGCCCTGGCGAGGCTGCGCCACGTCCAAACGAAGACCGGTAACCACCTCGCTGGGACGAAGGTCCGTCTTCAGGTGTCCGACGAAGAACTCCTGCGCGTCGATCAGTCGGGTTCCGGTTGGACCGGACGCCAGGATTTCGCCTCCGAGAGCCAATGCGACCGCGGCGAGCTCGGATGTCGCCTGGCCATGCGCGAGAGCACCGCCGATCGTGCCCCGATTGCGAACCCGCACGTTTCCGACGTAGGCGATCGCCGTAGTCAGCAACGGAGTCTGGCATCGGACCAGTTCTGAGACAAGCACCTGGGAGTAGCGTGTCATGGCCGAGAGCGACAGCTGGCCGCCTTCGACCTGGGGCGCGATGGCGGTGATGCCGTTGAGATCTATGAGCGCCGACGGGCGCAATACGCGCAGGTTCATGAGCGGCACAAGGCTCTGGCCGCCGGCAAGAGCCTTGGCGCCCTCGCCGTGCTCTCTGAGCGCGAAAACGGCCTCCTCGTAGCTACGGACGAGCTCGTACTTGAAACGGGGCTCCCCGTACCAACGGCGCTCCCAGTCATCGAGCACCACGCGGGCGTGGGCATGCTCGAGTGCCCTTGGGGCGCTGGGAACAGGCATCGCCTTGCCGATCGCGGACTCGAACATGGCCGTCGTCACGCCCACTTCCTGCCTCTCTGCTGGCTCATTAACGTTACCAGCGGGCTCGCGCCCACTTGCCGGGTCACGCAACCAACAAATTGCAGCGTCCTGCTCCTTGTGGCTCGCACTCAGGCAGTTCTCCTCGTAGCTGTCCTCACAATCGCCCGCCCCGAGCTCGCGCGTCTTCGAACTCCGAGCTCCTCTCTTAGCAGCACCCCTGCGACCTCCGTTCGAAACTTCGCGCTCGCGCGCAGGTCGTCGATCGGGCAGATATCCGAGACGAGAGCTGCAACCGCTGCTTCGACGACCCGCGGCTCCGGCCGCCTCCCATCGAGCTCGGCCTCAGCTCTTCTGGCTCGAACGACCGTCGGCGCAACCGCACCCAACGCCAAAGAGACGTTTGTGAACGTCCCATCCGCGTCCTTTTCCCAACGCCACGCCAGGCTGACGATTGAAATCGCGTCGGCTTGTCGCGTGCCGAATTTCCGGAAGCCCTCCTCGCCTGCAGGCAGCGGGATCTCAATCCTGTCTATCCATTCGTCTGGACTGACGACGGTCCTGCCCGGCCCTGTCGCGATATCGGCAACCGCCACGCGGCGGCTACCGTTCGCGCCCTCCAAGACGGCGACGGCACCGGCAGCAACGAGCGGTGGGATCGTGTCCCCGGCCGGAGAAGCGTTTCCCAGATTGCCCCCGATCGTGGCCCGGTTGCGGATCCGCACCGAACCGAACAGCCGGGCCGACGCGTCCAGCCCCGGGAGCACTCCGTCCAACTCCGCCATGACTCGCGTCAAAGGCGCAAGCGCCGAGATGTAAACAAGACCATCGGCGCGGCTCACGACCGGTGGCCCATCGAGCAACCCCGACACGTCTATAAGCCGAGCTACTTCTCGTCCCTCTTGGATCCGAAGAAGTAGGTCCGTGCCGCCAGCGAGCAGATCACCCGTCGGGGCTAGCTCTCGGAGCTCCTCAATCGTCCTGGCTGCCACCAACTCGGTCACGAGAGCCTCCCCTCTGCCGCCAGCCCCGCAGCGAGCCTACGAGTCTGTCCCTCCGGTCGCAAAGCTGGCCACACGCGATGGAACCGAGTGGAAATGCGCGGAGTCGAGCCGCCGACTTCCGCGCAGCGAACGCGGCTTTGGCGGACTTAGGCGACCGAGGGCAGGAGATCAGCACGGCTCACAGCGTTTTCGATACGCCGGCGGACGGGCGTGAACGGCGGCGGTCGCGGGACGACGCGGGATGTAGAGCGTCGCGCGGGTCTGGGGGATTCGCGCGTTGAACCTGGCGCCCGTCGCAGCGGAGACCTAATGCGACACCGAGTTCGGAGTCCAATGACTCACACAATGTGTGGCAGCGCTAGATCAATCCCTTTCCAATTCAGTTCAGTCGATAACCCGACGCCGCCGGCATGAGTCACGGCCGATCCGGGCGCCGACCACGACCCTGAGACGTTCCAGATCAACCGCCTACCGAGGAGTACGTCGGCTGAACGCACACAACCTTTACCTCGAGCTCCACGGGTCCCGTCGCAAGCTTGGGGTTGGCTACGGTCGTAGCCCATCCAGAGTCGCTTCCGCTGGCACTCTTGGCAGGGTAATTCGAGACAGCCGACGCGACAGTGAGCGCGTCGACGCCCTTCAGGTTGTAGCCACCACCAGCCGCGTCCGAGCCGCTGGGACACAGGGCGGTGTCGGTGCTGACGTCTCCCGGCTGGACCTGGATGATCTCGCTGTAGTTCACCTTGTAGGTAAGGCCTGTCACGACCTTTACCCCTCCTACGGTGACAGAGGCGGATGCCGGCATGCTCAGCAGCGCTCCAGCCGTGGCGGCGCAGCTCAGAATTGCCACTACAACCGAAAGAACCAACGGGTGTGTCCTCATTCCCTCCCCCTCAAGTTCGACAGTGGGCTGGAGCTTCGTATCCCGTTCGCGTCATGAGTTGGTTCCAGCGTCACGTTGCTTAGATGAACTGCCGAAGCGGGATTAGAAGACGCTCAGCGAGACAAGACGCTAGCGACGCGCTGCAGGTGCCTCGGTCTTGCGCAAGCACGAGCCCTGCGTACAGGGGAGAGGACATCGACGTCGTCCACCGACTGATGGGCCACTCCAACATCGCGGCCACCAACGAGTTACACGCATCTCCTGGACGCGGACCTCCTCAGCTCGTGGGCGATCTGCTCACCGAGCCGCGCACCGGGCCGGGCGTCATCTGCGGGTTCGTGGGGGTTTGCCCGGGACTCAGTGTGCTAGGCGTCCCTCGTCATCATTCGCCACGCCCCGATGGCTGTCCAGAACACGATCCAGCCCACGATCACCAATGACGCCGCCAAAGTCGACTCGGGTATCAGCCCGCCGACACCACCACCACCCGGGCCTCCGCCGCCGAACGGCGTCGGCAGCCCACCCGGCTCAATATGGACCATGGCGACGCCAACGATGCCCCGCTCGAGGTTGACGAGGTGAGTGATGACGTGGCGGCTGAAGATCGGCGTCAGGATCAGTTCCAGCACGATGAGGAGGATGACGGGGACCGTTCGCTGTCCCATCAGTGAGGCGAGTCCGAGGCCGACGATGAAACCGATCGTCGCCTCGAGTGCGATCCACAGTCCGACTTCGACCATCAGCGAAATCGGTGCGACCAAGAAATTGGAGCGATAGTCCGAGTAGTCCTGGTTCGCAACAGCGACGGCGAACGCCCGAATCTGGGCTGGCGATTCACTGGCGGGGACGGTGATCGTGCCCTGCCGCGTCTTGATGATGGCACCGGGCGGGGGACCGCTGGTCTGACCGTTGCCGCACGGCACGCTCGGCGGCACGCCATTAAGCCCTTGGCCCCCGTTGTAGCTGAAATTGCAGATGACCTCGTCGGCATGCGACGCCGCCCAGCTGTCCAGCGCCGGGCGCGACAGTCCATACGGCACGGTGACCCCGTCGTAGTTGAGCTGGGTCGGGGCGGCGAAGGCGCAAACCGCGCAGACGATCGTGTAGCCGACGGCCACCATGGCGATGACGATGGCTAGCCCGGCGGGGATGCGGGCCAGATACAGGGCCAAGCGGGAACGGCCGGTGATGACCAGGTGACGGAACATCCCCTCCGTGAGGTCGACCGACCCCGCCGTGCAGCCGACGGCGGCGGCCACGATGAACCCGAAGATGTACATGACCCCGGCCACCAGCGTGGTGAAGATGCTGTAGCCGCCGGCCGGTCCGTAGGACTTCGGAGCGATGGCGTGTGCGAGCAGCCTCACGACGAGGAAAACGGTGGGAATCCCGATGTTCACCACGATGAGGGCGATCATGAGCCCGCGCCGCTTGCGCAGCTCCAAGAATTTCGTGGCGATCATGGCCCATGTAGGTATCGGCGAACCCCGATGGTCACGCGGTGCGGCGTTCGGCACAGTTGCCAGGATCGCGGTCGCCGGAGCGGGTGTCGTCATTCCGTTGCCCCCAATCGACTCGTGACCTGCAGGAACCACGACTCGAGCGACGCCTGGATCTCCTGCAGCCGGTACACCGAGATACCACCCTCAACCAGAACGCGGTTGATCTCGGCGATGACATCGCGCGGCGTCCCCGCCGCCAAGCTGATGCCGAGCCCCAGAGACCCGACTTCGATGCGGGCCCCGACGCGGGTGGCATCGATGAGACTACGGGCTCGATCAGGCTCGGAGCATTCGATCTCGAGCACAAGGGTTGCTCCTGCCAGCAAGTCTGTGATCGGACCCTGGCGGACCACCTTGCCCCGGTCCACGATCGCAACGGCATCACAGGTCCGCTCGACCTCGTCGAGGAGATGGGAGGACAGCACAACGGTGCGGCCCTCGGCCACGAGCGAGATGATCATCTCTCGCATGTCGGCCATGCCCGCCGGGTCGAGGCCGTTCATGGGCTCATCCAAGATGAGCAGTTGGGGGTCCCCGATGAGACAGGCGGCGACGCCGAGACGTTGGCGCATGCCCATCGAGTACTTCGACACCTTGTCCTCGGAGCGGTGAAGCATGCCGACGCGATCTAGAGCCGGTCCGATGCGGTCGCGGGCGGCCGGTTCCCGAGCCGCGGCGAGAATCTGGAGGTTCTGGCGTCCGGTCAGATGGCCGTGGAAGCGGGGTTCGTCGACAATGGCGCCGACTCGAGCCAGTGCCAGATCGCGACGTTTGGGGACCGGGTAGCCCAGCAGAGACATGGTGCCGGCATCGGCATGCGTCAGCCCGAGCAGCACTCGGATGAGGGTGGTCTTGCCGGCGCCGTTAGGACCGAGGTAGCCGAACGCGCATCCTCTAGGGACGAGAAGCTCGACGTTGTTCACGGCCACGTTCTCGCCGAACCGCTTGGTCAGCCCGTGGGTCTCCACGGCCCAGGGACTCTCGGTGTGCTTGTCGAAGGTGTCAGGGAGAGTAGCGGTGCTCATCCGTTGTCCTTTCCGCCAACGCCGCGCTGACGGGTCGCACGCTAGCGGGATCGCCCCAGCTTGTCCCGACACCTAACCGATGAAAGGTCACCGGGCGGAGGTCCTTGCGTCCCATTGTCACGACATTCGTGACGTGTGGCAATCGGGGATAACCCTGACTGTTCCCCTAGTCGAGGAACCTCGACGAAATTGCTGGGCCGGTCCGGATCCTGGCGAGAACCACGTAGCCGCTCTGGTGGCTTCGCTCTGGGTGGGCGCACGAACAGATTTACGCACGTGATGCCGACCGGCGGTACGACGCTGGGAGTACCGGACGACATCCGTCTTGGGGTTCCAGGATCCGCGCTGGCGAATCCGCGCTTGTGCGGAACGTCAAGGCCAGCTGTTCAACTGCACGCCAATCGCCCTCTTATGTAATACGGACCCCGTCCTCCCCTTTGCCGGATGGGCGAGTGGTCTGGCGCTCCTGCGGTCCGGATGGGGCTTCAGCTCACCTTGCCGATTTGACCGTTCAGGAAGTTCTCGTGAACCGATCGGGCTCGTAGTGCAATAGAGAGGTGATGGATGACGACGGGCTGATCACCCGGGTTGCCGCTGGCGATGACGGGGCGCTTCGGGAGTTGTTCTCGCGCCATGCGCCATGGCTGGCGGCGCGCCTGCGGATGGTGCTGCCGGCCTCGGATGTGGAGGACGTGTTGCAAGAGACTTTTCTTGCGGTGTGGCGCGGGGCCGTCGGCTACCGACCCGAGGGGACGGCGGGAGGGTGGCTGTGGGGGATCGCTCGACGCCAGGCGGCCATGTTCATGCGCCGCAGGGGACCGGCGGAGCTGGTGCTGCCGGCCATCGTGGAAGCGGATCTGGGCGGTGTCGGGGATCCGACCGAGGCCGCGCTGTCGCGAGTGGACTTGGAGAAGGCGGTGGCCGCGTTGGGTCCGCCAGGCGGGCCCGACCGGGAGACCTGGCAACTGTTGTGTGTCGAGGACCGGTCGGTGCAAGAGGTGGCCGTGTTGATGGGCGTGCCGGAGGGGACTGTGAAGAGTCGGGCACATCGGGCCCGACGGTTGCTGCGGGCGGCACTTGGTGACCGACTCGCCGTCGAGGGAGATTCGTGATGAGCGACATGAACACGACCGGGCCCGCATGGGAGGGAGTGCCGCCTGACATCGATCTGGGAAGGGTGTGGAGAGCGGTGGCCACGGAGGTGTGGCGCCGCCAGCCGAGCTGGCTAGAGCGCCGTGCTGCGAGGTTGTTGGGCTCGCCCGGTCTGGCGCGGGCCTTACTGACAACTCCTTCGCTGTTGGTGGCGTGGCTGATCTCGACTGCGGTTGTGCTCGCGGTGGGGGCGGGGGCGGGGGCGACAGTGGGGACAGGCCTACCGCTAGTGGCGCTCTTGGCTCCTGCGGTCGCGGGGGCGGGGATCGCCTACGCCTACGGGCCGGGGACGGACCCGGCCTGGGAGCTGTCGTGCAGCATGGCGGTCAGCGACCGGATGGTGCTATTGGTGCGGGCACTGGCCGTCTTCGCCGTCAATGCCGCGTTGGGGCTGGCGGCCTCTGCCGCGTCAGGTCTCGCCGCGTCGGTCACCTTCGGCTGGCTTGTTCCCATGACCGCGGTGTCGGCGCTGGCCTTGGCCGCGGCGACAGTCGCCCGCTCGGCGAACGTTGGCGCGGCGGCGGGATTGGCCGGCTGGGCAATCACGGTCTTGGCGGCCCAAACAAGTTCGGGCCCGTGGAGCGCGGCGATCACCGACTGGGCCCTGGTGCCTCCTTACCTGATCTTCGCTGCTGGCTGTGCCGCTGTGGTGATTCTTGTTACCCGTGTTCCAAAAGGAGCGTCATGAACATCGACATCGACCATCTGACGAGAAAGTTCGGCCGTACCCAAGCGGTGGCCGGAGTCGACCTGCAAGTCGGTCCCGGGGTGTTCGGCCTCCTCGGCCCGAACGGGGCCGGCAAGACCTCGCTGCTGCGCATGATGGCCACCGTGTTGCAGCCGTCTTCGGGAAGCCTGCGGCTTTTGGGCCGCGACCCTCACAACTACGGCCAGCGCCGTGAGATCCGCCGCCGGCTGGGCTACCTGCCTCAGAACCTCGGCTATTACCCGGGGTTCACAGTCGTCGAGTTCGTTGAGTACTTCGCGCTCTTAAAGGAGATGCCCCCCGCTCGGATACCCGCTGCGGTGGCTGAAGCCGTGGAGCGGGTCGCGCTGGGGGAGAAGGCACGGTCCAAGCTGCGCACCCTCTCGGGTGGGATGTTGCGCCGGGTGGGGATCGCCCAGGCCATCGTCAACGACCCCGAGTTGCTGCTGTTGGACGAGCCGACCGCTGGGCTCGACCCCGAACAGCGCGTGCAGTTCCGGGCGGTGCTGCGCGAGTTGGGCGAGAGGTCAACCGTGGTCGTGAGCACGCACCTGGTCGAAGACGTCGGGGCCGCCTGCACCGAGGTGGCGCTCATTGACCGGGGAATCATTGCGTTTCGGGGCACCCCCGACGAACTGACGGCGCGAGGAGCCGGCTACGGCTTGGGCGACTCGCCGCTGGAACGCGGCTACAGCGCCGTGCTTGCTGGAGGGCGGGCATGACCTCGGTCACGGTCCCGCTTCGCGCCCAGTCAGAGCGGGTCAGCCCGACGCGTCGCGTGCGGTTGCTGCGCCTGGAGCTTCGCCACAGCGTCATGATCTGGCTGCTCCCGCTGCTCGGGGCCGTGTTCTACTTCGACGCCTTCCACAAGGCCCTGGGCTATCCACCGTTTTGGTTCGTGCGCTCTTCGGTCATCCTGCACGAGTTGGTCCCGGACGTGTCGCTGTTCGCGGCGGGCGTCGCCGCCTGGACCGGATCGCGCGAGGGACGGCGCGAAACGGCCGACCTTGTCACCATGGCGGCCCGGCCGCGTTGGGCCACCGCGCTCGCCTCGTTTGCCGGGACCACCATCTGGACCCTGGCGGCGTTCCTCGGCTGCGTCGCCGCGCTCTACGGGGCTACGGCGACCCAAGCCAGTTGGGGAGGGCCGCCGTGGTGGCCGGTGGTAACTGGAGCGGCAGTCCTGTTCGCCTTCTGCGCGCTGGGATTCGCTGCTGGGCTCTTGTTGCCGGGTCGCTTCACTGCCCCGCTGGCTGCGCTTGTGACATTCCTGCTGCTTATAGTTGCGTTCCGGGTCGTCCTCAACGAGTCGCACCCCACCTTTGCGCTCCTCTCGCCGATGAACTCGGTGCCGCACGGGGACGCCGGGGTGTTCTTCCACTACTTTCCCGACCTTTACATGGTCCAGATCATGTTCTTCGCCGGGATCGCCGTCGCGGTCCTCGGCGGACTCGGACTTGCATTGGCGTCGGGCAGCCGGATCGCGTGGCGCACCGCAGCCGTCGTTACCGCGCTTGGTCTGGCGGCAGCCTGTACCGGCTTCGGCCTCGCAGGGACCGCCCGCGTGGAGGTCAACGGCGTGGTCATCCCTGCCGTCCACGATGCAGCCAGCGACCGGCCCATCGCCTACACGGCGGTCTGCCAGCAAGGAGCGATCCCCGTCTGCGTCCATCCCGCCTTCCGGGCCTACCTGCCCGACCTCGTTGCCGCCTTGAACCCGCTAATACACGAGTTCGGGGGGCTCCCCGGCGCACCGGTGCGTGTCGAGCAGGTTTCTTCCTCGACCGTCGCGGAGCTGTCGGTGGCACTGAGCTCGACCGAGATCGAGACCTTGGTCGGTACCAGTGCGAACCTCACAGGTAACCCTCCGGTGCTACACCTGGCCCTTACCCAGATGCCGAGCCAGCCGGAGCCACTCAGTTCACAGCCACTCGCGATCGAACAGGACGCCTTCGTGGACGCCTTCATCGGCCCCGCCGGAGGTACCCTCGGCGATCCGGCTCAGGCAGCGATCGAAGCCGCCTTACTCGACAACGCCGGTTCGCTTCCGGGTGCCGCGGCCAAAGCCGCGAATCGGTTTGCGGCCCTCGCACCCAGCGTCCAGCGTGCCTGGCTGCTTACGCACCTGCCGGCCCTTCGATCGGGCCATATCGCCCTGGCACAGATCCCGTGACCCCCGCCCGTGTGCGAACACCTGCGGGAGCAGAGTCCAAAACCCGCCCCATCCTGCCAGGCTGGGGCAGTGCCACAGCGGGCCTGCGACTGGTACGCCTTTACGTCGCCAGCCGGCGCCTTCGCGTCGCTCTGGGAGCGCTCGTTGCCTGCAGCTTGGTCTTGCGCGCGGCGCTCGAGAGGCACTGGATACCCAGTAGCGGCCCGCTCACCCAGCAGTTGCCGGTGCTGCTGGAGGCTGGAACGGCATCGGTCATCGCGGTAACCACGCACAGTCCGTTCGGCGAGCCTGAACGCGCCACCGGTCGGTGGCTCTCGTACCTGCGCTTCGGCACAGCTGGAGCCCTCACCGGAATCGCCGTCGGCTTGCTGAGCGCCGGAGCCGCAGCAGCGCACCTGCCAGGCGGCACTCTCGACGTGGTGCGCAACGTCGCAGGCATGACAGGCATCGGCCTCATCTCAGCCACCGTGATCGGCGGAGGGCTCTCCTGGATCGGACCGATGGCATACCTAGTCCTGAGCGAGGACGCGATATTGAACTCCTGGAGAACCCCGTGGATCTGGCCGACCACACCATCACAGGACGCCGGCGCCGCCTTCTTTGCCGCCTTGGTGTTCGTAGCCGGCATCGCCATCATCACCGGACGCGGGGCTCGCCAGCGCGCTGCCGAATAGCCAACCGACCATAGACTTTTTAGTCACGCCAGGATGTCGACTGAACGACCACTGATTCCTAGCGGGTAACGAGTAACTCGCGGTGGACTCCATTTGCGTGGCCATGAGAAAGTCCCCAAGCTTTCCCCGCGGAGACCTTGACAGATTGGCGTGCCCGAATGACGGTGAGCTCGTACGGGACGGCGATGTAGACCGACGTCCACGACAAGGTCGCCGCCGCCATTCTCGACGTGGCAGTAGAACTATTCGCGCAGGGTGGCGAGGCCCCCAGCATGGGCGCGGTGGCTGAGGCCGCAGGCGTCGCCAGAGCAACCTTGTACCGCTACTTCCCTAGCCGTGAACTGCTCCTGAAGGGCGTGAGCGCCACCGTTCTCGAGGCCACCGCCACTCGCCTCGCCACCGCCGATTTGGAGAGCGTGCCCGTCACCGAGGGAATCGCTCGAGTCGCCCGTGTGATCGCCGCGGCGGGTAGCAAGTACTGGGCCCTGCGCAGCACGCTCATGGCCGAGGCGGATTACAGCGGCGCCGTCGAACAGGAGATCCAGAATCTTATCGAAGCTCTGTTGCGCCGGGGCGCTGACGACGGAACCCTTCGTGCAGATCTCACCGTAGAGGAGATGATGCTCGTATTCGGTAGGTTGCTTCAGTCCCTGCCGGAGCTGGTCGGCGATCATGGCACCAGTGGTGAGCACGCCGCTGCGCTCGTCACTTCGCTCTTCCTGCATGGCGCGGCGCGCCCTGAGAATGCGGCAGAATAGCCGCGATCGCGGTCTTAGCCTGAAACCACCGCCCAGATAGGTCCTTAGAGGCCCGACCATCCGCGAAAAAGGTGCCCCGATCAGGGAAAATGGGAGTCTCCAAACAACCCAGTCCATCCTGGTGCAGCGGTTCGGGCGAGTGGCCATCGTTCTCCTCACGGCGGGCTCGTGAGCGAACCTACGACCATAGACAGTCAGCTCGTCACCAGTGTTTGGTAAAGACTCGGCAAAGATCGCTCA
>JBKQHU010000052.1:0-7669 GCA_052148655.1 Acidimicrobiales bacterium
CGTACTCGATGATCACCCAGCAGCCGCTGGGTGGTAAGGCGCAGTTCGGTGGCCAGCGGTTCGGTGAGATGGAGGTATGGGCGCTGGAGGCCTACGGCGCCGCCTACGCCCTGCAGGAGCTGCTCACGATCAAGTCAGACGACGTGCTCGGCCGCGTGAAGGTCTACGAGGCCATCGTGAAGGGCGAGAACATACCCGAGCCTGGCATCCCTGAGAGCTTCAAAGTGCTCATCAAGGAGATGCAGTCCCTCTGCCTGGATGTCGAGGTGCTCTCGACCACCGGCGAGGAGATCGAGATGCGCGAGTTGGACGAGGACGTTTACCGGACCGCCGAGGAGCTCGGGATCGACATCAGTCGCCCCGAGCGGGGGTCCGACGAGGAGGACGCGCGCCGCGCAGCGGAGAGGAGCTTCTAGGTGCTCGACGTCAACGATTTCGATCAGCTTCGAATCGGGCTCGCCACGGCGGACGACATCCGGACGTGGTCGCACGGGGAGGTCCGCAAGCCCGAGACGATCAACTACAGGACGCTGCGCCCGGAAAAGGACGGCCTGTTCTGCGAGAAGATCTTCGGGCCGACCAAGGACTGGGAGTGCTACTGCGGCAAGTACAAGCGTGTCCGCTTCCGCGGCATCATCTGCGAGCGTTGCGGCGTGGAGGTCACCCGCTCGAAGGTACGCCGCGAGCGGATGGGTCACATCGAGCTCGCCGCCTCGGTCGTGCACATCTGGTACCTCCGTGGCACCCGGTCCTGGCTCGCCTACCTGCTCATGGGCACCGAAGCCCGTGAGGAGCTCAAGGCCAAGCAGCTCGAGAAGGTCATCTACTTTGCCGCGTATCTCGTCACACACGTCGATGAGGAGCGTCGTCACACAGATCTGCCGAACCTCGAGGCCGAGCTCAACACCGAGATCGGTGAGATAGAGCGCGCACGCGACCTCGAGGCAGAGCGCCGCCTGGCCGATCTCGAACGCGAGCTCGCCGAGCTCGAGACCGCAGGTGCCAAGGACTCGGAGATCCGCGCCCGGCAGAAGGCGGCCGAGAAGGAGATCACCGGCGTCCGGGAACGGGCGAACGAGGACATCGCCCTCGCCCGGCGCGCCTTCGACGAGTTCTCAGGTCTTCATGGCCGCAAGATCATCGAGGACGAGCTGTTGTGGCGCGAGCTCCACAGCCGCTACGGCGACTACTTCGAGGGCGGGATGGGGGCCGAGGCGATCGCCCGGCTGATCGACCGCCTCGACCTCGACGAGGAGGAGCTCAAGCTCCGCGAGAACATCGAGCCCACAGACGGTCGCCGTCCGCTGTCGGCCCAGCGCAAGCAGAAGGCCATCAAGCGCCTGAAGATCGTCTCGGCCTTCAACCGTCGCGACGAGTCGGGCCGGCGCGTCAACGACCCGCGGGCCATGATCCTCGACGCCGTGCCGGTGATCCCCCCGGACCTGCGCCCGATGGTGCAGCTGGACGGGGGACGTTTCGCCACCTCCGACCTGAACGACCTGTACCGGCGCGTCATAAACCGGAACAACCGCCTGAAGCGACTCCTGGACCTCGGTGCGCCCGAGATCATCATCAACAACGAGAAGCGGATGCTGCAAGAGGCCGTGGACGCCCTGTTCGACAATGGACGGCGTGGCCGCCCGGTGACAGGGCCCGGCAACAGGCCGCTCAAGAGCCTCTCGGACATGTTGAAGGGCAAGCAGGGCCGTTTCCGCCAGAACCTGCTCGGAAAGCGCGTCGACTACTCGGGCCGCTCGGTCATCGTCGTCGGCCCGACGCTGAAGCTCCACCAGTGCGGCCTGCCCAAGCTCATGGCGCTCGAGCTCTTCAAGCCTTTTGTGATGAAGCGGCTTGTGGACACCGAGATCGCGCAGAACATCAAGTCCGCCAAGCGTATGGTCGAGCGCCGGCGCATCCAGGTCTGGGACGTTCTCGACGAGGTCATAAAGGAGCACCCGGTCTTTTTGAACCGGGCGCCCACACTGCACCGACTCGGGATCCAGGCCTTCGAGCCCATCCTGGTCGAGGGAAAGGCCATCCAGATCCACCCGCTCGTCTGCACCGCCTTCAACGCGGACTTCGACGGTGACCAGATGGCGGTGCACCTGCCTCTGTCGGCCGAGGCCCAGGCCGAGGCCCGGGTGTTGATGCTGTCCGCGAACAACATCCTCTCGCCTGCGACGGGCCGACCGATCACGGTGCCCGGTCAGGACATGGTGTTCGGCGTCTACTACCTGACGCTCATGGTCGACGGTGCCAAGGGTGAGGGACGCGTGTTCCGCCGCCTTTACGATGCGGAGCAGGCCTGGGAGAACGGTGACGTCGCCCTTCACGCCAAGATCCGGTTGCGGCGCGGCCCCGACGGTTTCGAGTTCCCCCTGCGGGGAGTCCGCCACGGTGACGCCCCGGTGACCGAGGAGCCCGACGAGCTCGTGACGACCGTCGGGCGGCTGTTCTTCAACCAGGCTCTCCCCGCCGGCTTCGGGTATGTGAACGACGTCATCGGAAAGCGCGCCACCTCGATCGCGACGATCGTGGAGTACATCGCGGCGCACTACTCGAAGGTGCTCGTGGCCGAGAGCCTCGACCGGATCAAGGACCTCGGTTTCCGGTTCGCGACCCGGTCCGGGCTCACCATCTCGATCGACGACGTGAAGACGCCGCCGGACAAGCTGCAGATCCTGGACCGCTACGAGAAAGAGGCCGAGAAGGCCGAGAACCAGTTCCGTCGGGGGATCATCACCGACGACGAGCGGCGCCAGAAGGAGATCGAGATCTGGACCTCGGCCAACTCAGAGGTCGGGCGTGCGATGGAGAAGACGCTCGCGACGATGGCCTTCAACCCGCTCGACATGATGGTGGACTCGGGCGCCAGGGGTAACCCCCAGCAGGTGCGCCAGATCGCCGGCATGAAGGGCCTCGTGTCCAACCCCCGCGGCGAGATGATCCCGAGACCTATCAAGTCGTCCTTCCGCGAAGGGCTGTCGGTGCTCGAGTACTTCATCTCCACCCACGGCGCCCGCAAGGGCCTCGCGGACACGGCACTTCGTACCGCGGACTCCGGCTACCTGACGCGGCGTCTTGTAGACGTGGCCCAGGAGCTCATCATCCGCGAGCCCGACTGCGGCAGCACCCGGGGCATCTGGATCGAAGGGATCCACCAGGACCAGGCGGGCAAGAGGAGCTACCTCGAGACGCGCCTTTACGGTCGGGTCCTGATCGAGCCCGTGAAGCTGTCGGACGGCACGGTCCTCGAAGCGGGCCGCGTCATCCGTGACTTCGAGGTCCAGCAGTTGGCCGCCGACCCCGCCATCGAGCGTGTGCGCGCCCGGTCGGTGCTCACCTGCGAGGCCAACCACGGCGTCTGTGCCGCCTGCTACGGCCAGTCGCTCGCCACCGGTCGCAGCATCGAGCTCGGGGAAGCGGTCGGCGTGATCGCCGCCCAGTCCATCGGTGAGCCGGGGACCCAGCTCACGATGCGCACGTTCCACACCGGCGGCATCGTCGGCGAGGACATCACCCACGGTCTGCCGAGGGTGGTCGAGCTGTTCGAAGCCCGTACCCCGAAAGGCGCCGCAGTGCTGGCGCGCACCTCGGGCGTGATCCGCATCGACGAGGACGACACGGGTCGTCGCGTCGTGGTCGTCGCCGACGACGGCAGCGAGGATGCCGTCCCGGTGTCGGCGAGAGCCCACCTCGAGGTCGTCGCCGGCCAGGAAGTCAGCCCCGGTGACGCCCTGGTGGACGGCCCGAAGGACCCCAAGGAGCTGCTCGAGATCAAGGGCATCCGTGAGACACAGCAGTACCTCGTGGAAGAGGTGCAGAAGGTCTACCGGGACCAGGGTGTGTCGATCCACGACAAGCACATCGAGCTCATCGTCCGCCAGATGCTCCGCAGGGTGCTCGTGGCCGAGCCGGGAGATGCACCGTTCCTGCCCGGCGAGCGCGTCGACAACCAGCGCTACGCGGCGGTCAACCGTGAGCTCGTCCAGGCGGGCAAGAGGGCCGCGGAGGGCAGGCCCGAGCTGATGGGGATCACGAAGGCGTCGCTCGCGACCGACTCGTGGCTCTCGGCGGCGTCGTTCCAGGAGACCACCCGCGTGCTCACGGAGGCTGCCATCGAGTCCAAGTCGGACCAGCTGTTCGGCCTCAAGGAGAACATCATCATCGGCAAGCTCATCCCCGCCGGTACCGGCATGCAGCGGTACCGCAGCGTGGAGGTGGCGACGCCGGACGCCGAGCGCATGTCCTTCTGGTCCTCGGACCTCGAGGTCGGCGACGCGGGCGACGTCAACACCGACAACCTGGCGTCGTGGCTCCGCGATGTCGGCCGGACCGCATTCGGCAGTCCGTACGAGGAGGAGGACCCCTACGCGACGGCCGGCAGCGCCTATGCGAGTTTCGGGCCCACCGACGATCTCGTGGTGGTGGCCGATGAGGACCCGCTCAGCGACCTCGGACCGGCCGAGGAAGGCTCTGCCTGATCGCGCCTACAATCTTGCCGGGAGCGCTCTTCGCTCCTATCATCCACACGTCGTGTCGGCGCGTTCGTGCGCCCACGGTTCTTCAACCAGGAATTTCAGAGAGGTTCGCGTGCCCACTATCGCCCAGCTCGTCCGCAAGGGCCGGTCATCAAAGCGGTCGAAGACGAAGACCCCCGCCCTTAAGGGGGCGCCCCAGCGTCGGGGGGTATGCACGCGCGTCTACACGACGACTCCGAAGAAGCCGAACTCAGCGCTGCGCAAGGTGGCCCGCGTCCGGCTGACAAGCGGGTCGGAAGTCACCGCCTACATTCCCGGGGTGGGCCACAACCTGCAGGAGCACTCGATCGTCCTCGTGCGAGGCGGCAGGGTCAAGGACCTCCCCGGTGTCCGTTACAAGATCGTGCGTGGCACTCTGGACACCTCCGGCGTGCGCGACCGTGCCCAGGCTCGTAGCCGCTACGGCGCCAAGAAGGAGTCCTAAGTTGCCCCGCAACGGCCCCCCGCCCCGCCGCGAGCTGGTCCCCGACCCGGTGTACCGGTCGGTGCTCGTGACCCAGCTCTGCAACAAGATCCTTTCTCGTGGCAAGCGGTCCCTCGCCGAGCGCATCGTGTACGACGCGCTCGACGTCGTGCGCGAGAAGACGAGCGGCGACCCGCTCCAGCTGCTGAAACGGGCGCTCGACAACGCCAGGCCAGAGCTCGAGGTGCGCAGCCGCCGCGTCGGTGGCGCCACCTACCAGGTCCCCGTCGAGCTGCGCCCGCGGCGGGCAACGACGCTGTCGATTCGCTGGCTCGTCGGCTACTCCCGCCAGCGGCGGGAGCGCACCATGGCGCTCAGGCTTGCTAACGAGATCCTCGACGCCTCCAACGGCGTCGGCGCTACGGTCAAGCGCAAGGAGGACCTCCACAAGATGGCGGAGTCGAACAAGGCGTTCGCTCATTACCGCTGGTAGTTGCCTGCGGCACGCCAGGTGTTGTCCTGTCGTTAACCGGGCGTCCACGCGCCCGGCGTAGCGTGATAGCGCGCCCGCGGCGGGAAGCCATCTCGCTCAAGGCGCCGGACAGCACAGACAAGACACGCCAGCCCACAACTGACTAGAGAAACGAAGCCAGGCGATGGCCAACCCATCATCCATCCGAGAGTTCCCGCTCGCCAAGACCCGCAACATCGGGATCATGGCCCACATCGACGCGGGCAAGACCACCACCACCGAGCGCATCTTGTACTACACGGGCCGCACCTACAAGATCGGCGAGGTCCATGAGGGTGGCACCGTCATGGACTGGATGATCCAGGAGCAGGAGCGGGGGATCACCATCACCTCGGCCGCGACGACATGTCGTTGGCGCGACACCTGGATCAACATCATCGACACTCCCGGCCACGTCGACTTCACCGTCGAGGTCGAACGGTCGCTGCGCGTCCTCGACGGGGCCGTCGCCGTCTTCGACGCCGTCGCCGGCGTCGAGCCCCAGACCGAGACGGTGTGGCGCCAGGCCAACAAGTACCGCGTGCCCCGCATGTGCTTTGTCAACAAGATGGACAGGGTCGGCGCGGACTTCGACCGCACCGTCGCCATGATCCGCGATCGCCTCGAGGCGACGCCCGCGGTCGTGCAGCTCCCCATCGGTGCGGAGGGCTCCTTCGAGGGCGTGATCGACCTGTTGAAGATGAAGGCCCTCGTCTGGGGCGAGGGCATGGGCGAGACCTGGGAGACCCGTGAGATACCCGCCCATCTCGCCGGTGCTTGCGAGGAGGCCCGCCACGCCCTGATAGACGTCGTGTCCAACTTCGACGACAACGTGATGGAGCGTTACGTCGCCGAGCAGGAGATCACCCCTGACGATCTCCGCAAGGCAATCCGCACCGCCACCATCGCGAGCGAGATAGTCCCTGTGCTGTGCGGCTCGGCCTTCAAGAACAAGGCTGTCCAGCCCATGTTGGACGCGGTCGTCGACTACCTGCCGAGCCCGCTCGACGTGCCGCCCACGATCGGGATCGAGCCCAGGACCGGAAACGAGATCGAGCGCCACCCTCGCGACGACGAGCCGTTCTCGTCCCTGGCGTTCAAGATCATGAGCGACCCCTTCGTCGGCAAGCTCACGTACCTGAGGGTCTATTCCGGCACCTTGGAAAAGGGCACCACGGTGCTCAACACGAGCCGGGACCGCAAGGAGCGCATCGGCCGGATCCTCCAGATGCACGCCAACCACCGCGAGGACCGCGACGCCGTCTACACCGGCGACATCGTCGCCGTCGTCGGCCTCAAGTCGACCACCACCGGCGACACCCTCTGTGACCTGGCGCACCCCATCGTGCTCGAGTCCCTCGAGTTCCCCGAGCCTGTGATCCACGTCGCGGTCGAGCCCAAGACCAAGGCGGACCAGGACAAGTTGTCCCGGGCGCTGTTCGCCCTCAGCGAGGAGGACCCGACCTTCAGGGTCCGCTCCGACCAGGAGACCGGCCAGACGGTCATCTCGGGCATGGGCGAGCTCCACCTGGAGGTCCTCGTCGACAGGATGCTCAGGGAGTTCAAGGTCGATGCCAACGTCGGCAAGCCCCAGGTCGCCTACCGCGAGACGATCCGCGACTCGGTCCACAAGATCGAGGAGCGTTACATCCGCCAGACCGGCGGTCGGGGCCAGTACGGCCACGTCGTGATCGACCTGGAGCCGACCGGACCCGGGGGCGGGTTCGAGTTCGTCGACAAGATCACCGGTGGCGTGATACCGAAGGAGTACATCCCGGCGGTCGACGCAGGCATCCAGGAGGCCATGAACTCTGGCGTGCTGGCGGGCTTCCCGATCGTCGACGTCCGTGTCGCCCTCGTCTACGGGTCCTACCACGACGTCGACTCGTCGGAGATGGCCTTCAAGATCGCAGGCTCCATGGCCTTCAAGAAGGCCGTGCGGGCGGCACGCCCGGTGCTGTTGGAGCCCATCATGCAGGTCGAGGTCGTCACGCCGGAGGACAATCTCGGCGACGTGATCGGCGATCTGTCGTCGCGCCGCGGCCGGATCGAGGGCATGGAACAAAGGGGCGCGAGCCACGTCGTGAGGGCTCAGGTCCCACTGTCCGATATGTTCGGCTACGCTACCGACCTGCGTTCCCGCACCCAGGGTCGCGCGACGTACACGATGCAGTTCGACTCCTATCAGGAGGTTCCGGAGTCGGTCTCCCGGGA
>JBKQHU010000053.1:0-59221 GCA_052148655.1 Acidimicrobiales bacterium
TCGTAGACATCCGGGACGGGAACCTCTTCATCGCCATGAGCGGCGGGTGCCAGGGATGCTCGGCATCAAAGGTGACCCTGCGCCACGGGCTCGAGGTGATGCTGCGCAGGGTCGCGCCGGAGATCGCGAATATCGTCGACACGACGGACCACGCAGCGGGGAATACGCCGTTCTACAGCCGCACAGGATAAAGCCGGGATCCACCAAGACGGGCGCGCCAGTGGCTATGTCAACCCGACCTTGATCCCGACCTCCGCGGACCCTCACCCCAGTCCAGCAGGGGTGGACCAGCGCGTTCACCCATCGAATAGCCCACTCCACCGGATCCACTCCAGCGCCGCTATCTCCGCGCTCGAGCCGCTGTCCATCGTCGGCGACATCGGCATCGCCCTACTCGGGATCGCCGCGACACTGGGCATATCCGGACCGCGTTGGAGTACCTCGCGGCCGGCCGCGGGGTGGTCTTCGCCCTGCCGCATGGGCAACTGGGACCAGGCGGGCGCATGGATCATCGCCCGCGGGGCAGGCTCCCTTACCGCCGTGATCGAGCGGGTGAAGCCGGAGTCGGTCTACGACAGGTTCGTCGCGTTCCGCGAGGGACTCGGCCGGGGTCACGAAGAAGGCATCGGGCCGGTTCACCTGACGGCGCAAAACGGCGACCTGATGCCGGAGCGCGAGAATCTCGATCTCCCTGGCTTGGTGACCGCGCCCGGGCAGGACCGGGAACTGGAAGAAACGACCGAGGATGAGGTAGAGGAAGGACCACAACACAAGTAGCGAGGATGCCCGCCGCCTCAGCCTGCTCAGGCCCTGGACCCGCAGGTCAGCGGAACTGACCCAGTTTCCGCACCCCGCAGCCTTGTGCGGGCGGATCAGGCTGACTTGTACATGTATGTTCCCCGTCGCCGCCCTCTGACGATTCGGGCGGCCTCCTCGGGGTCCGCATCCGCTGTGGCGTCCTGGCCGGCGAACCCCAGGCTGCGCGCGACGGACCGTGTCACCTCCGCCAGGACATCAGTGCCCAGGGCGGCCCACTCGGCGTCGTCCTTGTCGCTGGCCTCGGTGAGCTTGCGGAGTCCTTCCTCCGGCGTGCAGTCCTGATAGAAGCCGTAGCTGCCGAGCGTGCGCCCCCAGTTCCCGCAGGCCTCGCCGGTCTCCGGCACGTAGGAGTCGAGTTGCCTGGCGTGCTCGGCGCTGTCGCGCAGATGGACGAGCCGGGAGTCATCGGGCTCCAGGGCGAGGATGTACTCAGCCAGGGCACGCAGAGCGGCCACAGCCTGGCGGTTGCGCGGGTCATCCGGGTAGTTCCCGGCCACCACCTCACGCCACTTCACGTGCTCCAGCACCACATAGGCCAGCTCACGCCTGAAGTGCCTGCCCGACTCATTCACCGCTTCCCGTAGCGCGGCCTGCGCTACCTCGGAGACGGATAGCCCGTAGTGGCGAACCAGCTCCGCGAGGTCATCGGGAACGTAGATCGATGTCTTGGGCATGTGCCTCCCCTTCGCTGATCCGGTAGAACCCCGGTATACCGGAACTATACCGTCTCCCCTGCCTCGGGCGCCTCGATGGCAGGGCAGGGAGACGGCGCGCTGAGAGGGCCTGGGCGGGCCGCAGAACGGTCACCCTGTAGGACCCTGCCGGCTCCGGCTCGTGCGAGGACGCCATGAGGGCAGCCGGCCGCGCCGCAGCACGTGCGCGAACCAGGCGATCCCGGCGACGGCCAGCACGCGCCTCGGCGGTGAGGATGGCCACTGCCTGGACATGCGATCTCCTGCCCGAGATCACCGCCCTCGCCCAGACGATCGAGCGCCGGCAGCCCCGAGCTGCTGGTCTTCCTCGAGACGAAGATCACCAATGCCGGGACCGATGGCACCCGCCGGCTGATCAGGCAAGTCAAGCGCGCCGCGTGCGGCTTTCGTCACAAGCAGGACTACCGGATCCGGGTACGGTTGCACTGCACCCGGAACAACACCAGGATGCCAGCGAGATGAGGCCCCGTGCCCGCTCAAAGTTGAAGAGCGAGCGCGTCCGTATTCCCGTGACGATCATCTACGAGTGCGAGGCCCCGCACTAACTCGGCTCCGGGCCCGCGCGGGTGGGCGAATGCGGGCGGGCCCGTTCAGGCGCGCTGCTGTGCGCGGGCCTGCCCGCCGTGATCGTCAGCAGCGCAGTCAGCCCGAAGCTCAGTCAGCTGGCCAGCGGCGCATCGCATCCCCGCGGCGCGCCGCTGGCCGATCTGCACGCTGTACGCCGGGCACGTTCGCTGGCCCGCCGCGCGTTCGCTCCCGGCGTAGCTGGGAAAACTGGCCCCTCGCCCCGCGCGGGCTAGCATGCGGAGGGGACGAGCAAGATTTCAGTTGCCTCGCCGGCCGCTCGGTGAGGGGGCGAGGAGATGTTCGAGAGGTTCACCGACCGGGCGCGGCGGGTTGCGGTCCTGGCTGAGGAAGAGGCCAGGATGCTCCACCACAACTACATCGGCACCGAGCACATCCTGCTGGGCCTGATCCGCGAGGGCGGGGGCGTCGCCGCCCAGGCGCTGGAGTCGCTGGGGATCAGCCTGGAGGCGGTCCGCCAGCAGGTCGAGGGGATCATCTGCCTGGGCCAGCAGGCTCCGTCCGGGCATATCCCCTTCACTCCGCGCGCCAAGAAGGTCCTTGAGCTGTCGCTGCGGGAGGCCCTGGCCCTCGGTCACAACTACATCGGCACCGAGCACATCCTGCTGGGCCTGATGCGCGAAGGCGATGGCACCGCTGCCCGGGTTCTCGTGAGCCTCGGCGCCGACCTGTCGCGGGTGCGGCCTCAAGTCCTCCAGTTGCTGTCCGGTCAAACGGGCCGCGGGGACAGGCCGATCGTGCCGACCGGTGGCATTGCCGGCTCCCCACAACGCCGGCCGGCCCCTCCGGTGTTGCCCGTCGGCAAGCAGTGGTCCGTCCAGGTGGTGCGCAAGGGACTGCGGCCGGACGACTACGCGGAGGGCTACGCCGAGTTGGCACAGCTCGTGAGTGCGTTCGGGTTAGACCTCGACGACATGGATCCCTCGGAGATCACCGTGAGCTCGGCCGAAACAAGCGAAGGTCGGGGCTACATGATCGTCGCGACCCATCGGGTAGACAGCGAAGTGTTGGGGGAAGGGCTGGCTTCTTCGTAATCGGGGACTTGGCGGCGCGTCCAACCTGAGGTGCGATCTCGACCGGAGCGCCGAAAGCCGCCCGGTGACTCGCTCGACGCACGCCGGCGCCTGGCGGGCCACAATGACTCTGACTCCGGGATTGGCTGACTGAAGAAGGGGACGAGAAGGCGAAGCTCGATACACAGGTGGTTGAGGTCACTGTCTTTCTCGACGGCGCCCGCGTCGTCCGGCGGGGAACGGTGACGCTCGACGCCGGGACCCGGACCGTGACGTTGGCCGGTCTTCCAGCCAACTTGGATCCTTCATCCGTGCGCGTCGTGGCCCGGGGGAGGGCATAGCGCTACGGGACGTCGAAGTGCACCGTGACTTTCTTGCGGAGCCCCTGCGTGAAGACATGGCCCGGCTGCGTGCCATCGTCGATAGGTGCCGTGATGCACTGCAGGCCATCGAGGACGAGGACGCAGCTGAGCTGGCTCGGCTGAACTTTTTCGGGCACCTCTCCGAGGCCGGGGCGTCTGCGCTCGCCCGCGCCGTGAGCCTCGGCCGGGCCGAGCACGGTGAGTTCACACGGATGGCTGACGAGCTGGCTCACGGCACCAGTACCGCCCTGTCGCACCGCCGCGAGATTGCCGGCCGCAAGCTCAACGCACAGCGTGAGCTCGAGGCGGCGGAGAAGCGTTTCTCAAGTGCCGAAGCCGGATCTGCGCAGCTCAGCGAGGTCGTCGAGGTCCGGCCGACTCTCGAGGTGGAAAGCCCGCAGGTCGAGGTGGTCCTCGAGGTCTCGTACCACGTCCACGGCGCGTCCTGGCGACCTGTCTACGACCTGCGCCTGGAGGGGAACAGGCTCGCCGTGGCCTACCTCGCGGAGATCACTCAGCGGAGCGGGGAGGACTGGCCACCTGTCGAGCTGACGCTCTCAACCACGAGGCGAGGTCGCCACACCTCTGTGCCCGAGCTGCGCCCGTGGTTCATCGGCCGGCCCATTCCCGTCCCGGCGCGAGTCTCGCCGCAGCTGATGCGGATGTCGGCCGGCCCCGCCGCCGAAGGCCTCCCGATCGTGCCAGGTTCGCACTCCGGCCTCGAGGCGGATCTGATGGAAGAGGCTCCCCCAATTGCGGCACGGGCGCAGGAATCGGGAGCGGCACTCCTCTACCAGGTGCCGACCCCGATGCCCGTCCCGTCGGACGGGTCGCCCTACAAGACGACCGTGGCGAGATTCGATCTCGAGGCCGCGCTAGACCATTTCACGATCCCCAAGCTCGCCCCCGAGGCCTACCTGCGGGCGACGGTGACCAACAGCTCGTCGGTGCTGTTGCTGCCGGGCTCCGCGAGCGTGTTCCGCGATGCTGAGTACGTCGGTGCAACCGACCTCGGCACGGTCGCGCCGGGGGAGGACTTTGAGCTGCACTTGGGCATGGACGACCGCGTCCGGGTGGACCGGGTGATGCGCCGCAGGAGTACCGCCAAGGCGATAATCGGCGCCACCCGCAGTGTCGAGGTCGCCTACGAGATCTCCGTGGAGAACCACCGCGGTCAGCCGGTTCGTCTGACCGTGAAGGATCAGATACCGACTTCACGTGACGGCGACATCAAGGTGAAGCTGCGCGAGGCGAGCCCCAAGCCAGTTGAGCAGGATGAGCTGGGCGAGCTGACCTGGATGCTCGATCTCAAGCCCGGGGACGAGTCGACGGTCCGTCTCGTCTTCAGCGTCGAACACCCGGCGAACGTGGTCGTAATGGGCTTGTGATCAAAGTTTGAGCTCGGTGTCGACGCCCCCGCCTTTTGTGCCGTGGAGGCGGGCAAGCTTGCGACAACCGGGACCTCGTTGGGGTCATGAAGCTCACGAGGACGATCCCGCCTCCAAACTCGATGTCTGTGGCAAACCGGAGGTCGACAGCTCTAACGCCTACTAATGGCCTGGCCTGTGGCACGGACCTGATCAGCAAGAGCTTGCAATGTGGCGCTCGTTGCCGCGACGGGGACCACCGGTGACGTGAGAGGGAGTGCTCCCTCGGGGATAGTACGCAACTGGTCCTCAAATCGCGTTCGAAGCTCGGCAACAAGGGGAGCGGCCCGCGTTCGCCTGCCGGCGATCATGACCGGTTCCAGCAGCGGCACGGCTTGCCGAGGCGCAGCCTCGTTGCGACAGGCGATCGTGTCATGTGAGCCCGGGCTCCGGAAGACCTGTTTTGGGCCGGGAAGGGTCGCTTTGCCCGGCGACAGTTTCGCGACCGGCCGACCCGCGTACTCAACAAGCTTGTACGCCGTGTCGACGTACGGCGCATCGTCGGAGACGCCGAGACGAGTACCGACGCCGACCGCATCGATCGGGACGTTCTCGGCTACGAAGCGAGCAAGATCATGCTCGTCGAGCCCACCGGACACGAAGATCCGGACCCCACCGAGTCCAGCCGTGTCAAGACGCGAGCGTGTTTGGCGGGCGAGATCGGCGACATCACCGCTGTCGAGTCGGACGCCGGCATGATCTTCAAGCCCGAGCTCTCGAATGGCCGCGATGGCGTGGGTGACGCCCGTCATGGTCCCGTAAGTGTCAACCAGAAAGACCGCCTGATCGGGGAAATCGGAGGCGAAGGTAACGAACGCCTCGAGCTCGTCGTTAAACGACTCCACGTACGAGTGCGCCATCGTGCCAGCCGGCCGGAGCGCGAAGCGTTGCGCGGCCGCCACGTTGCTCGTGCCCGCGAACCCGCACATCGCAGACAGTCGCGCCACCGCCATGCCTGCCTCGACGCCGTGGGTCCGACGGATGCTGAAATCCATGATGTCGATACGGCCGCCGGCGGCGATACGACAGCGAGCCGCCTTCGTGGCGAGCGCTGTCTGGAAGGTGCACTGGTTGAGCAGGTAGGTCTCGACGAGCTGTGCTTCGGCGATAGGTGCTGTGACCTCGAGGAGCGGCTCGTTGGCGAAGACTATGGTCCCTTCCGGCATTGCCCACACGTCCCCGGTGAAGCGAAGCGAGCGAAACTGCGACAGCGTGTCATCGCCAAACCCAATGCTCGCGAGGTACTCGATGTCGGAACAGTCGAACGCGAACTCTTCGAGGTAGGACAGGCCGTCTTCGAGTCCTGCGGCGACAAGGAAACCCCGGTCCCTCGGAAGTCTTCGGCAGAAGAGACTGAAGGTCGCGGTCCCGGTCATCCCGTGGCGGAGGTAGCTCGCGGCCATGTTGAGCTCGTAGAGGTCTGTGACCAGCGAGTTGCTCATGCGCCCTCTTTCTGCGGCTTGCTCGTAGCTGCCGGCACGACCAGTTGAGGCCGCCCAGTCCTTGCAGTGACATTCTGCACTCGACATGCGAACCTGAAGCCAACGGAACAGATCCTGAGACGGTGAGTGGGAGAATGGGAGTGGAGGTGGCAGCCCTGGTCTGGGGCGGCGCGCAACCAGCGACCCGCGATCGGGCACGGCTGAAATGGAGGCGACGTTGATCTTCCCAGCAGCGTTCTTCGGCCATGGCACGCCGATGAACGCTTTGGACCGCAATCGATACACCGATGCGTGGCGCGAGTTTGGTGCTCGGATTGCGCGGCCACGAGCGATCTTGATGGTATCCGCGCACTGGTACATCAACGCCTCCGCCGTGACAGCGATGACGCGTCCGAAGACGATCCACGATTTCTACGGCTTCCCTAACGAGCTCTTCGCGGTGGAGTACCCGGCGCCTGGCGATCCGGAGCTCGCGGAGGAAGTGGCGGATATCGTCCATCCGACCTGGGTCGGGAAGGATACGGACAGCTGGGGTCTCGACCACGGCACTTGGTCGGTTTTGGTGCACGCCTTTCCAGCGGCGGACGTTCCTGTTGTGCAGCTTTCGATAAACGCGACCAAGCCGTTTGAGTACCACTTCGAGCTCGGTGCCGCACTGGACCCCTTGCGGGAGCGCGGTGTACTGATCATCGGTAGCGGCAACGTCGTTCACAACCTACGGAGCATCGACTGGAACCAACCCGATGCCGGGTTCGACTGGGCCCGCGAATTTGACGACGATGCTGCCGAGATCATGACGAGAACGCCAGCGGAACTCGCGGCGCTGCAGAGCCACGACCAGTTTGCGATGGCAGCGCCAACCCCGGATCACTTCATCCCGCTCCTCTATCTGGCGGGTTTGGCATCTGCCGCAAACGAAACGGCGCACGTCCTTGTGGATGGATACGCGATGGGTTCACTCTCGATGACGTCGTACACGCTCGGTTGTCATGACCTCGAGCCGAACGGACGCGGCGGGGCACCGATGCTCCCGCACGTCCCAGCCGACGAGACCAATATCTGAGCGCGGCGTCAGCCTGCCTCCCGGGGCAGGAGGGCCACCTGCAGCGGGGCAAGGTCCTGGGTGTCCGCCGCCACCCGTCGGTGCCGGTTCGAGTCTGCGACGTGAGGCGGGATCCAAGCGACACCTCGGCGCCACACTTACCGGAACCGGTCTGGGCAACAAAGGTGTCGGTGAACGCCAGATAATCACCAGATGAAATCTTTGCGCCTCCGTTGACACGCAGCGGGACAGGCCGGAGGCTCCTGTCAGATGTCACACGGCTTGCAAGCAAGTCTGAAACCAGGGTCGGAGGCGGAGTGTGGTCCGGGAACACGCGGAGATGAGTGCGCGGAAACGTAACCCTGGGCGGTTCGGGGTCATCACCGGCCTCCTTCTGGCGGCGGTGCTCGCAGCGGCCTGTGGGCCTAGCAAATCCGCCGGATCCGCTCCAACGACCACAACATTGTTGCGGGCTTCAGGTACCTCGACGAACCCCGCGCAACCGACGTCGCTGAGGGCGCCCAAGACCTCCGCGGCTCAGGATGGCCAGTACTTACTGGACGTGACAGAGGCCGACCCGGCGTTGACCGCCTACGTACGAGAGCAGGGCAACATCGCCATGCACGCCCTGCTCACAGACGGATCTGCCTTCTGCGCGTTCCTCAACCGCGGTGGGGGCATCGATAACGCAATGGTTTCGGTCGCGATCGGGGCTCGAGGCCTGGAATCACAGACCCACCTTCCCCTGTCGGTGACCACGTTCAACACCATGGAGGCGGTGGCGCTGGTGGCTCTCTGCCCGTCGGAGCTGAAGCTGGCACCGACCTCGGACCAGGTTAAGGTCCGCGATCTCGCCACCGCGCTTGCGAGGCATTCGGGCTGACGCCGAGCCGGGCGTCCGACATCGCGATGCCCGAGCACAGGGCGAACCAGGCTGGCATGCGCTGGCAGGTAACCCCGGAAACAGGACGGGGCCGACGTGTAAGGCAGCAGCCGACGTCGACACGTCAAGGGTCGCGAATTAGGGCACTGAACTGGCGTGCCTGAAAATGGTGCGCCCCCCGGGACTCGAACCCGGAACCTGCGGATTAAGAGTCCGTTGCTCTGCCAAATTGAGCTAGAGGCGCATCCTCGGTCAGCCTAGCGGGTCCGGGGCACAGGTGAAAAAAGGGTGACCGAGGGGACTTGAACCCCCGACCTCCAGGGCCACAACCTGGCGCTCTAACCAACTGAGCTACGGCCACCACGACCTGGAGGCGGGTCCGCCTCAGGTTCCCGTAAAGCATGGCACAGTCGGGGGGGCAATCCGAAACGATGCGACGCCCCAACCCGCTAGTCGACCAGGCAGACACAGAACTCGTTGCCCTCGGGATCCGCCATGACCTGCCACCAGCCCCCCTCACTTCCAGACATCGCTGTCCCGACCATCGTCGCCCCGAGAGCGACAAGCCGCCTGATGGTCTCCTCGGCGTCGGCTGTCAGAAGGTCCAGGTGGAGGCGGTTCTTGACTGTCTTCGGCTCGGGGACCCGCTGCATGTACACGACGGGTAGCACCGGGTCCGGTGGCACAAGGTCTAGGTAGGTCCCGGCTCGGTCGATGTCTCCGACCGCATATCCGAGTGCTTCCGCCCAGAAAGGGGCGAGGGTCTCCGGCATGACGCTGTCGATTCCAATCTCGATGCGGACGCCCATTGGCCCCTCCTCTCATATCGCGGGCACGAATTCAGGTCACAACACTCGGTTCAATGGCCCGACTCTCCCAGCGTAGGTGCTCGCGTCCCCTACGCTTGTGGCCGGAAGTAGCCCGTACCATGCGAAGCCCCCGTAGCTCAGCGGAATAGAGCAGCTGCCTTCTAAGCAGACGGTCGGAGGTTCGAGTCCTCCCGGGGGCGCTACCAGGGCGAGCGGTTCTAACTTTGGGGTCAGTGCTAGGCGAATGAGAAACGGTCGCGTTTCCGGAAGTTCCTGTACTACACTTGTACGGTGGTTGAGCAAAGAAGAGGCGAAGGGAATGCCGTGACAGTGAAGAGTGATCGCATCGAGGCGAGACTGCTGGCTGAGCAGCTGGCGGCCATAGACCGCGCCGCCGCGAGCGAGGGCGTCTCCCGGTCCGCCTTTGTTGTGACGGCCGCCGTCGAGAGGGCCGAGAGAGTCATCTCCGCAGAGAGCATCACTCGGGTTCCTGCCTCCTTTTTCGACGATCTGGTTGCCGCACTCGACCAACCGACGTCCGCGCCGAGACTTGCCCGTGCAGCTAAGCGCGCCCGGCTGGCGTCTCGGATCGCTCGGACGTGACCTGGACAGTCGAAGCCCTTAACGACGGTCACAAACTCGACGGGTTCGATTGCGGAAACGACGACATCACTGCTTGGTTGCGACATCATGCTCATCATGCGGTCAGGCAGGGAACGCGCACGTACGTGGCGGTCGGCAGCGAAAACAGTGTTGTCGGATATTTCTCGCTCGCGCCGCACTTGATCGAAAGGAATGACGTCACTCGGTCACTCGGGCGAGGGGCGCCGCGTCAGATCCCAGCGATCCTGCTAGCCAAGCTGGCAATCGACCGGCGTACTCAGGGTCGGGGCTTCGGGAGCGAGCTACTTATCGTGGCGCTTACGACGATCATCGAAGCCGCGAGAGCTGCCGGCGGAAAGCTGGTCGTTGTTGACGCGATCGACGAGGCAGCCGCGGAGTTCTACAAGCGACACGACTTCATACCGGTACCGCACAATCAACTCCGACTCGTACAAAAGCTAAGCACGATAGCGGCCGTCCTCGGGGTGCCTTGGCCTTGAGGGGAAGAACGGCTTCTCTTGCTTGAGGATCTGCGACGGTTCGAGGCTCTTTTGCGCGCAGCGGAAAGACCCGACCACTGTTTCGGTGGCGACGGTGACTGGTCGGACTGTGGTCCTAGTCGCGCGGGTGGGAACCAGAGCTCCGCTTTCGCCACACTGCGTGGAGGTTTTACGGAGTCCACCATTCGACACTAGTCCTGAGCAGGAAAAACGTCCGGCGTCGAGGCCGGACGTTATCGCGATCTCCCCGGAGAGCTTTCCAATGCCGATCACGGCCGGGGATGAGTTTTGCCGCAGGCGCAGCGCCCTCGGCGCCTTCAGAGGCAGCGTCACGCACACCATCTAACTGAGCCAGTTTCGTTCGTCGACAACCTGCGAAAGCCAGGCTCAGCACAGCGTTGGGCCGTCAATAGCTTCTAAGCAGACGGTCGGAGGTTCGAGTCCTCCCGGGGGCGCTACCAGGGCCAGGGCCAGCAGTTCTAATTGCGGGACCCCATCCGGACAGCATTCCGGGGCCTAGCCGTAGCGGTCGTACACCAGGCGGTGTACAATCTTGCATGGCCGTCAAGACCGAACGTCTCAATTTGCGTTTGACTTCCGCTCAGGACGCCGTCCTGCGACGTGCAGCAGAGGCCCGCGGCGAGTCCGCGAGCGATTACGTGCTGCGGCACGCTGTCGAGGCGGCCGAGATGGACCTTGCCGACCGGCGAGTGTTCATGGTCGACGAGGCTGCTTGGTCTGAACTTCAGGCTCTTGTTTCCGCTCCTCCAAGACTGCCGCCACAAATGGCCAAGCTTCTGTCCAGCTCCTCGGTGCTCGAGGGTACCTAGCCCGGTGAGTTATGCGGGGCCGCAGCTGCTCTCCGGCGAGGATGTCTTGACCGGGTTCGACAGCGGCAAGCCGGCGCTGAATAACTGGCTGGTGCGCCATTCGTTGAGCAACCAGTCCGGTGGCACGAGCCGGACGTGGGTGGTCATAGAGGTCGAGACAAACCGCGTCGTTGGTTTCTATGCCTCGTCAACGGCGTCGGTCCTTCGGTCATCCGCCCCGAGGAAGTTCGGTCGCAGCCAGCCCGAGGAGTTGCCCGCTATCCTCCTCGGCCGGATCGGGGTTGACGCCAAGCACAAAGGTAATGGCCTCGGCGCCGCCCTCCTCAGGCACTTCATGTTCAAGGCCATCGAGGTGGCCGGGAGTGTCGGGGTCCGGCTGGTGCTGGTCCACGCCAAGGATGAGGAGGCCAAGAGCTTCTACCGGCATTATGGGTTCATCGAATCGCCGGCCGACCCCATGACCATGACGATGCTCATCGGCGACGTGTGACGAGCTTTACACAGCGGGAGACACCTGCGGTTTAGACTCCTTTAGAGATCGTCAGAGACAGGCCGCTGCGGGTTTTCAACAGCCTGAGCTCGTGTGTGATCAGCGCGGGTGTCTGGACGAGCGACCGCAACCTTGGACATAAGATGCGGCGCCCAGGGAAGAGGTGAAGACCGACTCAGCCGAGCACTCTCGACGGGGTACATCTGTGGGCCTGGTTGCGTACGCGGGTCGCAGTAGCGGCCTATCAGAGCGTGTTGACAGCGCGCTCAAGATCGCGCCGATTGACGATTCGCTCGATCACGATCCCTGGGAGATCGCTGTAGTACAGCACCCGCCAGTTGCCGACCCGCAGTCTGTACCACCCGGGATGGCCGGTGAGCGCTTTGAGGTCCAGGTTGGCGTCTTCACGTGCCAGTGCGCGTAGTCCGCCAACGACAGCGTCCCGATCCTTCATCGGAACACCTCGGAGATCCCGTTCGCCTCGCCGCGAAACGGTGACCGAACGAGCCAGGGTTACGCTCGAGCTTCGATATCGGCCAGCACCTCTTCAAGGGGTCGGCCACGCGTTCCGCGGGTGATTTCGCGCTTTGCCGTCCGCATGGAGCGGACGTACTCAGGTGAGTTGGCGAGGACGTGATCCAAGAGCTCTTCTTCGTCGATCGCTGCGAGTACCGCTACGGGCCGGCCGTTCTTGGTAACAAGCGTCGGACGACCTGTCCGGTTCACCTCGTCGACCACCGCGCTTGTGTGGTTCGCCAGCTCGCGTATTCCAACAGTTGCCATCGTCACCCTGCCTCCATGTACCTACAAGTGTATTACATCCAAGATTCGAGCGAGCGATGGCTTCTCCCCAGCTGCAGACGAACGCTTCGGCTTCGAGAGGTCTTCGTAGCGGCGAACTCCGACGCGAGACTTGCAGAACGAACAGAGGAAGAAGTCCTGGTCAAGCGGCCAGATTCCAGATCGTCTCGCCTGTCGTACGTGGGAAAGTCCCCCCTCCGACACTGGCGTGGTGTCGCGAGAGAGCTGAACTTCCTCGGGGGTGTGGGACGCCTCTAGCCAGCGCTCCAGTGGGCATTCAGCCGCGCAATGGCTTGCTCCTTCGACATTTCGGCGACCTCGTCTTCAGCGACCCCAACGCGATGGATCAGGAGGTACACGACCTCGCTCGGGAGCGCGTCGGGTGGCGCAGTTGGGCGGCCACGGTCTGGCCGGTCGCCGCGACGAACACAGGCCCAGAACTCAGCCTCGGTCACCACCAACTGGTCCCGCAGGATGTGTGACCAGATCGAGGGTCCGTAGTACGTGCGGTCGGGCGGATGGGAGACACGGGTCCGGAGCGTGCGACCGTCCGGGAGGTCGAGCTCGTAGGTCAGGTGATACGCGCCCGTCCTGCCTCGCGCGTCGCGGACAAATCGCCAACCCTCGTTCTGGCAGAACTTGGCATGATCTGCCCGTGCCGGCGTCGGCCAATCACTCACGCCGAGGCGCCCACGAGCCACTTCTTCAGCTGGTCATCTTCGCTCAAGGAGACGAGCTGCACGAGCGCCCAGTTGTCTCGGTGGTTGGGTGCGTTGAGCAGGTGGTCCTGCCAGTCCTCGGCATACTCCCGGAGCGCGTCGACCATCTCCTCGAGTGCTTCGTCAAACGACGCGCCATCAGCTGCTACCGGAACGCCGGGAACGAAGATCGACCATCCTTCGGCCTCGGCGACAACCGATGGGTGAACGGCGAGGGAATCGGTGAGGAGGATCCGCAGCCGCTCGGCATCGACCACGGCCGACGGGCTCCCGTCTCTGCGCACGAGCGCCGGACGGCCACTTTGGGCCGCGTCGAGGAGCTCCTTGAAGTGAGCGCGTCCTTCGCTATAGCTGTCGAATGCGAGAGTCGTCATAGCCTCATCCTCCTTCCGTACCTTACGTACGTCAAGTACCTTAGCGGCTTCGTCAGAGAGGGCATACGCGCGAGCCACGCTGAGGCTTGCTCGGTTGGGTCCGCCGCGCCGCGAGCAATCGAGGGGGACTCTCCAGTGAGGCCGTCCGGCGACTGCGCCGTAAGCATTGCTTTCGCCGTTGAGTGAGCGGAAGTCGTAGGCACTTGGGCGCGGAGAAACGAGCAGGAACGGCGGAGGGTAAGACAGGCGAGCGCGTGACCCGGCACGGGATACGGTGGCACCCATGTTTCAGTACGTCATCCACTGGCAGGATTCGAACAAGGTACCCGAGGCGGTGCTCGCCGATCGTTTCGAGGATGAGGGCGACGAATACGCCTTCTACACGAGCTTGGAGAACGGCGAGGAACAGCGGACCGCGATCCCGATGGGCGAAGTCGCGATCATCACTCTCGAAGGACAAGAAGGAGTCTGAGGCTCTGACAAGGGAACCTCACAACACCGTCTGACCGTGCCGGTTCCGCCGGCCAGTTACCTGCGAAATCCCTGCTCAGAACAGCGTTCGGCCCTCAATAGCTTCTAAGCAGACGGCCGGAGGTTCGAGCTGCTCCCGGGGGCGCTACCAGGGCGGGCGGGGCTGAATCGGGGTCCGTGCTATAGGTTCCAAGCATGCCTAGAAGGGACGGGTTCCGACAAGACCGGATCATGACGGGGCGACGCAGCCCAAATGAGAACTGACATGGACCTTCGCACCCTCGACTACTTGTTGGCGCCGGCGCCTCTCATGCGCCCAAGCGAAGTGGACCCGTACTTGAGCGTGGCACCTGCCCTCGGATCTGGGCACTTGGACGTGATGACGGAATCGGGTCGCAGATTGGACGCTGAGGTCACCGTGCCGGTACCGGGCATCCTCCGGCTCCGGCTCGGCTCAGCCGAAGACGTTGCCGCAACTCCTCGGCCGAGCTCGATTCTTAGTCCGGGATTGGCGAACGAACCAGCCAAGGTCACGAGTGTGCCCGGTGGTGTCGCCGTTTCCGGGGCAGGCAGGGCGATGACCTGGGCTCCGGCCTTGGGGAGCAGCGCCTATGGCTTTTCATACCAGGCCGCCGACGGTGCCAACCAAGCGGAGCTGGGCTCGACAGCCTT
Organism: Acidimicrobiales bacterium; assembly: GCA_052148655.1. GTDB lineage: Bacteria > Actinomycetota > Acidimicrobiia > Acidimicrobiales > Bog-793 > Fen-455. The sequence goes on from JBKQHU010000053.1 coordinate 14,556, forward strand.
ACTTTCTGGAGTAAGGGACACGGGCTACCGGCACCTGTGGGGGCTTGCACATAACGAGGACATCTTCGGCGGCGGCGAGTCCTACCAAGGCCCGAACCTCAGAGGCCGGATACGCCGCGGGGTCAACGTCGAGACTCATGGAATCGTGGGCCTCGACCTCGCTTATCTCAACGTGCCAATGTTTTGGAGCAACCGGGGTTGGGGCGTGTTCGCCAACACGGGCGCACCCACGGTCGCAGATGTTGGATCCACCGATGTCGGGACCATGGCGCTTGACATCGAAGGCCCTGTCCTTGACCTCTTCTTCTACTGGGGAAGCCCAGAAGAGATCCTCAAGGCGCACTGGTCGGTGACCGGAGCACCGCCCGTCCTGCCGACCTGGGCGCTCGGGGTTTGGACCAGCCGCTGCTCTTACCTGAATGCTGCCGAGGTCAGCCGCGTGCTCGACGGCTACAGAGCCGCAGAGTGCCCCGTCAGCGTCGTCCATATCGATGCTTGGCAGCCGGGCAACCTGCTGCGGGACTTGACAACCGCTTGGGAGGTTGACCGCGACCGGTGGCCCGCTGGCTGGAGTTCACCCTTGAGGGCTAACGGTGTCCGCCTTTCCCTATGGCATAACCCTTACCTGCGCCTGGGGACAGTTGCCGGGGACGAGGCCTGCGCTGCTGGCCTGGTATTGGCCGACAGCCAAGGGCGTCCGGTGGCCACTAACGATATGGCGGATCGTCTGCTCGTCGACTTCACTAATCCTGAGGCGGTCAGGTGGTGGCACGAGCATGTTCGTGCTTTGGTGACCACCGAAGGGGCGAGTGCTCTGAAGGCAGACTTCGGTGAAGAGGTGCCGCCGCAGGCGGTCGCCTTCGATGGTCGCACTGGTTGGGAACTCCGTAACGAATATGCGGTGATGTACCAGCGCGAAACGTCTCTGGCCCTTTCCAGCCTCGACCTCGCCGACCGTTTCGCCATGTTCTGTCGCTCTGGTTCGGCCGGCGCGCAACGCTACCCGGGCCACTGGGTGGGCGACTCCATTTCCACCTGGGCGGGCCTACAGGCAAGCTTCAGGGCGTGTCTGTCGTTGTCGCTGTCTGGCTTCGCCTACGTAGCACACGACATCGGCGGTTTCTGGTCGCCCGATAGCTACGAGGTTGCCTACGAGGCGTCGGACAACAACGACCCTGACCTGTATCTGGCCGAGGTTGAACCTGAGCTCTTCGTTCGCTGGACTCAGTGGGGAGCTTTGACGCCGCTGATGCGCTTCCACGGTTGCGGCCGGCGAGAGCCGTGGGCGTACCCCGAACCGTACGGCGCGGCCGCAGTACGCGCCTGCCGATTGAGGGGGAGACTGATGCCTTACCTGGAAATGACCTCGGCCGAGGTGGCGAGCCGCCGACTGCCGATGATGCGGCCGCTCCCCTTGGCTCTCGCTGGGTATCGAGAGGCTAGTCAAGCGGCCCACCTCGAGTATTTCCTCGGAGGTGACGTGCTCGTTGCACCTGTGCTCGAGTCGGGAGGGCACCTACACCTCTGGGTGCCACCCGGCGAATGGGTAGGCCTTGACGGGGCTCCCACCCTTACGGGACCGCAATGGGTGGACACGACCTTGAGCCTTGAGGCAATCCCGGCGTGGTCCCGTAAGGGAAAGGAGGTACTTGACTGAGCGCCGCCCAAATTGCGCAGTCGCCTGCGGACCGCGTGGAAGGCCTTGAGGCACGGCTCGGCGGGAGGATCATTCGGGTCGATGGTGCAGAGCTGGAATCGGACATGGTCGAGTACCTCATGGGCCAGGCGGTCCAGGAGCTTTTTCGAGCCGGGAGGTTTCAGGCGGCAGGCGAGTGGTCACAAGGCGACCGCTGGAGAAATCCGCGGTGGTCGTTGATTCGTCGAACGGGCTTGGCTCTGGCGGACACGCCGAGCAGGTGTCTTGGCGGCCGCCTGTGTTCGCGAGGGCCCGCATCGGCTCGGCAGGGCGCAATCCCGCAGTAGACGTCGGACTGCGAGTGTACGCTCGCGCCGAAATCGGACTCTGACTCCGTCTGACAGGGGGGCAACATGCCAGTTCGTAAGAATTTCGACACGCCGGAAGAAACCCGACCTTTCGAGGACAGCACCGGTCACGTTGAGCTGGTGAGCCTGGAGGGTGGGGTCGTAGGTCGAGCCACCTTCATGCCAGGCTGGAGGTGGTCCAAACATGTGAAACCGATCGCAAAGACCGACAGTTGCCAGGCTGCGCACGTCGGCTACGTGCTGTCCGGTCGCCAAGCCCTCCTCATGGACGACGGCACAGAGCTTGAAATCGGTCCAGGAGATGTGTTCTCGATTCCGCCCGGACACGACGGCTGGACGATTGGCGACGAGCCTTGCATCGTCTTGGACTTCGCCGGCATGGCCGACTACGCGAAGCGTTGATAGCGGGTCGCCGACCGTCCTTTCTTCTTCGGGCGGTCCAGGGGAGGGAGCGGCTTCCTATTGTTAGAAAGGTGTCTTTCGGCACTAGACGACTCGGCGGCTCGGGGCACATCCTGGTCGTAGGGTAGAGGGCAACTTGACAACATCTTGCCGTCCCCGATCAGTGTCAGTACCCCCTGCACCCCCCCGCCGGGGGTGCTGACGCGTCGGGCGTGTCGTGTCACAGCCGTCATCGCTTACGCAGTTCCCTCAACGCGCGCATGAGCCGGCCGAGGATCGCGAGCGCCCGTTCACGACTGAGGCCGCTCGGCGATTGCGGAGGCAGCATCGCAATCGACCGTCGCAGGATTTCAGCTTCCTCGGGAGAGATGTCGGCCACTCATCAACCGTAGCGAACGTGTGTTCGCTGAAGTCGCAGGCTTTCCGTTGGACGCCTCCATACCAGAGTTTCAGTTGGGGGTGGATCGCCAGACGTGGAAACAGATGAACCGAGACCTCCGCTAGAGCGGTATATGCACCCTGCATGACGATTCCGAGGGCCTTCGACTAGCTGTGACCAGGAACGTTCGCCGCAAGCGGGGTGCCGGAGCCTGTAAGCGCGTACGCTGGGCGTTATGGTCAAGGTGAACACGCAGGCAAGGCCCTTAACAGAAATAGAGCCCGACTGTCTGGCCGTCATGCTGCTCCTCACCGAGAAGCCTGACACGATGTGGCGAGCGATTTTCGAAGCCAGGGCGGGTGCCGAGGATCCCAGCTTCGCGCTGCGAGAGGCTATTGCGGACGGCAGCGATGTGGTGGCGATGACCTTGCGATGGTCGATGACCGACGAGGATGCCAGGGCTCGGGTTCAGCGCTTGAGCGCTCTCGTCGATGAGGTGGAGGCTGAGCACTCCGCCCGCTGGGCCAAGCTGAGACATCTCGAGTCCGTCGTTGGAGCCATGGCGCGATAGCAGTCGCCTAACGAGACCGGTTTCTCGATTTGCCGGAGGGGAGAACCCCGGCTGGCGGGCGCCGTTTCGGACTTGGCGGAGGGTGTAGGCCCGTGGATTGCCACGGCGCCCACTCGGTGGAATCCTTCGATCCACTGCCGACGAAGTGGAGCCACGTAGCATAGGTTTGGGAGTCTCGCTGGAACGGGCGCGAGATGCTGGTACAGGCGCCGTCATTTGCATCCGACATGCCATACCCGAGGGAACCGAATGGTCAGGGACCGATGAGCGAAGAGATGGAGGACAGGACGTTCGAAGCCCTAGGAACTGGGCTTTCGCCGTCCGAGTTCGACAGTGTGGGTGCGATTGAGTTCGGCTCTGCGGAGGTGTCCGAGACGGTGGTAGCAGGCCAACCTGGCCTCGACGAAGCACGGAACGACCTTCTCGCGGCAATCGAGGAAATCGGCCTCGGGTCGCGCGACCCGGAGAATGCCGGCTCGGCCGCGGCCGGGTGCTACCTGTCGGTCGTGCCCATGGACCGTCACGGGCACGGGGGTGTCGTCGTGGGTTGGGTCTTGCGGGAGTCGGCCATCCCCGGCGAGGCCGTGCCTCCGGCCGGGATCGAATCGATCGACATTCTCAATGAGGCGCTTGGACCGCTTTTGCTGGCGCTAGGTTTCCCGATCGAGCCCTACGCGGTCGATGGTCGTTGGATCGTGACAGGCGCGCGACGGGCAATTTGGAATAACGAGACAGTTGGGAGCCCGGCCGGATCGGACTAGGCAACTACGGCGTGTGTGTCAGTGTGGCTCCCAGGCACCAGGGCTCGACACCAGGCGCAGAACCTGATTGGGTAGCTTGCCGGACACGACCTGCTCAAGCGTCACCTCATCGAGCACGCCCCGTAGGCATGCCCGAACTGCGACCCAGACCTTTTGCAGGTGCACGGCGTCGGCTTCATAGCTGGCCGACTCGGGGCGCATGCCGCGTACTTCCGCAAGGGGACCTTCGAGCCTGCGGAACACATCGCCGACGGTTATCTCGGACGCAGGCCGCGCGAGCTTGTAGCCACCCTCGTTGCCGCGCTGGCTCGTGACGATTCCCACTCGGCGCAGATCATTGAGTATGGCGCGCAGGAAGCGAACGGGAAGCCCCTGAGCTTCGGCCAGCTCTTCGGCCGTGAGCGGCTCACCTGCTCGGGCTGCCAAGGTGCACAGCGCCCGCAGCGCGTACTCGATTCTGGCTGAGATATGCATGCCTGCGTCCAGTCGCCCAAGGCCCTGCCGGCAAATCGGAAGCCCGGTTTAACCGGGAATCGATCGTTTGAACCGATCAAGTAGAAAATCTAGCAGTGGCGACGATCGCCGGTGGTCTGTAGACGTCAGTCCTCGGCGAGCAGGCTGGAATCAACCGCTTGGAGGTAGCTGCTCCAAGCCGCGCGGACCGCTTCACGATGGGCGTCGAGCTCACCGTCCACGGCTGTGCGGTACGACGCCCTTGCATCGTCGACTGATCGAAGGTAGCCATCGCGAGCGATGGCCATGCTCTCGTTGTAGGCCTTGCGGATCTGTGCGGCCAACTCGTTGTAGGTGGCGCGTGCCTGGGCGACGATGTCACGGCGCATTGTCGCAGGGGCGCTGGCTACCGCTTGCTTGTAGTCGGCCCAGGCGGCGTCGATTGCATTGCCGTGAGCTTCCTCCGCGGCTGCCTGCGCTTCCTCGTAGACGCCGCGCACGGGCTTCAGGGCTTCCTCGTAGTCGGCCCACGCGGCTTCAACTGCTTCGCGGTAGACCTCCCAGGCATCGTCGATGATGCTCAAGTAGTGGTTGCGTGCCTCCAGGTCCGACGCGCCGCTGTCGCCGTCTCTAGGCATCAGCCACCCTCCTCCCGTGCCAACTTCCAAGCAATCGCCCGACGTCTTGTCTTCTCACGGAATCGCCCATCACGTGCGGTTCTTTGCAGCTAAGTTCTCGGCTCCCGTAACGGCGGGACCCTTAAGTACAAGGCATGCTACTTCGCTCGCCATGCTACTCGTATGATCCAGCTCAGGGCACGATCGGTGTGTTGCAACGAACGAGGCCCTTGCCAGTGTTCGTCAGATTGCCCGGCTGGCTCGTTGCCGGGCTGCCAGCAGGGCCTGGACCTGCCGCTGCGAGGAGCGCGACCGCTCCGGAGTCACCTCGTTCAGGCGTGCGAGCTCGCGGTGGGTGGCTTCGATGGCCGCAAGGTATGGGGAGGGCCTGCGTACTGAACGGCGACCTGCAAAGGACCGCTCGCGCGCCCACGAGCAGCGAAGATCATCCATGGCACGCGTGCACGCGACGTAGAGCAGCCTGCGCTCCTCGGCGACGGCGTCTGGTGTGCGCGCATGGGCGATCGGGACGAGACCGTCCTCGAGCCCGGTCACGAAGACAACGCGCCACTCGAGCCCTTTCGCGCGATGGAACGTCATGACGTCGACGGCGTCACCGACCTGACGGGGAGGATCGGAGCGTAGGCTCGCCTCAAGCCAGGAGACGAACCCAGGTGCACTCGCCCCAGAGTCGTACCGGAGGTACTCGGCTGCGAGCGCACCGAGCTCGAGGAGGTCGTCGTCGACCGTTGCGGGTTCGGCGGTGCTGTTGCCTGCGGTGGGGTCGCCGAAGACATCGAGTTCGTCGTCCGCTCCACCGAGAGTGGAAGCTCCTGCCAGTACGGCAATCTCCTCGAGCCACGCCCGTATGCCAGGTGAATCTGACGGGCTGGTCAGGCGGTCCAGGGCTCGGCGAACCTGCGGCCGCGCGAGAAAAGCGCGACCGCCCCCACTCCTGAAGGGAATGCCCGCGGTGCTCAGCTCCTTCTCGAAGAGAACGAGTTGGGCGTTCGTACGAGCCAGGACGGCGAGGCTTGACCAAGAGGCTCCAGGGCTTCGCGCCTTCCTGACTGCGGTGATCACCCCCAGCGCCTCATCGCCGTCGCTCTCGTAAGCGACGACGGGATGGGCCGCACCGCCCGAGCGCGGATAAGCGGTCAGCACCAGGTCTCCCGGCTCCTCGCTTGTCTCTCTCGAGCTCGCAGCCACCTCCGGCTCGATCGTCGACTCACCTTTGAGGACGGACGTCGCGACCGCCAGCACTGCCTCAGTTGATCTGTAGTTGATAGCGAGCCGCACGACAAGGCCACCAGGATGGCGCTGAGGAAAGTCGATGAGGGCCCGCGGATCGCTCCCGTTCCATGAGTAGATCGCCTGGTCGGGATCCCCGACGACACAAAGGTCGTCGTTGTCCCCGAGCCACCTGTCGAGGATGCGCACCTGTGCTGGGTTCACGTCTTGGTACTCGTCCACGAACAGGTGACGGAACCGCCAGCGAGCGGAGGCGGCAAAATCCGGATCGCTCTCGAGCTCGTTCGCGCAGCGCAATAGGAGGTCGTCGAAGTCGAGGACGCCCCTACGTTGCTTTTCCCGTTCATAACGCTTCCAGATCTCCGCAACGAGAACCGGGTCATATTGGCTCGGGCGACCAGAGGCACTCGCGGCCCGCTCGTAATCACGAGCCGTGATGCACTGCGCTTGCGCCCATTCGATTTCCGAGGCGAGATCAGCGAGGGTGGCACGGTCGTGGGCGATGTCGTGGCCCGCGGACGTCGCCAACATCGCCGCCTTGGATGCGATCACGACCGGCGCCGGCCGACCACGTTCCGCGGCCAGGCGTCTGAGTTCCCCGAGCGCCACGGCATGAAATGTCCCAGCAGTCGCCGGCTTCGCGAGGCCGAGGCCCGCAAGACGGCCTCGCAGTTCGGAGGCCGCTTTGCGGGTGAAGGTGAGAGCGAGCACGTACTGTGCGGAGGCGGACCCTTCGTTCACCCGCCAGGCGATGCGACGCGTGAGAACCCGAGTCTTGCCGGAGCCGGCGGCAGCCAGCACGCACAGTGGCCGTGCCTCAGTCGTGATCGCCTCGCGCTGTTGCGGGTCGCATCCGGCCAGCAGGCGCCGGGCGATGTCGTTGGAGCGTGCCCCGCTCGAGTCCATGAACAGACCGTAGCGGTCGGGTGTGGCAGCGTTCAGGGTGGCGTGAGGTTGCCGAGCGGGCGTCGAGTCCACGCGGAGGCGGACGCGTTAGTTTTTTGGGAAATGCTCACGTCTTTCGCCGGCTCACGCCTGTTCGGGGAGTCGTACGGCGCGGGGACGCCCTGGGTTCTGGCGCTGCACGGTTGGCGCCGGGACCACCGGGACTTCGACGCAGTTCTCGCAGCTGAGGGAGTCGAGGCGGTCGCACTTGACCTGCCGGGATTCGGGAGTGCTCCCGCGCCCGACACGGCTTGGGGGAGTGCGGACTACGCACAAGCGGTTGCGGCAGTTCTGGACGAGATGGCGCCGCGAGTGGTCGTGGTAGGGCACTCCTTCGGTGGTCGTGTTGCCGTGCACCTGGCTGCAAGCCATCAGGACCGGATTGCCGGCCTGGTCTTGAGTGGCGCGCCCCTTTTTCGACTCCCCGGAACCCGTCCCGGGCCGCGGCTGGGTTTCAGGATTGCGCGTGGACTGGCGGCGCGCGGACTAATCGGGCAAGAGAGGATGGAAGGGCTGCGGCAGCGTCACGGGTCCGATGACTACCGTGCCTCCTCTGGCGTCATGCGCGACATTCTGGTGCGCACTCTGGCCGAGAACTATGACGGGTCGCTCGCTCGCGTGAAGTGCCCCGTCGAGCTTGTGTGGGGAGACGACGATACCGAAGTCCCCTTGGCGGTGGCCCAACGACTGCAGACCGAGCTGGCACGGACGCATCTCGTGATTTGCCCAGGGGCTGGTCATCTCACGCCCCTGACGGTTCCAGGCGAACTGAGAGCGGCCATCGGAAGGCTGAGACCGTGATCGTCAAGGTGCCGACCGAGGGCACGTCCGGCCCGTGAACGTGCTCCGCGCCATCGCACTCGGCGTAGCTGTCGTCGCGATCATCTGCGCTGACCTTCGGTGGCTGCGCGTCGCCCAACACGAGCACTACCTGGCAGGCGCGGCGACGCGCTTCGGGTGGCGTTGGTGGCTGAGCACGCCTCTCAACACCGTCCTCGCCCTGTTGGCCCTGGGTTGCGCCGCGCTCACGACCGTGGTTGTTCTCGCGGCCGTGGCAACCAGCGCCATCGTGGCGGTCGGACCCGTCGGCCTCCGGTTACGGGGTCGCACCGCGCGTCTCGCGTGGACACGCCGTTTGTCGCAGGTCGCGGTTTGCACGGTGTCGATGGAGGGTCTTGCCGTCGCGCTGACCGGCGTCTACGTCGGTGTCTCGGGAGCTGTGCTCGCGGCCGCATGGACTGCGATCGCAGCTCCTGTGTTTGTCGACGCCGCGCTTGGAATCCTGCGCCCCGTGGAGAACCGGCTGGCGCAGCGCTACGTCGAGCGTGCGTCGGCCGTGCTCGGCAGGGTCCGGCCCACGGTTGTCGGGATCACGGGGTCTTATGGGAAGACGACGACCAAGAACTATGTCGCGCATCTCCTTGCCGGCGACCGCAGTGTGGTGGCGAGTCCGCGCAGCTTCAACAATCGGGCCGGATTGGCGCGTACGGTCAATGAGCATCTCGTGCCCGGGACCGAGGTCCTCGTGGCCGAGATGGGCGCTTACGGCCCCGGCGAGATCGCGGCCCTCTGCCGTTGGCTGCAGCCCGAGGTCGCCGTCATCACGTCGATCGGGCCTGCGCACCTCGAGCGATTCGGCACCCTCGACAAGACGCTCGCGGCCAAGGCGGAGATAACCTCTACCGCCCGTGTCGTCGTTCTCAACGTGGACGACGAGCGGCTCGATGAGCTCGCGCGACGCCTTGGCGCCGGGCACAAGATCGTCCGTGCCTCGGGGCTGGACGCGAGCGCGGACGTGGCTGTGCTTGACCATGCCGATGGCCTCGAGCTGCGGGTCCGTGGGAGCTCGTCTGGTGTCGCCGTCCTTGTGCCGGAGGCCCCTCCCCCAATCCGGTCGAATGCCGCGTGTGCGGCGGCAGTGGCGGTCGAGCTCGGGATCGATCCTGAGGTCGTGGCGCGGCGCCTCGCCTCCGTGCCGGTCGTGCCGAATCGGTTGCAGCGCTACCGGGCCAGTGCGGGTTATGTCGTGTTCGATGACACCTTCAACGCAAATCCGGTCGGTGCCGGTCGGGCACTCGATGCCCTCGAGTCGGAGGTCTGTGAGGGGCGCCGAGTTCTCGTGACACCCGGCATGGTCGAGCTCGGCAGGTCGCAGGTTGCCGAGAACGCTGCCCTGGCCGAGAGGGCGGCGCGTGTTGTGACCGATCTTGTGGTGGTCGGAAGGACGAATCGGGCGGCGCTCGTCGCGGGCTGGCGCAGGGCCGGGGAAGCGCTGTCGGTGAAACTCGTCGGAACACGGGAAGAGGCGGTGGCCTGGGCCCGCGAGGAGCTCGGTCCCGGCGACGTCGTACTGTTTGAGAACGACCTCCCTGATCACTTTCCTTGAGCGCAACGGCAGATGAAACCCAGGTCGGCGCACCGGGGTCGGTGTTCGCGCTTGGAGTGTGACATAAAGTGACCACACGATGAGGCAAGGTGGAAAGCGCCGCTTGGACTTGGACGATGGTGGAGCGTTTGTTCTGCCGAAAGCTGTCCAGGCGCGGTCCGGTGACGCCCGTGAGTCGAACGCCGGCACGCGGCCTGCGCGTGTCGGGGTGATCTACGGCGGTCCGTCGCCTGAGCACGACGTCTCGGTTCTCACAGGCCTGCAAGCTGTTCATGCACTCGCTCACGCCCCCGGCATCGGCACCGTACGTTCGCTGTACTGGTCCAAGTCGGGCGACTGGTACGAGGTCCAGACTGCGACCGAGGCGGCAGGATTTGTGGAGGGCGTCCCGGCCAACGCTGTGCGTCTACGGCTGATCAGCGTCCCGGGTGGCGGGTTCGTCAGGCCCGCCAGCGGGCTGCGAGCAAGAGAAGACCGCCTCGATCTGGACGCTGTGCTGGTCTGTTGCCACGGCGGTCCGGGAGAGGACGGCACCCTCCAGGGTGCCCTGGACCTGACGGGCATACCGTACTCCGGTCCCACCGCTATGGGCGCGGCGCTCGGCATGGACAAGCTCGCGTTCGGGGCGCTCGTGATCTACGCCGGCCTACCCGCGTTGCCGCGGGTTCCGCTGAGTGAGAGTAGTGAGGAACCGGGATTCTCCCCCCCTTACATCCTCAAGCCGCGCTTTGGAGGGTCTTCCATTGGCATAGAGGTCGTCGCGGACTTCGACACGGCTCGCGCGCGCCTGAAGGTCAACCCGCACTTGCGACGAGGAGCGGTCCTCGAGCCGTACGAGTCGGAGATGTTCGACTTGCAGCTCGCGGTGAGGAGCTGGCCCGAGCTGCAGTTCTCAGCGATCGAGCGACCGCTTCGGACGCGCAGCGGAGGAGAGATCCTCGGCTACGAGGACAAGTACGTAGGTTCGGAAGGGATGACGTCGGCTCCCCGGGAGCTGCCCGCTCAGATCGAAGCCGAAATCGAGGAGCGCATACGCGAGATGGTGCCCGAGGTTGCCTCGCTTGTGGGTCTACGTGGGGTGGCGCGGCTCGATTTCCTATCTGACGGCGAGGACGTGTTCATAAACGAGATCAACACGATCCCCGGGTCGCTGTCGCACTATCTGTGGGTCGACCCGCGTTTGCCCTTCACCTCGTTGCTCCTCGACCTGATCACAGAAGCGACGACGCGACCTGCTGCCGCATTTTCGTCGGCGGGTTCGGATGGATCCGCCCTGCGGCTGGCGGGCTCCATCGCGAGCAAGCTCGGATGAGCCGCTCGTTGACGCCCGAGCAGGCACGGTGAGCTTCCCGACCAAGCTGTTAGGTCCTGGCGAGGAGATCTACCTCGACTCGAGACCGAACTGGTCCTACTTGTTCTGGCCGTTCATATTCACGGCTCTTGTTCTCGCCGGCTGCGTGGTCGCTGTGGTGCTGTGGACGCGGGCGCCAAGTTACCTGGGGCTGATCTGTCTCGGAGTCGGTCTCGTTGTCGCCGCCTACCTGGGCGCTCGCTATCTGGGCTGGCGCACGACCACCTTCGTAGTCACCTCGCAGCGGATCGTCTACCGGACGGGCGTACTGAGACGAACAGGCAGGGAGATCCCGATCGGGCGCGTGCAGGACGTGACGTACCACCAAACCATCGTCGAGCGCATCGTCAGGGCAGGCAGTCTCACCGTCGAGTCCGCCGGTCGCCACGGCCAGGATCCCTTCCCCGATATCAGCAAGCCGGATATGGTCCAGTCGCTCATCAACCGGGTTGTGACCCAGAGCGCCGGCGGCTTCCCCTTGGCTCCGGGCGTCGCCATGATCTCGCCGGCTGGGAGCGGGCAAGCCGGCCCGCCGCTGAGTGAGCGTTCGGCGCCACCGATCACGGACCCCACGCCAATTGTTCCGCCACAGCGGGCGGACTCGACGCCCCGCCCTGTGGCGACGCCGACCGTTGCCCAGCAGCTTGGCGAGTTGGCCGACCTGCATCGTCAGGGCGTTGTCACCGATGCCGAGTACGAGCAGAAGCGACGCGAGCTTCTTGACAGGCTCTGAGAACGCCAACGGGCCGGCGCGCTGGCATTGGTACGCTTCGTAGGTGGACGAGCGCTTCTGGATCACGACGCTCGGCTGCCCGAAGAATGAGGTCGACTCTCAAAAGCTGACGGGTCGCCTGCTGGCGGCCGGTTACGAGCCGGCGCAGGACCCTGGCGCGGCCGATCTTGTTGTCGTGAACACCTGCGCTTTTATCGAGGCAGCACGCGAGGAGTCGGTGGATACGATCCTCGAGCTCGGCGGGATGCGAAAGCGCGGATCTCGGCTGGTCGTGACGGGCTGTCTTGCCGAACGTTCGGGTGAGGAGCTCGCGGCCGCGATCGGCGAGATCGATCTCGTTGCCGGTTTCGGGGTACCCGTCGAGATGAAGACAACCAGGAGAGTCGTGCGGTCAGTGCCTGACGGGTTGTCCGGAAATGGTGCGGCACACAGCTTCGACTTATTGGAGCTCCCGCGTCCGCAGGCAACCGCGCCATGGGCCTATGTGAAGGTTGCCGAAGGCTGTGACCGTCGATGCGGGTTCTGCGCGATTCCGTCATTTCGCGGTAAGCAGCGTTCGAGGTCGGTGGCATCGATCCTTGCCGAGGTCGAGGCTCTCGATGTCCGCGAGATAGTGCTTGTGGCCCAGGACCTGGCTTCATACGGCCGCGATCGGAGCACATACCTTGGGCAACGTGCCACGGATGGCACCGACATCGTCGGGCTCGTTGGCGCGGTGGCTGAGCGAGTCGATCGGGTCCGCCTGCTCTATATGTACCCCTCCTCGCTCAACGATCGGGTGGTTGAGGCGGTCTTGGCGACGGGCGTCGCCTACTTCGACCTCTCGTTGCAGCACGCTTCGGGCTCCCTGCTGCGCAAGATGCGGCGCTGGGGTGACGGCGCCAGGTTCCTCGAGCGCATCGAACGCATTCGCCGCCTCGAACCGGGCGCGGTCTTCCGCTCGTCTTTCATACTCGGCTATCCGGGCGAGACCGAAGAGGATCACGACGAGCTCCTGGGGTTCATCGAGGAGGCAAACCTCGACTGGGCCGGGTTCTTCACTTTCTCCAGCGAGGAGGGAACGCTCGCCGCGGGTCTGGGCGACCAGGTCCCGGGCGCCCTCGCGCTTGAACGCCTGCAGGAATGCTCGGAGCTGCAAGAGTCGATCACTGCTCGCCGGCGTCGGCGGTTGGTCGGGATGACGAGCGAAGTGCTCGTCGACCGGCCAGGCCAGGCCCGGTCCTACCGGGAAGCACCGGAGATCGACGGAGTCATCCGGGTGCCCCGCTCGCTCCCGAAGGGCTGGCTCGGGCCTGTCCGCATCATGGACGCCGTCGGACCCGACCTTGAGGCCGTTCCCGCGTTGGAGCTCGTGGGGGGATCAGCGCCGTGAGCCGCAGCGAGAAGACCTTTGGGCCTTCGGCTTTGATGACGCCGGCGAACGCGCTCACCCTCGCCAGGCTCCTCGCGTCGCCGCTGATGGTCGCGCTCGTGGTTGCCACCGGGCCCTCGAGTTGGCTGCTGGTGGGTCTCTGGTTCATCTGCTCGTCCTCGGACGGCCTCGATGGGTTCGTGGCCAGGCGCTACGGTGCGACCCGCTCCGGGGCCTTCCTCGACCCGCTTGCCGACAAGTGCATTGTCCTTGGCGTGCTGGCAGCGCTGGCGGCGATCGGAGAGGTGAGCTGGCTGCCGGTGATCCTCATTGCGGCCCGGGAAGTCTCCATGAGCGTCTTTCGCAGCTACGCAGCACGCCGCGGAGTCTCGGTCCCTGCCAGTGCGACGGCAAAGGTGAAGACACTGCTGCAGGACATGGTGATCGGCCTGGCTTTCCTGCCGCCGGTCGGTCTACATCACGCGAAGGTCGTCGGCTGGGCACTGTGGTTCGTGGTCGCGGTCACGCTGTGGACCGGGTTCGAGTACCTGCGTGACTCACGCAAGCTGCTCGCCGGCGCTCACTCGCCTACGAGCGACAACGTCGGCCGTCACGTCGCGTAACAACTGGCCATCCCCGGGAGGACAGCCGATGCGAGCCGAGGTTGTTGCAGTCGGGACCGAGCTTCTCCTCGGTCAGATCGTCGACACCAACTCCGCATGGATCGGCGAGCAGCTCGCCGTGTCGGGGATCGACTGCAACTTCCAGACAAGGGTGGGGGACAACATCGATCGCATCGCTTTGGCGCTACGTACAGCGCTCGGGCGGAACGACGCGGTGATCATCTGTGGCGGCCTAGGACCGACCCAGGACGATGTAACCCGCGAGGCGATCGCGTTGGTGATGAACGTCCCGCTTCGCCGGGACGACGCCGTCATCGAGACCATCAGGGAGCGCTTCGTGCCTCGTGGGCCGATCCGGGTAATGCCGGCCAACAACGAGCGACAAGCCGACGTTCCTCAGGGAGCGACGGTGATCCCACAGACGATGGGCACCGCTCCCGGTCTCGTCTGCCCGGTCGGGGGCAAGGTGATGTACGCGCTGCCAGGGGTTCCCTACGAGATGCACGACATGATGCAACGAGCCGTGCTGCCCGATCTGCGGAGGCGGTCGGGACAGGTAGCCGTGATCCGCAGCAGGACCCTCAAGACGTGGGGCTACAGCGAATCAGGGCTCGCCGAGCTCGTCGCAGCCCGCGTCGAGGCTCTGGAGGGTGGGGGACCAGGTGTGCCGACCATCGCCTTCCTGGCGAGCGGTATGGAAGGGATCAAGCTGCGCCTCACCGTGAAGGCTCCCGACGATGTCACCGCCAAGGAGGTTCTCGACGCCGAGGAAGCCGAGCTGCGCGCGCTCGTCGGTGACTCGGTCTTCGGCGTCGACGACGAGACGATGGAGGGCGTCGTGGGCGCGCTTGTGCTCGGGCGTGGCTGGAGCCTCGGCGTTGCGGAATCCTTGACGGGCGGCCTGGTCGCGGCCCGGCTCGTAAGCGTGCCAGGGGCGAGTGAGTGGTTCAAAGGCGGAGTCGTGGCTTACGACGCCGCTGTGAAACGGTCCGTTCTCGGCGTGGGGGACGGTCCGGTCGTCACCCGGGAGGCGGCTGTGGCCATGGCTGAAGGTGCGCGGCGGGTCCTTCATGCCGACGTTGGCCTAGCGACCACCGGTGTCGCGGGGCCGCGCGAGCAGGAGGGCCGGCGGGTCGGCACCGTTGTGGTAGGGCTCGCGCTGCCCGGTTGTGTCCCTGATGCGGTGGAGCTGCGGCTGCCCGGCGATCGGGAGCGCGTGAGGCATTTGACGACGATCTCAGCCTTGAACGTGCTGAGGCTCCGGTTGGCTGGCGGGGAAGCCTAGGAGCTGTCGCTCCAGTCTTTTGGCCTGTTTTTCTTTGGGAGCGTCCGGCAGTAGGCCAGCCCTTACGAGGTCCACCAACGAACATATGTTTGGAACTACAGTGATGTCATGACCTCGCAGCAGCGACCGGTGTCGGGAGTGACATACCCATTTCGTAGGTTGCGCCCCGCCGGTTTGACGCCGGAGAGCCGGGATGAGGCAACACCACAGCAGAGAGGTGCAATGGCAGAAGTGAACCGTCGACAGGCAGCGCGAGAGGAGAGAGACCCGACGATGGAGCGTGACAAGGCACTCGAGGCGGCACTCAGCCAGATCGAGAAGCAGTTCGGAAAAGGCTCAGTCATGCGCATGGGTGAGCACACCGGCATGGGGATCGAGGTGATCTCGACTGGCGCGATGGCCCTTGACCTCGCACTCGGGATCGGTGGGCTCCCGAGGGGGCGGATAATCGAGCTGTTCGGGCCGGAGTCCTCGGGCAAGTCGACCCTGGCACTGCACGTGGTAGCCGAAGCCCAGCGCAACGGTGGAATCTGCGCCTACATCGATGCAGAGCATGCGCTCGACCCCGTCTACGCCAAAGCCATTGGCGTCGATATCGACGAGTTGTTGATCTCCCAGCCCGACACTGGTGAGCAAGCACTCGAGATCGCGGACATGCTCATCCGTTCCGGAGCCATGGACGTCATCGTCGTCGACTCGGTGGCGGCACTCACGCCACGTGCCGAGCTCGAGGGCGACATGGGCGACACCCATGTCGGTTTGCAGGCGCGCCTGATGTCCCAGGCCCTGCGCAAGCTCACAGGTACCCTCAGCAAGTCGTCGACGATCGCGTTGTTCATCAATCAGCTGAGGGAGAAGATCGGCGTGGTCTACGGATCGCCGGAAGTCACGCCCGGAGGGCGCGCTCTCAAGTTCTACGCCTCGGTCCGGCTCGATATTCGCCGGTTGGAGTCCATCAAGGATGGAACTGAGGTCATAGGCAACCGCACGAGGGTCAAGGTCGTGAAGAACAAGTGCGCGCCGCCGTTCCGCATGGCAGAGTTCGACATCGTCTACGGCAAGGGCATCAGCCGAGAAGGCTCCGTGCTCGACGTGGCTGTCGATCTGGGGATCGCGAAGAAGTCGGGCGCCTGGTACACCTACGAGGGCGAGCAGCTCGGCCAGGGCCGCGAGAATGCCAAGCAATTCCTACGGGAGAGTCCCGAGCTTATGGTCGAGCTCCATCAGCGGATCCGTAGCTTGGTGGCGGAGAAGGCGGCCCTTGCAGTCGAGACGCCGATCGGAGCCGGGGGCCTGATCGACGACGACGAACCCATCTCACTCGACTGAGCCTTACGGCTCGGCCGGCGCCGAGCCATGCCACGCTCGCGTTCGGCACCCTGCACGCGAGGGCGTGGAGGCGCTGCTAGAGATCGTCAGAGGGCTTGGTGCCGCTCTTGGAGTCGGCTAGGCCGAGTCGTTCGGCAGCGTCCCAGAGTTCGTCGCGTGCCTGCGGCGCAGCCGCCTCTTCGATGAGAAGGCGAGCCTGGTCATGCTGGCTGCGCCCGAAGACGTGAGCGCAGCCCTGATCGGTGACGACGACCGAGTGTTGGAACGATGTCGCGGGCATGTCCAAAAGCGGGACGACGGTGGACGTCTTGGACTTCTCGTGCCACGAGGGCAGACCGATCACTGCTTGGCCGCCGGCGGAGTGCAGCGCCCCGACTATGAAGTCAGTCTGGCCGCCAAAGCCGGAGAAGATGCGGCCACCCACGTAGCTCGCGTTGGCCTGAGCGAACAGGTCGATCTGCACGGCCGCGTTGATGGAGAACATCATCGGGTTGATCGCGATCATGGCGGGGTCGTTGGTCGTCTCGGTCCGGAACATGCGAAGCCTGGGATTGGCGTCGGCCCACTTGTAGAGCTCTTCTGATCCGCCGATGAAAGATGTGACGATCTGATGATCGGGATCGAGGGCTCCCGAGCGCTCGAGGGCAAGCACGCCGTCGCTGATCATCTCCGACCAGATCCGCAGGCCGCGGCGGTGCACGAGCAGCCCGAGAGTCGCGTCGGGTATGGCGCCGATGCCAAGCTGCAGTGTCGCTCCATCCGGTACGAGCTGGGCTATGTACTCACCGATCTGCTGCTTCGGGCCATCGGAGGAGTGACCCCCGCTGGTGTCGAGCGGCTCGTCCACTTCGATGGCGACGTCGATCGTGTCCGTGGGAATCTCACCCTCGCCGAAGGTGTACGGCATGCGAGGGTTGATCTGGGCGACAACGACCGCCCCCCGCGCGCGGGCAACCTCCAGAGCCGCCGGCAGCACATTGACTTCGATGCCCAGTGAGACCTTGCCGTCTATGGGCGGCGAGGTGTGGATCATGACGACATCAGGCTGGCGGGAGATCGCGAAGAGACGTGGCACGAGAGACAGCCGCATCGGTATGTAGTCGAGCGCGGAGGAGTGGCGCATTCCAGCCCCGACAAAGGGCGTCTCGTAACGCACTCCCGGCCGGTCCGAGATGGGATGGCGGCAACCCAGCATGAACACCCGATAGCTCTCGAGGTTCGCATCGAGGATCTCGAGCGCTCTCTTGGGTGAGGCCCAGTTGCCGGTCACGACTACCCGCGGCACCCGTTCGGCCAGCGAACCAAGCCGGTTCCCGAGCTCTTGCTCTGAAATTATCCGCATGCGGCCGACCCTAGCAGTGGAGGGCGGCAAACGTTTAGTTGGGGATTGAGGTGTGCTTGAACTCGTTCAATTCTATGTGATTCTCGAGCAGATCGAGGACTCGCTCGATCGCCGCCGTCGCCAGTCCGGCGTCTTTGCCCGGCCTTGTCATGATCCGGACGAAGGCCGCCTGGTCGTTCACGACGAAGGTCGGCACTCCGAAAACGGCGTTGTCGGCGACGGCCGCCTCGTGAGACTTGCGGTACGCATCGAGCGGCCACCCGCTCTTGATCTCATCGAAGACGCGTCCCGCGTCGAGCCCCTCCCGTTCCAGCACCGATGCCAAAGCCCCGGCGTCGCGCAAGTCGCCACCATGGTCATGACGGAGGGCGAACAGCGCCAGGTGAGTGCGGAGGAACCTTTCGGGAAAATGGTCCCGCACGACTATCCCGACCTGACCGGCGAGCAGGTCCGCTTCCTTGCTCGCATCGTCCCACACGGGAGTGCCTCCATCTTCGACGTGAACCTGGTTGAGTGAGAACGGCAGGAAGGCGACCTGGAATGGGGCGCCTGCCTCGAGGGCGACCACCAGGTGCTCGTGCGCGTTGCGGGCAAAGGGGCAGCGATAGTCCCAGTTGACTGAGAAGGGGGTCTTTGTCATGAGTGCGAGAACCCCGCCCGGTGCCGAAGGATTCCCTCCCGGCCGAGGTTCCCAAGAATTCGGGGGCGGCGCCGCTACCATGCCTGCGGTGCCACAGGTTCACCTGGTGCGGGTTGGCGATGTCCCGGCCGTGGCCTCATCGCTCGTTCGGGCTTTTCAGGACGACCCGATGCTGACGTACATGTTCCCCGACCCCCGGACGCGAGAACGGGCGATGCTTCGTTTCTTCAAGCTGCAGCTCCGCCAGACGTACCTCAAGCTAGGCTTGGCCTACACGACGGAGGACTGTCGCTCGACCGCATTGTGGATGCCCCCGCGTTCCGGGCCTCCCCCGATGCGGGACGTGATCGCGCAGCTCCCGATGCTCTGGGTCCTTGGGAGGAGGGCAGGCGCGGCGCTCCGGCTCGTCCAGGTAGTCGAATCGCGTCATCCGAAGACGCCGCACTATTACCTGGGCGGTCTCGGCACCGATCCTCAGTGGCAAGGAAGGGGCCTCGGCTCTGCTGTGATGGCACCGGTGTTGGAGACCTGTGACCGTGAAGGTCTGCCGGCGTACCTCGAGTCCTCGAAGGAAGCCAACGTCGGCTTCTACAGACACCACGGCTTCGAGGTCACCGGCGAGGTCGACGTACCGGACAGCAGCCTGCGGCTGTGGCTCATGTGGCGGGATCCACTGAGGCCGACCCTATAACAGGACGACGCCTGGTCTGCGCGTCCCGGCGCTGCGGGGGCGCGGAGAGTCGGGGCGCACCGGAGTGAGCCCTTCGGGAAGCCTGGACGGGTCGAGGATGATCTCGGTCAGCAGGTCGAGCACGGCCCGCGTCGGGGCTGACGGCAGGCCGGCCGCCCTCTGCACGACACCGATAAGCCGCCTCGGGATCTCGGAGATCCGGACCAGCGCAAAGTTGTCTCGAAGGTAGCTGGGCACCGCGGTCGCGGGCAGGATGGACGGACCCCACCCCTCGAAGGTGAGCGAGGCGATCAGGCGGGTCCCGTCGATCTCGGCGCGGGCCAAGAGAGTGGTCCCGGTGGAGCTCAGGGCGGCGTCGATATCGGCCCGAAACGCCGTCCCCGCGGCCGGCAACAACAAAGGGACAGCCTTCAGGGCACTGAGGCTGACCTCGCGGGAAGCGGCGAGCGGGTGCTCAGCAGGTACCACGAGGACCACGTCCTCTTCGAACAGCGGCGTGAACGCGAGATCTGGTCCTTTCGCCGGCAGGTTCAAGACGGCTAGGTCGACCTCTCCTGTTGCGAGCTGGGAGTCGAGCTTCGTGGTGGTCAACTCGACGAAGACCAGGCGAAGGTGGGGGAACCTCTGTGGAGCCGCGCGGAGCAATTGGGGCACCAGCCACCGGGCGGTCGTACCGATGATGCCGACACGGACAGTTCCGGCCACCTCGTGGGTGAGCGCGATCACATCGGAGAGCAGCGCTTCGAGCTCCACTTGCACTCGCCTTGAGCGGGCGACCACCACAGCGCCCGCCTCGGTCAACTGACCGGTGGAACGGTCGACCAGCTCGCAGCCGAGCTCGCGCTCGAGCTTTTTCACGTGCGCGGAGATGTTGGACTGGACCGTCTGAAGAGCGTCAGCAGCTGCGGAGAACGAGCCGTGATCTGCGATCCCGACGAGCGCACTCAGCTGGCGCAGTTCCATCGCAATCGACGATATCAGCTATCGGTAAGAACTGTTTGACCGATGCTGTGAAATCGTGCACTATGTACTCAGACCTCAGTAGCGGAATCCCCCCTCCAGCAACTGAAGAGTCTTGAGAAGGGGCCGGTATCCCCCCCACCGGCCCTTTCTCCGCGTCTGGAGGCAGGTCGGCGCTTAAGGCTAGCCGCCGCCGTGACCGGATCGGGGAAGGGCGACGGCGCCCCGAAATACTGTCGGCCGGGGCGTTCCGGCGCCGGCGGCGAGCCACCTTTCCCGTTTGCGAAGCGACAATCGCGGACTGAAAGAGGTGAGTTGTCCGATTGTACGAACAACTTTGTTAGTATGCACGTCGTGAGCATCATCGAGCTGTCGTTGTTGCTGGGCGGGATCTCGGTCCTGGCGGGCGCGCTGGGCTCGCTGCTCGGCCTGGGCGGGGGCTTCGTGATCGTGCCGGTGCTCACGCTGGTGTTCCATCTCGACATCCGCCTTGCGATAGGCACTTCGATCGTGGCGGTGGCGGCGACGTCCTCGGCCGGGGCGGCGAGGAACGTGACCGAGAGCATCACGAACCTGCGGGTCGCCACCTTTCTGGCACTCGCGACGACATTGGGCGCGGTGACGGGGGCACTGCTCGCTGGCGTGTTCGACGCCCGTTTCCTGTTCGCGCTTTTCGGGACCGTTCTGGCAGTCTCCGGAGCGCAGATGCTCCGCAAGAGCCGGGCCCTGGCGATGCGGAAGAACACTCCGGTGTTGGCGCCGGTCGGTGTTGGCGCCGGCCTCGAGTGGGCCGGCGGCGGTGGTCGTCTGGCGGACCGGTTGGCGCTTCACTCGGCCTACTTCGACGAGGCGGAAGGGTTGCAGGTGCCATATATCGTGGCGAACACGGGGCTCGGGCTCGGGCTCATGTACCTGGCCGGGATTTTGAGCGGGTTGCTCGGGATCGGCTCGGGAGTGCTGAAGGTGCCGGCGATGGACCTGGCGATGCACATACCGATGAAGGTCTCGACCGCGACAAGCAACTTGTTGATCGGCCTGACTGCCGCCGCGAGCGCGGTGGTCTACTTCGCCCGAGGTGATATCGACCCGCTCATCGCCGGACCGGTTGCCATCGGCGTCCTCCTCGGGGCGACGCAAGGGTCCAAGTGGCTCGCAAGCATGCGCTCCGATCGTCTCCGGGTCCTGTTCGTGAGCGTGCTGGCCGTGGTCGCCGTGCAGATGATCTGGAAGGGGATCGGCTGATGGCTCCGCCTGCTCGCCGGCCCGGTGCCCTCACACCGCCCTCACCGCGGGGAGTGCGCGCCTCTGTGGGCAAGGTTTTGCGCGTGGGCGTGTGGCTGACCGCGGTGATCCTGTTGACGGGATACGTAGTCGGCCTGGTCGCGGAGCCGGGCGCGTTCGGCTCGCACGCGGTGGAACATGCTCACCTCGCCGGAAGGGCGAGGTTCCCGCATTCGCTGGCGGCTGTGTGGGACGGTATCGGACATGGCAATGGTGAGGCGATCATCGTGGCCGGGATCCTGGTGCTGATCCTGACTCCCGTCGCCGGGCTGGTCACGAGCGCAGTGGCGTTCGCGCGGCGTCGCGACTGGCTGTTCACGGCGATATCGGCGACGGTGCTCTCGGTCATACTGGGTTCGTTCGTGCTGGGCTGGTTGTCGGCGTGACTAGAACCGTGTCGGCGAGTCGTGGCCGATGTGCTGCCGGGGTCTCATGACGTCGCTCGACGTGAGTGACCCGATGCCGCTGTGGGCACAGCTCGCCATCGAGCTCCGCCGCCGTCTTGCCGCAGGCGAGTTTGACGCAAGGTTCCCGACAGAAGCAGAACTGGTCGGGACCTTCGGCGTGAGCCGTGCGACGGTCCGCGAGGCTATCCGCCGTCTGCGTGGCGAGGGGTTGCTCGATGCCCGCCGGGGAAGCGGGACCTTTGTCGTGCGTCGCCAATTGGACGCGCCGATCCTCGGCACCTCTGGGCTCGCACAGGCGATCACGGCTGCGGGTTTCGCCGAGGCGAGCAGGGTGCTCCGTATGGAGCAAGGGCCGGCCGGCGAGAGGGCAGCCCAGGCACTGGGGATCGGCGACGACGAAGTGGTGCAGTGGGTCGAGCGCCTCCGTTACGCAGACGGCGAGCCGCTCGCGCTCGACCGCTCGGCGCTGGCGATCGATGCCGAACAGAGGAGGGCTTTCGCCGGAGGCGAGCTGACGCAAGGGTCTCTTTATGGAGTGCTCGAGACACGCTGCGGGATTCGGATCACCGGTGGGAGCGAGCGACTGCGCGCCGTGACCTGCGGGCGGGAGGAGCGCCTGTTGCTGCGACCCCGCCGCGGCGAAGGCGTCTTCGAAGTCGAGCGCATCGCCTACGCCGGCGATCGCGTGGTCGAGTGGCGCCGTAGCCTGGTTCGGGGCGGGGGTTACGTGCTCAGCGCGACCTGGGGCACGATACCGGTGACGGCACGGCGCTGAGCCGCTGGCACCGGCCGTTCATGTTGTTCTCAGGAGTTCGGCCAGCTCGTAGCAGGGTCGCCCGTGGCCCATCCAGCAGGCACCTGAGCTTCGGTCGTGAACGCGCTGGCGGTGCAGTGCGCAGCGGAGGTGGGCCCGAACCAGAAGTCGTAAGTGCCGGGCGCGTTCTCTCCTAGAACCGCGAAGGGAGCACCGGCGGCGATCACGAAGCTGCCGAGACAGTGCCGGTCGGCGGGGTTGAACGCCGTGTAGACCGAAACGCCGGTGGCGCTGGCAACGCTGACCACCCCCGGTGTACTCGGCGGCCCGGTGGTGGTGAGACCACCGCTGGACCCAGAGATGCCTGCCTGGGCGATGCCGCTCTCCATGGCCGACTCCAGGTTGGTCTCGAGGACGACGTCTGTTGCCGTCAGCGCCGACAGCGGGGCGAGGAAGGCGTTGCCGAGGGCGGTGCTGGCCCCGCAGGCGGAAGCAAAGGTGGCGAGGGCGCTGATCAAAAGAGCCGCCGATCCTGAGCGGACGAGCACTTTTGCCCGGGGCCGCGCAACAGGCCGCGCGGGCGGGAGCCCATCAGTCATCCCGGGTCCAAGGTTTGCGCTTGCGGTGTTCACGCGGCGTCCGCTGGTCCTTGCGAGCCGAGTCCGGTAAGGCCCATTCGCGCCGCCATGCGGAGGTCTGCGGACCACGGAACGGCGGGGTCGTCCCCGCCGCAGCACGACGGCGGGCGGACCACCAGTCCGACTCGGCCTCATCCGCGAGGGCAGCGACGGCCTGCTCTATGCGGGCCGCGAACTTGCGGGCGTCTTCGTGCTCGAGGGCGATGAGAGCATCGCCGAGGCGGATCTCCGTGGAGCCCGGACGAAGCCGTGAGCTGCTCTTCGCCAACACGGCGCGGGTTCCCCGGATGTGGACGGGGATCACCGGCACACCGCACCGTTTCGCGAGGTAGGACGCGCCCCCCTTGAACTCGCGTCCCCACCCGTCGTCAGTACGCCCGCCCTCGGGGAAGATTATGAGGTTCCAGCCCTCGTTGATGAGCCTTGCAGCGAGGTCAGCGGAGCGGCGATTGACCTTGGAACGCTCCATCGGAATGGCCCCGAGGCCGAAGGACCAGAAGGCCGCCTTCCAATGACGGTCGAAGAAGTAGTCGGCCGCGGCGGCGACGATCGTGTGGTGGCGCAACCGGACCGGCAGGCTCGAGAGCAACAAACCGGTGTCGAGGTGGCTGGCGTGGTTTGCAGCGAGGATCATCGGACCCTCGACGGGGTCGAGATGTTCGAGCCCGATCACTCTGGGCGAGAGCACCACGCGGGCGACCGGTCGGGCGATGTCGTCCAAGACGACGGCCCGCGCGAGGCGCACGGGGTAACGCCGGGCCCAGGTGGTGTCGTAGTCGGTGCCGAGCTTTCTCTTGGGCAAGGGCGCGACGAGGCCAACGGGCCGCGTGGGCTTTTCGGCTATCAAGCGCAGTCCGTCCCGACCGAGAGCCGCCGCCCCGCGGACTCGCTTTGTCATTTCACGTCCGCGAACAACAGGCTGGGCACGTGCAGGTGGGTGATCGTCGGGTCCCTGCCGACGACGTCCTCGGCGAGCTCGAGGGCGTCCGCGAAGGTGGATGCCGGCGAGAAGCCCAGGCGGCGGACGGCCGCCCGATCGCCCCCGACCACGATCACGCGACCGAGGTGGGAAAGGGCGTGGGCGCACCAGTACCACATGTAGAGGGGGTGGACGCCGTGGTAGGCGTAGCTTGTCCGGTACAGGTGCACATACCAGGGGTCGGTGGCGTAGGACTCCTCGTACTTGGTCTCGATCTCGAACATGTCGGTGGTCTCGGCGAGCACCTGCTCGAAGAAGTCGATGTAGCTGGGGTGGTGCACCGGGTTGAAGTCCCACTGCGTCGGGTGCGAGATGATCACCACGCCGCCCTCGCGCACGAGGGGCTTGCCACGATAGAGATTGAAGAAGTAGCCGAGCCCCAAGCACGCGACGAGGATGGGGTTCATCGTCGAGTTGACGTTGTAGGGGCAGATGTAGGGCAGGCCCATCGTGAGCACGTCGGTCTGCCCCGAGACCTCAACCAGTTGCTGTCGGTAGATGTTGGCGAGCGTGACCTCGTGGACGGCCTCGACGGCGCCCGCCTGGACCGAGGTCATCGCGTGCGGGGCCTGCACGGCGTGGAAGATCTTGCGGCTGATTCCTGTCGGTGTCCGCCCGAGTGCGCTGGAGGTCGCTAGGAAGCTCGCCCGGTCTCGCAGCGACCACTCCCACTCGCGCTTTTGCAGGAAAGCGAGCTGTTCGGGAAACGTGTTGGTGTTCAGCGTCGTCTCGATCTGGAAGATCTTCACGCCCGATTCGGCGATCAGCCTGCCCATGCGCCAGTTGGAGTGGTGCAACTCGGAGTGGTGGATGTCCATGAGCGAGCGGCTGTTGAGCAACGAGCGCACGTTGTGGTGGTGCTTGAGGCTCCGGTACGAAGCGAGCCCTGTCGCGACGGACTTATGGCCGCCGTCCATCGGGACGAGGTTGATGTTCACATAGACGAGGAGGTCGCTCTCGGCCGCGCGGCGATTGATCTCGACGTCTTCTCCCTGGTCGGTAAACCCGAGGTGGACGAGGTTCGACGGGTCCTCGGCATCGTGCTGCAACAGGAGCCCGTGGGGGGCGAAAGCCTCGAAGACGCGGTCGCCGAGGGCGTGGCGGAGCTCGGGATCAGTCATCCGGCGGTGGAGGGCGAGGGCCGCGATGAGCACCACATCGTCCACGCCGGCCTCCGCGGCGAGATCGAGCACCGCTTCGATCACGCGCTGGCGCGAGTCTGGCGGCTGCATCGGTGGCAGCGGGAGCGAGATGTCGTCGAAGGCGATCGTGAGCCGCATTCCGGGGAAGAGCAGCGTGCGGAGCGGCTGCGAGTCACCAAGGGGGTTGTCGAGGGCGTGTCGGATGGCTTGGTCGGGATCCGCGAGGGGATCGAGGGCCTCCGGCCCATAAACGACCCTGGTCCCGACGGGGAGCCGTTCGAGGCGGAACCCCTCGCCATGCCAAATCAACGTCGCCGGAGTCGATCGGTCGACCTCGAGGACGAAGCCAGGCCTGGGACTCACGTTGCCTCCTTGGTAGCGGCCGAACTCGGCCTGCCGCTCGGTGAGTTGGGCACGTTGGGGCCGAGCACGGCCTTGCGCGTGTCGAACACGATCTTCACCGCGCCACGACGGCCGGCCGCGGCGGCGTGCACGACGGCGTCTTCGTAACGCTCGAGCGGGTAGCGCGCCGAGACGAGGCGCTCGAGGCGCGCCTCCCGCACGAGCTCCAAGGCGAGCTGGAAGGTCGACCGTGGCCCTTGGGGTCGGTCCTCACTCCCATAAGCGTAGGCGCCGCGCAGCTCGATCTCGCGCTGCCACAGGGGAGCAAGGTCCACTCTCACCACTCCAGGCATGCCGACGAGCACGATCCGGCCACCGGGGCGCACGACCTCGAGGCACTGCTGCAAGGAAGCCGATGTGCCCACACAGTCGACGATGAGGTCGACGCCTCCGGTGAGACGCTCGATGTCGCCATCGGCTGACTCGAGGGCGAGAGAGCCCGACAAGCGGCGGGCCGCTCTCTTGTGCTCGCTGGGCTTGACGACCTGGTCGGCACCGAGGTCGCGGGCGAGCTTTCGTTGCTGGGGATGCTTGGCCACCGCGACCAGGGCACCCGGGAGGCACAGGGCCCTCATCGCCGCGATCACGCACAGGCCCAAGGTCCCGGCGCCCAGCACCATGACCCGCTCGCCACCGGTTATGTCGGAGGCAAAGGACGCGTGGACAGCACAAGCCGCGGGTTCGACCATGACGGCCGCCTCGTCGGAGAAGTCGTCGGGCACAGCGTGCAACTGGCTCTCGTGGGCAACAAGCTCCGTCGACCAGCCACCGCCCGTGTCACGGCAGTAACCGGTCTGGAGCCCGGGGCGCAGATGACCGAAGGCGATCCGCTCGCACGAGCCTTTCCGACCGGCCGCGCAGGCTGGGCACCGAGGTTCGATCCCGCGGGCCTCGCAACCGAGCACGGGCTCGATGACCGCTCGCCGCCCGTCCAGCGCGCCTCCTTCCACGTCGCCGACGATCTCGTGGCCCGGGATGAAGGGGAAGCTGACTATCTGGTCGAAGTAGCGTGAGCTCCGGCCGTCCAACGTGGCGAGATCTGAGCCGCAGATCCCGGCGAGGCGGGGACGGACCCGTACCCAACCGGGGCCCGGCAGCTCGATTTGCTCAGTCTCCACGAGCTCGAGGGGGCCCACGCGGACGCCCTTCCCCGAGCCGACGAGGGCCGAGGCGACTCGAGAGGCCGCAAAGCGCGGCACGTTCCGCTCGAAGCGAAGTGCTTTCACCGCCTGTTGCCTTCGGAGGACGTTGTAACCCAGCTGGCAGGTGTCGTCTGCACGCCCGGGTGGCGGGTGGCGATCGCGAGCAGGCGTCGTGGGCCACCGCCTGCCCGTTCCCAGTTCTCGATGAACCAGCCCCGGCGACGGGCGATGGCGGCAAGTTTCGCCTCGGGGTTGACCACCACAGGAAAGCCGGCAGCCTCGAGCATGGGGAGGTCGCTCGTCGAGTCCGCGTACGCCACGGTCTCGCCGAGGCTCAGACCTTGAGATCTTGCGAACTCGTCCAACAGGATGGCTCTGGCTTCGCCCGTCGGGGGTGCTTGGGTGAGCTCGCCGGTGAACCTGCCGTCGCGCTCGGCCATGGAGGCGCAGACGATCTCGTCGAACAACGGCCGGAGGGGCTCGACAACGAAGTCCAGGGCACCGGTGATCAGCAACGTCCGATGGCCGAGGGCGCGATGGCGGCGCACCCGGGCGACGGCATCGGGGAAGGCCCGCAGGCCGAGCAGGTCGCTGTACAGCTCATAGCTGTCGAGCCGCAGTTGCTCGACCGGGGCGTCCTCGTAGCGGCGGTAGAAGGCACGAAGGAAGTCGCTTCGGTCGCGGCGGTCGAGCCTGAGCAGCCGCGGCCCTTCCAAGAGCAAACCTGCCACCAGGCGCGCACGCTCGAAGCGTTCCAGGTGACGGGTCGCCAACCAGGCGTAGCTTTCGACGACGTTCGAGGCGATGAGCGTGTTCTCGAGGTCGAACGCCGCGCAGCGAGGTTCCTCGGAGAGGATCGCTTTCCTGGTCCGCTCTTCACGGCTGCCCAGCGTCCGCTTGGCATTGGGTGAGGTGCGGACCCTGGCGTGCTCGACCACCGAGGGCAGGTGCACGTCCTCGATGTAGCGCGGCCAGGAGATCACCCCTGGGTCGAAACAGAACTCCGCTTGGTCGGCGGGGTCGAGACTCTCGAACAGCTGCAATGTCCTGTCGATGCGAAAGCGCGCCTCGGTCTCACTGTAGGAGCCGTACAGCTCGACATAGCCGAGGGCGCGTTCGGCCTCGGACCGTCGCTCCTCGATACGGGCAGCACCTTCTGCCCGCTCACCTCGAATGGGAAGTGAGTTGACGATGCGCTCAGCGGCGCCCAGAGCTTGCGTCGCGCGTCGCAGCTGACCTTGCACGCGGCCGCGGCCCGGGAAGGACCACTTCGGGACGAGAATCGGCTGGCCACGGTTGTCATACAGCGGCCGCTCGGTGAACCAGTTCTCGACGAGGTCGACCAGCTGTCCGTAGTGGAGGGGATTACGCGCCCCAGAGGCGACCTGGTAGACCGTGGGACCGGCCGGGTCCGGGCCCTTGGCTGCCACCGCGATGAGAGCCGCGACCACGAGATCGACGGGGATGACATCCACGATGCCTTCGGGGACACCGGGGAATTGGCGCAGCAGGCCCTTCGCGTAGGAGATAATGACGGGCTCCGCCATCCGGAACCCCCGGATCCATCCCGGACGGGGCTGCGAAAGCGAAGACTCGACGATCGAGGGTCGTACGAAGGTCACCGGGAGCTCCCCCCGGATGTCGAGCAACGCGTTCTCGCCGAGCGACTTCGTGAAGGCATAGGCGTCGGGCCAGCCCAGGGCTCGGGAACGGCCACGGCCGAGGGCCACTAAGCGGTCACGGACCCAGTCCGCTCGCAGCTGCTCGGTCTTCTCGGCCAGCAAAGCCGTGCCGGCCGCCCCGAGCTCCGATCGCGCCGCTCGATGGAAGGCCGCCAGGCGCTCCGGGCTCCGGCTGGTCGCGTCCTCGTCGGATCGCGCCCGTCGGGCAGCTTGCACCTCGGCCCGCCAGTCGATCTTGGAGACGAACTTCGACGAGGTGATGAGCTCCTCGGATGCGTCGCCCTTGTGGCCGCTGTTCACGTAAGCCGTCGACACCGCTATGAGATGGGGCAGGCGTTGCGGAGCGCCTTGCTTGGCAGCACGTTCACCGGCGATCTGCTTCAAGGTTTCGGCCACGCGGGCCGGACCGAGCAGGTTCACCTCGACAGCGCCGTCCAAGGGGGCGTCGAAGGTCACGGCGGCGGCGGCATGAATGACGATGTCTGCAGCTCCGAGCAGGGCTCGGCCGGATTCGTCGAGGGCGAGGCCGTCTCGTCCTACGTCCCCGGCGATCGTGTGGAGGCGTCCGGCAATCACGTCGTCGAAGCTCGTGCCGAGCTCATCGCGTAGGCGGTCGAAGCAGTCGTTGCGGAGTATCTCGCGCCGCGTACGTTCGGCCGGTCCCTGGTGTTGGCCGGGCCGGACGACGACGACCACCTCGCACTCGGGCACGCTGCGCAGCAGCCGTTCGACAAGCGCTGTTCCGAGGAAGCCCGTCGCCCCGGTCACGGCGATTCGCCGTCCGGCGAGCTCGTCGCGGATCACAGCTGTGTTTCTAGCACCCAGCTGTCCAAGAGCGGGCGCTTTAGCTGCGGAAACAGGGCTGGGGCTGGGGCGCCAGGCGCAGCGGACAGCTAAGACGAGGGGCGATCAGCCCTTGGGAGTCTCGGCCTTGGCCTGGGCCGGCTTCTTGGCCACCGCCCGCCGCGGCGGCTTTGGTGGCGTGTAGCGCTTGTTGGGTTTGGGCGCGGCCCGGCCCGCGATCATCTTCTCGTTCTTGCGGGACCCTCTTTCCCTAGGTTGTGCGGCCGGTTTGCGTCCGGCGCCTCGAGCTTGAGCCCGGGGGGACTTGAGCCCCTTGAAGATGAGCCACATGCCAAGGCCGACGTATGCGATGCCGAGGATCGAGAGGGCCTTTATCTGCAGGAGCCAGAATCCGACGAGCAGCGACGCAAAGCCAAACAGGGCCCGTCGTTTCAGGATCGTCCCTAGCAGCAGGAAGATGAAAAGGACGATGCCCTCGAGCAGGAACACGTGCACGGCACCCATGGTCTTGAGGTCGCTCGTCTTGTTCTTGTGCGTCAGGTAGGGCACGACGACGATCATCGTGAGAGCGAGCTCGAAGATCGTCGCCGTGACCGCGATGCGGCGTTCGCGTGGGTCGAGGTAGTTCACCGCCGCCCGGGTCGGATCCGAGGTCGTGGCGGTCGAAGGGCCGGGCCGGAACAAGCGCTCTGTGCTGAAGCGTCGTCGGACCTTGTCGCTCCAGGCGCTGGTGGCGCCAGCACGGGTTTCGTTCTCGCCGGCCGCCGGCTCTTCGAGTTCTTGACCGTCCTCGTCCGCCATTGTGTCCAGGGTAGCTGTCACGTTGTAGGCCCGGCTTGAGCACACCCGCTCGCGCCAATCAGGGGAGAGGGAAGAGGCACCCTGTCCCTTGTTCGCGTCGGACGGGTACCATGGTCGGGCCTCCTTTGGCCAGTGGCCGTGGACGTTCACAGGGCTCGGTGGCAAGTAGGGCGCTTGGCTCAGGTGGTTAGAGCGCAGCCTTCACACGGCTGAGGTCGCAGGTTCAAGTCCTGCAGCGCCCACCAGGAAATGTGCCTGAAACAGCAGCTCACGAGCCATTTCAGGTTTGACTGACATTACTCACCAGTGACCCTCAATTCGCCCTTCGTGCCACTCGGTGTGGCACGCGTGTGGCACGAGGCGCATAGCCAACTGGGACGAGGTCGGATTGGTCGAACGCCGTGAAGGGCGTCTGTCCTGACTCGGTCAAGCGGACTTGACCCTTGACCACCCCAAGACCATGCAGGCTGCGAGGCAGCGTCCAAGCTCGCGAGAGCAAAGCAGGCCAAGCGACAACCATCCAGCGGGTGCGGGTGATCTGGGTCCATGCCAAACGTCAAGTCCGGGCGACAGCACGACTCTCTCAAGGTGGAGACACGGGTTCGAATCCCGTTGGGGGCTGCCAAGGAGTCTTGCCCATCAGAGCAGGTCAGGTCTTATTTTCCGGTTGCCGCCTCGTTACCTTTCAGTACCGGCCGCGCCCCCTTTGCCCGATGCTTAATGCACGGATAGTGCACGACCGGCGGTACCGGGGCGCCGGCGGAAGAGACTCCGGCTCAGAGGGAAACAATGGTGTGATTGGCTCAACCGCTCAATCTCACGTACGCGAAGGTGGAGCGAGGTCTCTCAGTTGCGAAACCCATCCCGGCAGCGCCCCACAGCCGCTCCCGTAGTTGTCGGGCACGCTGATCACGAAGTACTGCTTGGTCGGATGCGAGTGGACGCCGGGCGCAGGAGTCGAGACCCATGGCGGAGGACAAGACAGCGTCTTCCCGGGCGCTGCCCGCATGACCTCGATGGTCGGCCAGACAAGCTCGTCGATCGAGCAGCTCTGCTCGACACAGCCACCGTAGAGGCCAGGATCGGCCCGGTTGAGTACAGGTACCGTCGTCAGCTTGACAACGAAGGTGGTCCTCAGATGATCGAAGGCTGACCGCTGCACCGCACCCAGCGTGTAGATCTCCTCGTCCCTCGTGAGCACGCCGAATGGTAAGCGGGCCGACGAGCCGCCCGGACAGCCGTGGAGGCCGGGATCACGGTCCGTCAGATGGCTGAACCAGGAGCTGTGATCACCAGCCCAGGCGGTGAGTTCTGTTGCACCGGTGGCGGCGTTGAGGATCACGAAATCATCGTTCGAGGGCGCTCGTTGCGTCGAGCTGTTGTCTCGTGGTGTCAAGAGCAGTGCCCAGATGGGTTGCCAAGGTGCAGCAGTGAGCACCGCCGGCACTGTGAACAACCCCTTTCCATAGCCACTCGCCCTAATGAGGCCGAGTACCTCGCTCCAGGAGGACAGCTTGGCAACAGCGACGAGATGCGGGAACTCAGCTCTGACAATGGCGATCGCTTTCGTCCGGTCGATGATGCGACCAGCAGAGACGGGAAGAGTCATGAGCCCCGCGGGCGAAACGTAGGTGTGCCGAGCGACCTTCAGCACGGTCGCTCCCGGAAGCTTGTAACCGACGACGCTCACGAGGTTGGTCGCGTCCAGCTTCCAGTAGGCGCTGATGAAGGCGGGATCGGCCGGGCCTGTTTCGAGCAGCCCTTCGTGGCCCTGTATGCGTACGCTGCTGGCCGTCGACATGCCACCGACTGTTGGTGTGAGGGGTCCGGGCAGGTTGGAAAGGGTTATCGCGACTCGGGGCGGGTCGGGACGCCCGTCTTTCAGGCTGTAGGTGACAGTGCCTGCTCCAAGGTTGGCAGGATTGCCCGAACTGAGTTGGAACTTGCTCGGCAGGAAGCCGATGACGACCGAGGCGTTCTCGGCGATGACGCCATGTACCGTCGTCGTGCAGGCGCCGGCCGGACCGCTGTTGCCAAGCGCGCCGGTCGGTGAAGTAACGGTGAGGCGGTTGAACAGACTCAGATGCGGCAGTGGCACGAAGAACACGACCAGGATGGCGGCAGCTACGGCGACGACGGTCAGACGGTGGGACCACTGTCCTGTCCACCGTCGACGCCTTGTTTCGAAGCCAGAGGCTGTTCCGCCAAGCAGCTCAACCTCGACCAGCGTTGCGAGCCTCGCTGCCACCCGCTGCCGTACTTCTGGGCCCGGTGGGGGGATCACGTCCGTCAGCCAGCTCAGCTCCGATCGAGGGCTGCTCATGATCTCGTGCCTCCTGCGACGTCAGTTTCAGCCGCGTCTCCCAACGTGGCCATGAGTTGGGTGCGTGCCCGTGAATACCGCGAGCGGACTGTGCCAAGAGGGATGTGGAGCAGATCGGCCGTCTCCTCGTAACTGAGGCCCGCGATCCCAAGCAGGAGGACGACTTCCCTCCACTCGGTCTTGAGAGAAGCGAGCGAGGCGCGAAGTCGGAGCTGTTCAGCCAGTTGCGCCGCGTTGTCGGGCGCGTGACGGAGCGGCTCTGCGCTGGCTCGTCTCAGCGTCTCCATCTCGCGACGCTCATCTCGCCGATGATCCCGGATCAGGTTCCGGGCGATCCCAAACAGCCACGCGCGCACCGAACCGCGATCGGGCTCGAACCTCCGACGGCCGGCGAAAGCCCTGGTGAAGGTCTCGGCGGCGAGATCCTCGGCCATGACCTCCCCAACTCGAAAGGCCAGGTAGCGATAGACATCGTCGAAGTGCCGCTCGAAGAGTTCCGTGAACGCGGCACGATCATCAAGGGACTCCGTTACTGCCTCTTCGTCCGACCCATCTCCGGTCAGCACCAACCAATACTTACTCCGCAATGGCAAGAAAGTTCCCAATACGTCGTCTGAGCCGTCGACGACGGCGACCGAGTTCCTCCCTATGGCCGCGGCCGAGCGCGTGCGGCGGCAGATGGCTCCAGTGCTGGATGCGCGATTTGTACCTGCGTTGAGAAACGCCGAATTCGAGAGAGGGACCGTCTTCGTGTGCGACGGCAAAGGGGAGGAGGATCGCCACGTGGATCTTCCCCGGCGAAAAGAAGACCTGTCAGACCCTCGGCCTACCCGCAGCACAGGGGTACTGACTCACTTCATCCCGTTGATACTTGGACGCGAGCAAATGGCTCAATCCGCAGTGAAGCCTGTGGCGGCGGGTCCCGTCAACACCTGCGGACGACCACGCAGATGAGCCGTCAGGTGGCTTCTCCGCTAATTGGCGAAGTGTCGCTCGCCGTAGTGAGAGTGAGGTGGGGGTTCGCGTCGGAAGACCGATGTCGCGGATCTCCAACTGATCTTGGAGGTGTCCAGGGGCACGCTCTAATCATTGGGATTCACAACGAGCACGTCTTGAAGTGGGAACGGCTCGAGAGCCCTTACGGTGCCCTCGCCGTCTTGCCACGATAGATAAACGAGACCGTCGGACTCCGCGGCTCTCGAACGGGCCGGCGAGTGTTGCAGGAGACCGCATCTTCCCGCTGCGGTCTGGCCGGCCATGGTCGGTTGAGCGTCTCAGTCGCGAAGCGCTGAATCTCGCTCAGTACCTGCTGGCTTGTGAGGGCGATGGCAGTCGCGGGCGGTTCGAGCCGAAACCGACCTAGGCGGGCGTGATGAGCTGTTCGCGCTCCGAGTGTTTGACGAGGATCGAGTTGTCGACCGAAGCCGAAACCACGAAGTCCGCTCCGAGGGCATCGCTGAGGCGCGCCGCTAGCACCCGAGCGAGAGCAGCACAGTCCACCGAGGCAAACGCATCGCCCGGCTCCGCAGCCGGGGACCTTTCTGCGCCCGAACGGCCTCCAGGAGTGCGTAACTCCGTTCGTCGCCTCCGCCAAAGTGACGACGGCGAGCGCTGACGTTGCCCGACAACGTCTGCGAGGAACCCGCTACCGACTAGCCAGAGCAAGGCACCCAGAGCGACCATCACCAGGACGATCAAGAAGAACCACCTGAGGCCAACTCCGCTCCCGAGGCCCTTGACGTACGCAAGAATCCAGAACAGGACAGTCAGCGGGATGGCGAACAGGACCGTGGCTGCTGCCAAGAGGCCGCCGACGGGCAGACGTTGGGGGTCGAGGCGCTTTCGCCTCTGGGCAAGCTCCAGTGGGTCCGCAGTGCTCGAGGAGCGAAAAGGCCCCGCGGAAGCTCGCCGCAGTAATACAGCAGCCCGCAGGAAGATCACTGCCACAAGACCACCGACCAGCGACACTGCTAGCCCTTTGTGCACAGCGATCGGGAGGGTCACGTACTCCCAGAGAAAGAAACCGATGACCAGAGCGAGCGCGACACACTCTGTGACGCGCGCCGTGCTCGCCTCGCGCAGATCTTGCACGGTCAGGCCTACTTGTGGACTGCGGTCACGGCACACAACCGCCGACGCGCGAAGAGAAGGCCGTCACAGCGTCAGCCGCTCGAAGCGACTTCGGTCGGTGCGGGCTGGAACGATCGCAAGAACAACTCGATGGTTTGCAGGCTCCTTCCGTCGCTGTCTGCGCTCAGCACCCACCTGGCTCGGCCCAGCGAGAGTCGAAGCCAGCCCTGACACCAGTTGCGGGCCTCGTCGCATCGGACCGCTTCTATCCCCGATGCGCTTCGACGAGAGATCGATACTTCTTCGCCGGGTTGCACCCAGCTTGGTGTCACCCGGTAGCCGAAGTACGTATCGCCGTGGAGGCTGAGAGCCCCGTAAACAGCGGTGACGACGAATCCGGCGAACAGCTGCGAGGTCGCGGTCTTCATCGGGTGAACGTAGCCGCAGATGTCCAAGACCTCAGCGGGCTCAACATAAACATGTCCCGCCGGAAATGCAGCGGTGAACTCTGCACCGCGAGGTCCGAGTAGAGCGGAATTCGCCGGTGCGCAGTCAGAGAGTCGGACCGGTGGGTAGCCGAGCGCGCCTCCTCCCGTCGCCGCAAGCAGGCAGACACCGAGCACGATCACGGCGACCACAGTCACGAGAAAGCTTGCAATGGGATGGCGAAGGGCCCGGCTCGTCCTGAAAGGGGAAACGACGGTTGCAGTGGATACCGAATCATCCTCGCGTGTGGGGCGAATTCCATCGCTCCTTGAACTAGCCAGTGCAGCCGCGGCCTGGGCGGCTTCACGACGCCGGTCGTGCCAATACTCCTTCTCGACAGGCGGTGAGTCCTGGGGGTCGTCACTCATTCCGTTGTCTCCCTGGTCGGCAGGCTCAACCAACTATCGTCCGCTCTAGCATGGCGATTGAAGAGCAAGCAGCGTCCACGTCGCGCAGCCGGCCGTAGTTCTGCCGTGGCCGGGGACCTCGTGATTGGCAAAGCGTCGCCCACCGTAGTGAGGGTGAAGTAGAGGTTCGCGTCAGAGGGCCGACGACCAGGATCTGCGACTGGGCTTCGTCTGCGGACGGCGACGAGGCGCGTGGCGCTGGCTAGGCCCGGCTTCAGGATTCGAACATGTATGCCCGGCCTGCTTGTCCGGCGTGTAAGGGCGCACCCACGACCGCGGTCGTCCCGGAGATGGCCGCCGAGACTCCGAAATCATCGCCGGTGACGATTCCAGAGACGACCTTCAGGTCACCGACCTGCTTCCAACCGGCCCTCGTATCGGTGAACAGATACGCCCGGCCGGCCTCGCCGACTGCGCCCACGACCGTGGTCGCTCCCGAGATGGCCACAGACTCGCCGAACCCGTCGGCAGCGACTCTGTCGGAGCCCGTAAGCTTCGCGGTTTGTTTCCACCCCGTTGCCGTCTTGGTGAACACGTACGCTCCATGAGCCGGCGCGCCCACGACGGCCGTCATGCCCGAGAGGGCCACCGAGGTACCGAAGTTGTCCCGGGCGGTAGGGCTCGAGCCCACTAAGTCTGCTACTTGCTTCCACCCTGCTCTCGTCTTGGTGAACACGTATGCCCGCCCAGCAAAGCCGAACGGGTATCCACTCGGAGCCCCCACTACGACCGTCGTGCCCGAGATAGCGACCGAGGAGCCGAAGAAATCACCGGAGACTTCTCCAGAGCCCTTCAGTTCTGCCGTCTGCTTCCACCCGGCTCTCGTCTTGGTGAACACGGCCGCCCTCCCGGCACCCCCGTCGTAGCCCGTCGCACCCACGACGACAGTCGTGCCCGAGATAGCCACCGAGGTACCGAAATCGACGTTGTAAGAACCCTTCAAATCGGCGGCCTGCATCCAACCGGAGGCCGTCCTGGTGAACACGTATGCCCGGCCGGCATCGTCACCGTAGCCAGGAGCACCCACGACAATGGTCGTGCCCGAGATGGCCACGGAGTCCCCGAAAACATCGCCGACGGTTGTGTCAGAGATCCTCAGCTCGGCGACCTGCTTCCATCCGGCTGTCGTTTCGGCGAAAACGTAGACGCGCCCGACCATACGTGAGCAATAACTGGCACCCACGACGGCGGTCGTGCCCGAGATGGCTACCGCCCCCCCGAGTCGATCGCCGGCGACAGTGTCAGAGCCCCTCAGCTCGGCAATCATCGTTCCAACGGCAGGCTTGTTATGCGAGGTAGTCGTTGGCGATGTCCTTGTTGGCGCGACGAAGCGCCTGAACAGACCTAGGTGAGGCAGGGGAAGGAAGAACACCGCCAGGATGGCGGCAGCCACGACGACGACCGTCACGCGATGGGTCCAGAGTCCTGACTGACCGTGGAACGTGCGACGCGAGGGGGTCTCGCGGGCCATGAGCTGGGCCTCCGCTGCGGTCACGGGCGCTGCGGCTTGATCGACGATCGTGCGAAGCTCGCGCTGAAGGTCTAGATCGTCCATCGTCTGTCTCCTTCGAGCGCTCGGCGAAGCTTGGCGAGTCCTCGCTCCAGGTGGTTCTGCACAGTTGTGACCCTCGTCCCCGTCAGTTCGGCGACCTCTCTGATCGTCCATCCGAAGCCGTGCACCAACACCACGGCCGTTCGCTGGCGGGCTGATAGTGATTTGAGGGCAGGGACGAGAGCCGGCTCGACCATCGGATCGTCTTCCTCTCGGACGGCAAATGTGAGGATGGTGCGCCTCTGTCGGGTACGGCTCTGGCCCACCCGGAACAGGTATCCAGGAGCGTTGTCCATTCGCGATATGCGATCCCAGTGTTCCCAAGCGAAGGCGAGAGACTCCGCTGTCGCCTCGCGCCCTCTTTCGCCTCCGTACGCAGCTACGAAGGCCCGACGCAGTCGACACTCGTGTTCGGTCACGAACGCGGTGAACCCCTGTTCGGCCCCGGAAAGCCTTCCGGCATTAGATCTCAACTGAGCCAACGGCATTTCGTAGGCCGGGCGTCGCGTACTCCATCATCACTACTAGAAAGCACTGAGCGCCTCTGAATTACCACACCGGATCCGTGAACTTCGGAAACCCTCTCCCGACTGGCGTCGGAGAGGGGCTGGGTGCGTGCCCTGTATCCCTCAGCAACTTAAGGGTCCCTGGCCAGGTCCGGTCTTACTCACTGTTGGTGGTGCAGGGTTTCCGTTTCGCTTAGTTAAGGAGGTTCTCCGCTTTCGGTCAGGGCTAGGCACTCGGGCCTCGTGTCACGCTCGTCTTCGTGTTCGTGTCGATTCGTAGATGAACCAGGGTCACGGACCAGGCACGCAGAACCCGCAGCTCCACGGTGGTCCGATCTGGCCAGCCCAGGAGGCGATTTCCCCGAAAGTGTCGGCGCAGACCTTCTGATAGTTCAGGGTCCAGCTGCCCGCCGATGCCCTGCTGATGGTCCAGCACGTTGATCTGTGCAGGGTCAGGGACGAGGGTCTTGGAGGCCGCTCGCAGTTCAGGACGAACCCGTCTGGATGAGCAGCCAACCAGGCGATGTAGCCCTGGTCGTTGTCCATGAACTCGATGATCACGTCCACGATTGTGGCACTGGTGGCACCGGAACGCGGGTGAGGCAAAGGTCCAGCGCCAAAGCCCTACTGTGGAAGGAGAACGAGGGCCCGGCCTGAGTGGTAACGATCACGGGAAACTCCCCAGAGTTGATCACTGAAACTCCCCACTCCTGGACGGCCGTGGCAGGGTCCGAAGAAGGGCCCGCCAGTCGCGCGGAGGGCTCCCCAATGCTGACGGTGTCGAAGCTGATCAGCACGAGGAGCCCCCGCCATGTTGTCAGTGGGAGAAGACGTCGAAGCAGAGCGTGCTATTACGGTGACTGATATATTGGTCGTCGGACTAGGAGAGGGATGTGGCGGCTACCGGACGCGAACCCCATGGTGGCTATGAGCAAGATGTCTTGCGACGGGCGGGCGACGCCTCGGTTCTGATCTTGACGAGCCTCGCCGATGGCCCAAAACACGGATACGCCTTGCTCTTGGACATCAAGGAGTTCGCCGGATTACGGCTCGGACCAGGGACCCTCTATGGAGCACTTGACAGGCTAGAGGGCCTCGGGTTGATCGAGTCTCTTCCTGCCGAGGACCGGCGACACCCGTATCGGATCACCTCCGTGGGAGCGATGGCACTTCGTCACCACCTGGACTCACTGGAGCGGGTGAGTGCTGTGGGTCGATTGCGACTTGGACTCGGGGGCGTCTGATGCCCAGAACTCCGCGCACCCGGCTGATCGAGGTCGCGCTCCGGTGTTATCCGCGAAGATGGCGCGATCACCATGGTGATGAGGCAGCAGAGCTTGCCCAGTTGCTCGTCGGCGACGGTGTGCCAGCCCTGTTCGTCGTCGGGAGCTATCTGAAGGGCGCAGCCAGAGAGCGACTGATCACGCGGCCAAGTCGGCGACTCCTTCCGGCGGTGGGTGCGTTGCTGGTCGGCGCAAGCCTGATCGGAGTCCCGCTCGTACTGTTGGATTCTTCGACGCCAGCCAGCGCCGCTTCCGGCAACGAGGTCGTAGCCATGATCTCGAGCCACCAACATGCGGTTGAGCAGTTGGAGTCCGTGTTCAAGTTGCACCACTTCAAAATCCGCGTCCTGGGGGTACCGTCACCTCCAAGCCGGGATGGCTCGATCTTGGCCGTCGACATCCCGGTGCGGGATGGCGAGACTGGCGCCCTACGTGAGATACCAGGTCCATGTGTCACTGGAGCCCCGGGATGCATTGACGGGGTCGCTTTGCCGCTGCACTACGCCGGGAGGGCGCAGGTCTTCGTTGGATCTGGCACGAAGCCCGGCAGATCAGCTCCCGAGTCGGCGAATGGGCGATTGAACTACAAGGTGCCGGGGCACACCACGTTGAAACACAGGACCACCAAGAAGAACTAGGGGCTGTGATCCCGGTGACCGACCTCCCAATCGCGCCCACGAAAGCGGACCAACCCCCCCAATCACAGCCCGGGCTGGCAACGCAAACCTCGGAAAACGGATTGCCCCCGAACGGCTCAGTACCTGACGAAGCCCCGCCCGAGACGACGGGTCAGCCCACGGGCGTGCCTGCAAACCGGTCAAGGCGCATCCTCGAATGGGTGGTCGTCGTCCTGATAGCGGTACTCATCGCGGGAGGCCTACGGACATTCGTGGTGCAGTCGTTCTTCGTACCCAGTGGCTCGATGTTGCCGACGCTGCAGCTCGGGGACCGCATCATGGTCACGAAGGTCGCCTACACGATTCACCGAGGCGACATCATCGTCTTCCGTCGCACTCCAGCCGACACCAGCACCACGGATCCAGACCTTGTCAAGAGGGTCATCGGGTTGCCGGGAGAGACCATTTCGTCTCGCGGGGACACGGTGCTCATCAACGGCAAGCCACTCACCGAACCGTGGCTGCCCCGTTTGATTGGGAAATGCGCGGAGACCGCTGAGAACATCCCGACGACGAGGATCCCTCCCCGCCACTACTTCATGATGGGAGACTGCCGTGGAAACTCCGACGACAGCCGGGCGTGGGGCACAGTGCCTGCGTCCTACGTCGTCGGTAAGGTCTTTGTCATCGTGTGGCGCTTCGGGCATCCGTACCTTCACTGGTTCTGAGCCGCTCGGAGGGGGCTCGTTTGCGAGTCGACGGCCTGACGACCGTTAGCGTGGCGATTACTTCATCCAGAGGACCTGAGGGACCTGGCCCTACGCCGGTCCGCCAACCGGCTCAACGAGCACGGTGGCAACGCCAGGGACGATGAGGGAGGGCACCATGGTTGACCGAGGCCGCAGATTTCTCTTGAAGGTGCCGCCTGGCTACTTCGACATGACCGAGGGCGAACAGCAGGTTGCGACGAGGGCCATGTGGCGGGAGGTCATGACCCAGATCGGCGAGGACCCGGACAGGCTCATCAGCGAGCGCACAGCCAAGGACGAGTGCCACGACCATCAGGTATAGGTGAGGTCCACCTGGTGGCTTGGAGCATGACGTTGGAGAAGGAAGGCGAAGGCCCCGAGTTCTCAGGGTACGTCGGACGCGGCTATGAGCTTGAAGACGGGGTGCTTGGGCGCATCCTCCACGAACCTCACCACCGGGTCGTCGCGCTTGGCATCGAAGAACGGAGCAGTTACTGGCACTTTTCGGACGTAGCTCTGAAGGACCGGGCCTGCCGCCTCCAAGCGAGCCGTCGCCGCGGTCCTGGTTCGAGCTTCCTCGCTACCGTTCAGTACCGGCACCGCCCCCTTTGTCGAGGAGATTAGGCAGGTCAGACTCTTGGTCAGCCAGATTGAACGAACCGGTAGGGCGCGGAACTGGTCGTCATGACCTTCGCTTGGGGTTCGTGCATCGCCCCGTCCATCAGCGCATTTCCTTGCTCTACGAGCCGCGACCTCGGATCAACGGCTAGTACTGGCAGCGAACCGCTGACAGCGCGCCGCTGACAGCGCGCCGCCTCGGTGATCTCCTGGCGTCGGCGGGCAGGGGGCGGCCGGTTCGAGCGCTCGGTTCTTGTAGGGTGCAGCGACACGAAGTGTTTGGCCTGCCTCAGCTGCTGTCCCGCCCTCTCGAAAGGACAAGATGACCCGTTCCCGAGTTTTGTTGACAGCTGCCCTGATCCTGGGAACTCTGTTCATGCCCTCTGTAGCCGCCATGGGCTCCCCCACGTTGGCCTCACCGGCGTGCACCGACAGCTGGAAGGCTCCGGTCAGCGGGCTGTGGTCGGTCGCCGGCAACTGGACCGCGGGGATTCCCGGTGAAGCGGGGCCCGTCTCTGCCTGCATCACGGTCTCGGGCACCTACACCGTGACGCTGGCCCCGTGGTCCATAGGTACCGCCGACCCCAACCACCAATTTGCCGCCATCACGTCACTCGCCCTCGGCGCTGCTAGCGGGCCGGGGACGCAGACCCTGGTAGTCCTCGGGCAGAGCAGCCCCAATGACAGCAACGAGCAGGTCAACACAACGGGCCTGAGCACGACGGCACCGAGCCTGATCACCGCCAGTGGCCGGTTGGTCCTGAGCTCAACAGACGGCGGGGAGAAGGCCAAGGGCGTTCCTTTTGGGGGCGACGCAGTGGTCACTGGCGCCCCGTTCGACAACCATGGCGCCGTCACGATGAATGTCCAGGACGCCAATAACAAGGCGGCCAACTACACACAGTTCTACAGCGCCTTGACCAATGAGCCCAAAGCTTCGGTGACCGACCAGTCGGGCCTCCTGGACGTCAACTCGGTCACCAACGACGGCACATGGACGGTGGCGCCCGGGGCTTCGATGGACCTTGCCTTCCAAACACCCGGGAGCGGCTATGCCGCCGGGGTCTTCACCACCTCGGGGACGGTCATCAACAGCGGTGCGATCTCGGCCCAGGGCGGGACCTGGTCGCAACTCGGCGGAGCGGTCGCGGGCAACGCGGTGGCCTTACAGGTCGGCACCAAACTTGTGGACCACGCCGGGGCGGCCAAGTTCGTCGTGAACGTGGAAAACGCCAGCCTGGTGGGCACCGTACCTAAGGGCCAGACGATCACCGTCGTGGGCGAGGTCTATGGCTACCAGGGCGAGAACTACAACAGCACGACCCTCGGCCTGGGCGGCACGACGGTTGTCAACGACGGGACCATCGTGGTCGATGCCCAAGGGACCAAGACCACCGGAGGGGCGGCTGTACTAAGCGATGGCACTATCGACAACAACGGCAACATCGTGGCCGAGGTGACCCACTCGTTGTGGCCCGTTGAGTGGCAACAGGTCGCCCTGACCAACGATGTTGGAGGGACTGTTACGGACCAGTCCGGCCTTCTGCAGGTCAACTCTGTTTCCAATGAAGGCGCTTTGACAGTGGCACCGGGTGCGTCCCTGGACGTGCTGCCCGGAGCCCTGCCCAACGGCGTGTTCACCAACTCGGGGACTATCGACAACGGTGGCGCCATTTCGATCCAAGGCGGGACCTGGTCGCAGCTCGGCGGAGCGGTCACGGGCAACGCGGTGGCCTTACAGAACGGCACCAAACTGGTGGACCACGCCGGGGCGGCCAAGTTCCTCGTGAACGCGGAAAGCGCCAGCCTGGTGGGCACCGTCGCCAAAGGCCAGACGATCACCGTCATGGGCGAGGTCTACGGCTACCAGGGCGAGAACTACAACAGCACGACCCTCGGCCTGGGCGGCACGACGGTTGTCAACGACGGGACAATCGTGCTCGACGCCCAAGGGCCCAAGACCGGGGGAGGCGCTGCCGTTATCAACGATGGCACGTTGCGCAACAACGGCGCCGTCCTGGCCGAGGTGCATGGCTTGGTGTGGACAGACAGCTGGCAGATCGGGCTGACAAACAACC
Organism: Acidimicrobiales bacterium; assembly: GCA_052148655.1. GTDB lineage: Bacteria > Actinomycetota > Acidimicrobiia > Acidimicrobiales > Bog-793 > Fen-455. The sequence continues at coordinate 57,351 of JBKQHU010000053.1, forward strand.
GGTCCGGCAAGGTTTCGGTGACCAGCGGGACGATGAACGAGTCAGGGGGTGGCTCGGACGTCAACGCCGGTACAGTGACGATCGCCCCCGGGGCCGCTTGGTTGCTCCAAGAAGGATCGGCGTTCACCAATCAGTCCGGGGGTGCAATCGTGACCCAGATCGCTGGTCCCAACCGTTTCGGCCAGTTCCAGGTCGCGAACCCGTGCTGCGGCGGCGACGGGGCCGTCAACGCCGGCGGGGCCCTCGTTCCTGTCCTGGTAGGCGGCTATAGGCCACCGGCCAACAAGGAGTTCCCGATCTTCCAGTTGTTCGGCGGCAAGTTCGCCGGCACGTTCAGCCGTGTGCGCGGCGGCTTTTCCGCGGACTACAAGCACGAAACGACGACCCCGGCGTTCGTCGGCATCATCTACGGCAAGGCCAGGACGTAGATACGGTTCCCGGCTGCTCGGTGATGAAGCTTTCGTAGACCTGCGCCAGCGCCTGGGGCCGGTCACCGAGTTCCCGGTCGACGGTTCGAAGACGGCGATGTTCCCGGCTCTTTCGAGCTTAGAGATCAGGACCAGATCGCTCCGCGGGCAGCGGAGGGACCTCGAAGGCGAGTGCCGCGTTACGCGGCTGGCCGCTAGGGGGCCGTGTCGGGGCGCTCCTGCCGGAGCGGCGGAGATGCGAGCTGGTCTGCTGGGTATGTACGGCTCGGCGCAGTTGGTTGATCCGGTCGACGAGCTGAGGGTTGGTCTTGATGAACTCGGCTCTTGCCCGCTGCGCTCGTTCGAGCTCGCACGCGTCGTCGCTGAGCCGGGACCGCTCGCTTTCGAGAAGCCGGGCATCGGGTTCGGTCGCCTGCTGCCAAGCACGCTCGGCCGCCTGCAGCGTCGCGCCACTGGTCCTGAGGTCTTCGCGGCTTCGGTGCCGGGCGAGAAACCCGCGGTGGGGGTCTTGGGCGCGACGGAGGTTCTCCTCGTGGACTCGGCGCGCGACTTGCAGGTTCTCGTAACTAGCTCGGACGGGAGTGTTCGCCCATCGTCCGGCGCCGGTCCGGAGGTCGGCGAGGTCCTTTTCGAGGTCGGCCTGCTGTTCTCGGACGTGAGCGAGCTCATCGGAGACGTCGGGCGGGATCATCTCGACGAGTTGCTGGTGCGTCGCACGCAGCTCGACTAGGCGCTGGGCAGCTCGGCCCTGGTCAGTGGCCCATTGCTGTCGGCGCTCGTCATCCCAGGACCAGGTGAGGCGTTGGGCGGCTTCGGCGAGATCCGGAGCGGTCGTGTAGACGTGGCTGGCGTTCCGGGCGCGACTCATGGCCACATAGGCGAGCTCGCGGCCACCACCGTCGTCGAGGATGTGGGCGACTTCGACCGTCGTGCCCTGGGCGCGATGAGCGGTGATGGCGTAGCCGTGGGCGAGGCGGTCGGCGCCGATGTCGTCGAGCCCCATCTGCAGCTGGCGGCCGTCAGGCGTGATCGCGGTGAGTGTCTGAGCTTCCGGGTCGACGGCGGTGACCCGGGCGGCTTGTGACGTAACCCAGGCGCCCTTCTGTCCGGGAGCAAGGGTGATGACCTGGTCACCGGCCCGGTAGGCGCGCCCTCCGGCTGCTACGAGTTCGGGGCCCGTGAGCCTCCCGGAACGCTCCCACAGGTCTCGAGCGGCGCGGTTGAGCGTCTCGACGTTGTCGCGTCGGTAGGCGAGGAGGAGGGGGTCCCGCCCGGCGTCGATGTCGCGCGCCCAGGCATTGATCATGCCGATCACCGCCCGCCGCCGGTCGGGCACGGGATGGACCCGGCCGTTGCGGGCATACCAGTCGACGGCAGCTGCGATGTCGCCGTCGCGGAGCTGACAGAGCGCGCCGCGTTCGGCGGGGTTGGTCTGGCGCAGGT
>JBKQHU010000054.1:0-8437 GCA_052148655.1 Acidimicrobiales bacterium
GCTGGCAGACGAGCTTCATATGTCGCAGCCCCAGGTGGCTCGGCTTGAAGCGGCGATCCACAATCCCGAAATCGAGACGCTACGGCGCGTCGCCAGCGTTCTCGAGATTGAGTTCGACTTGAAGATCACCCAACAGCAGGAACCGACACTCAGCTCCAGGCCAAGCGCGAAGGCCGCGTCGCGTCGTAGTCCTTCGCGTGCTCCTGCTACGGGCGTCAGGGACAGCTACGATCTTCCAAAGGCCGCAACGGGTTGACATGGGATAATGCAATAGCACCTAACTTTCCCTGTTTCGCTCACCCCTTACCTGCAAAAGTCCAGGTAAGCACACCGTTCGGTCATTTCTGACTGGCAGTCAGGAGGTTCGAGGGTTCGAGTCCCTTCGCCTCCACCCGAAAGTCCTGGTCACAGCAGTGCGGCGGTGTGGCCAAGGCCGAGGATTCGGTCTGAATGTAGCCATGTTCAGCCGGGACCGGAGTTCGCAAACGAGAGCTGCTTGCTCTTCGCGTCGAGAGATGTCGACTCGAAGGCGCAAGAGATGCACGTAGCGTTTGCCATCGCCGACGTTGCCCCGGGTGTCGGTTTCGTGCGCAAGCCGACCAAGGAGTCGGACTGGCGTGGCGTTCCGCTGATTGATTCGATGAGGCAGTCATTCGAGCGCTAGCTCGCTGAAGGCGCGAGCAAACTGGCCTGGAGCCTTCGTCGGGCGAGTACGTTTTCGCGGGCGACCCCAGCGGGACCAAGCCAATTGGGCCGGACTCGTCTTGACAGTCCTCTAGGTACTCTGTACCTTTAGGTACCAGGAGAGAGAGCTATGAGCGTCAATCAATCCCCGATAAAGGTCAGCCCACAAACCAAGGAGCGAATCCGCTACCTTGCCGCGCTCACCGACACCACTCAGTCCCAACTCGTGGACCGTGCCATCGAGGAGTACACCGCTCGGCATGCCGATCTCATCGAGAAGGGCATCGACGCTGCCCGTTCCGTTCTTGCTATTGGCGATGTCGCCATCGCTGCACACCTGCTCGACGTCCCTGATGAAGCCGTACGACGGATCGCAGGTCCGCGTCACCAACGCTGACGTACTCCGAACCGCACAACCTCCCACCACTCGACGTCACCGCTAGGCCAGTCGTTGCGAGCCTCGAACATTACTGGCTGTAAGTGCCGCTCCAGCTCTGCAAAGAGCAGGTCTCGCTGTTTCTCTGAGACGAAGTTCCCATCGTTGCCACGGGTGCTGAGCGCACACCAGATCTCCTGAAGGCCGTCACCGCTTTGGACGAGCACTCGGCACGGTAGCCACTCGCCGAGGTCAGTTGTCAGTTCGTGTTGCGCATCGGCGAATGCTGCGTCAACGAGCATCAGCAGATCATTCGTCAGCGTCTTGTGGAACCGGAGGACTGCCTCGGCGTCATCCCTCAGCCTGTCGTCGTCTGTTGGGAGTAGCTGAGCGCTTCCGTGCAGTTCTGCAAACCAGGCGAAGGCGTCGTCGTCACAACCTTCCTTGCGGCGGTGCACTCCGCAGAGCCAGACGACATCGCGACTCTCATCAAGCCACGTAGCGCCGCGTTCATCGGAGACACGCAGTCGAAACACCATCGGACTTCCGATCGACAAGATGCGCTTTTGTCCCGTCGGAGAATGCGGTGCGATGCGCCGCAGCTCGTCGAGCCACGGATCGTCGACGTCGCCCAGGTCAACGTCAAGTGGCGGCAACTCCAGCCTGAGATCCTTCTTGAAGCACCGGAGTGTCGGTCGGCCGCGTCGCGGCGATGGTTCGTCAGGCGTGCACACATTCCATCAGACGAAGAAAGCCCCTCCCAGCGTGTGTAGGACACCAAAGTCTCGATCGTGCTGAAGGCGGTCAACAGACGTGAGCGAGAGCGTTGCAAGGCGGCCGAAACCGGCTCTGCTGCTACATCCGTGGGTGGGATCCACCACCTCGTGAAGCCGCTCGGACAAGATGCGTCAGGGTGGCGCATCGGAGGTGAGTGGTGGCGAAGCAGGGACGCAACGAGCGGTGCCGGTGCGGGAGTGGCCTGAAGGCAAAGTACTGCTGCGACTCACCTTGCGGGCCGTCGGCTGACGCCGCCGACCGGTCTTTCCTCGCTCGGGCGATCCGCGATTCGATCCCCGCACTCGTCGCCCTGCGGGCGAACGGGGGACCTTCGAACTACATCGATGACGTGCTTGAGCTCCCGGCGCACTTTCCCGAGCTCGTAGTGTCGCTGCCCGCCCTCGTCGACCCCGAGCTCGATGCGCTGCTCTTTGCCTGCGAGGTGGGCGATGGGCAAGCTGTCCGCGACGTCATCGCGAAGGTCAGCAGTCGCTTCCACACGGTGGCCGAGCGCGCCCGCCTCGCACGCGTGATCGTGCGACTTCGGGAAGAGGAATCGATCGACGAGATCGTCGCGGTCCTCGCACTTGTCGACCTCCGACGGGACGACGCCTCCGCACTCCTTGAGGCTGCCGTCCTACAGGCGGCGAGAATCCGAGCGGGTCGCGTGCGGACTCCGTCCGGGTTGCTCATTGCTTCGTAGCCGAAGCGACGCCTGAGCGTCGCTTCCGATGGCTCTCCGCGTCGGCGCGAGGGAAACGGTCAAGAGCGACCGAGCGGGAGCGAGGGAGTCCGAAGGACGCGGAGCAATCTTGACGGCGAGGGAGCGTTGACGCAGGCGTTGGGTCAGCGAGCGCGCCCTGGCTGTGGTGGGCAGCAACCGCCCGGTCGAGGAGTGCGAGGGCGATCAGGTGCTCGGGCTCCTTGAAACCGAAGGCCATCCGGTGCAGCACCCGCAGCTTGGTGTTGGTCGACTCGACCAAGGCGTTGCTCAAGTTGTTTGTCATCGCGGCCCCGATGCCGGGAAGGTGTCGACGGATCTTGCGCCCGAGCTCGACAAAGGCGGGGATGCGTGAGCGCGCTGCCCAGGCGAGCCACGCCTCGACCATGGTGAGCGAGAGCACGCCCTTGGTCGAAATCGCCATCCGGAGCTGCTCTTTCATCAGATAGGCGCGATACAGCCGCGTTTTGACCTTTGCGATGAAGGCGAGCTTTGCTTCTTGACGCGCGGTGAGGTCCTCGGGGTTCTTCCACAGCGCGTAGCGGCAGCCCTTCAGCTCTGCGGCGTCGCCGGTCATGCCCGAGCGCCGGGCGGTGCTCCAGACCTCGCGACGGACCTCGTCGAGGGCGTCGATGGCCCACTTCACCACGTGGAAGTTGTCGATGCAGAGCGTGGCGTTCTTGGCCCGCTCGGCGACGACATTGCCAATCCACTCGGCCCCGTCGGCCGAGAGGAGGTTGATCTTGGCGCAACGCTCACTGCCGAGCAGGTCGAAGGATCCGTTTAGCGTCTTCTTGTCGCGGCCGACCGCCGCCCAGACGAGGCGCCCGGAGTCGTGGTCCACGACGACCGTCAAGTAGCGGTGCCCGCGCTTGTAGCTGATCTCGTCGATACCGATACGCGAGAGCCCGTAAAAGTTGTCATGGGCCGCGCGCCCGTCCGCGACGACGCGAGCGACGACCGAGCCCACCGTCCGCCAGGCGACGCGCATGAGCTCGCACACCGTCGACTTCGCGGTGTGCGTGACGAGCCAGGCGAGCTCGTCGTCGAAGTCGCGGGTGTGACCCGCCCCATGGCGGGCCCAGGGCACCTGGGCAACGGTCCGTCTGTGCTTCGGACAGCTCACCCTGGGCGAGTCGGCCTCGAGCAAGCACATCACCACTCCGAGGTCGAGGCATCGCCAGCGCCGGCGACCCTCGCCCTGGTCGTAGCCCGGCGCGCGGACCCCGCACCGTCCGCAGCGACGCTTGGTCACCTTGCGCGGGCGCACGCGCGACGACAGCGTTCGCCTCCTCGTCGATCCCCACCGACTCGATCACCGTCGCCTTGTCGACACCGAGCATCTGACGCCATACGTTGGCACCGAGCAACGCCGTTCTCCTCACCTCGTCTGGGAGCCAAGCGCCAACGGCGGCTTCACCGATCCGGGCGCCGTCTCCTGGTTGCCGCTGGGTGACATCTCTGCCCATAGCTTGGCCGGGCAGCGGGATGACCCGCGATCGCTCCTCTCGCTCTGCCGACGGCTCATTGCGATTCGCCGGCATTACATCAAGGGTCGCGGCGGCTCTTACGAGGAACTGGTTTCGGCGGAGCATCAATGGGTCTATCGGTCCGGCGATGTCTTGGTGGCGGCGAACTTCTCGGAGAACCCGCTGAGATGGGAGGAGTGACCGGGCCGGTACTGTCCTCGAGCCTCGGGGTGCTGTCGCGGGACGAGCCCGTCGCAGAGTCGCTTCGCCCGACTGGTTTCGAAGCGGTCGTCGTGAAGGGCAGCCCTTAGTCGTCCGTCGCTGGATTGATCTGGTGGAGCTTTAGCCTTCCGCGGCGCACCTTTTCGATGATGTCGTTGGCAGCCTTGTGCCAGATGAATGGCCTAGGGTCGTCGTTCCAGTGCTCGACCCAGATTTCGACCGCCTCGACGAGTGTCGGGAGGCCCCCTCTTCCAAGCCGACGATCTGTCAGCTCTTTGAACCATCGCTCGACCAGGTCGAGCCATGGACTCGAGGTGGGCGCGAAGTGCAGCCAGATCACCGACACGGCCGCGATGTGACGACACCGAAGAGCGCCGTCGCAGCGGCCTGATTGACGTACCGGTGCCCTTCATCTGCTATGCGAACGTACGCATGGGCGCCGGTGGGATGGGCTCAGTCGCCGAGCACGAGGGTCGCGTCGACCATTACCGCAGGTAGATGGGTAGTAGCTAACGCGGATATCGGGCCCCCGCCACTGAAGAAAGTCCAGGTGGAAAGGAGATTTCCGGGAGAATCGGGGGTTCTCTTCCCGGTTCTTCGGGGGCCAGTTTCTAATCCACCGTCCGGCACTCCGTGTCAGGGCTCGGCCTCGGACGTCAGCGGCGACTTCTGATGGAGGCGTTTGGCCGTAGCGATCGGCGCGACGCCGGTAGCCTGGTGACGTGACCGAAGTTGGGACGGTGAGCATTCGAGCGCTGGTCGATCAGCACCGCGACGAGGTACGTGCCGCGGCGAGACGATGCCGCGCACAACGAGTGCGCCTCTTCGGGTCGGGTGCGCGCGGAGAGGACCGCTCCGACAGTGACGTCGATATGCTCGTCGATTTCGAGCCCGGCAGTTCGCTGTTCGACGTGCTTCACCTCACCGCAGAGTTGGAGAGCCTGCTCGGTCGTCATGTGGATGTCGTGTCCGCCGGGGGATTGAAGCCTCGGGACAAGCACATCCTCGACGATGCGATCGACCTTTAGGGATGGATGAGCGAGACAACCAACGCGTCGCCGACATCCTCGACGCGGCCGGTGAGATCGCCGCGATTGTCGCCGGAGGCGAGGATGCCTTTCGCACCGACAGGGTTCGTCAGCTCGCCGTCGAGCGCCTGCTCGAGATCGTCGGTGAAGCGGCCCGAGCAATGTCCGAAGCGGGTCGTGCTGCCTACCCGGAGATTCCGTGGTCGGACATCGTGGGCCTGCGCACGTTGCTTGCGCATCACTACCAGCGCGTTGACCCCGCCCAGGTTTGGGTGATCGCGGCGCAGAGCGTTCCCGAGCTCGTGCGCTCTTTCGAGAGGGGTCGCTAGGTCGTGCCCGGCGACGGCTCGCCTGCTTCGAGCAGTCGCGAGAAAGCGCGCGCCGCGGGTCGAATCTAGCGACCCGGCCGAGGATGTCCGCCGGCGTTGACGGTCGGGGGCAATCGCCCCGGAACAATTCATCTCATCGATCGAGGGCGTCGACGTAGTTGCTAGCTTCACCGGGAAGCAAGCGCAGATGCACGACGGCACCGGCTGACTTGTCGACGAGATTGACTACCTCGACGATCGCCGGCGCAACGGCGGTGTCGACAGTGAAACCCTCACTGTTGGATCTGGCGAACCGCGATCGGCTCGCGGTGCGGTCGTCACCGCTGTCCGACTAGAAGCCCTCGGCGTTCCCGATCACAGCGTTAGCCGGAGGGTCGGAACGCAGTGGTGGCGAACTGCTCGAAACTGCGAGGTGGCCGACCGATGACGTGCTCGACGTCGGGCGTCACCCTGTCCTCGGCCCCAGCGGCGATGACCGCGTCGAGCTGGGCCAGTGCCTGCGCGAATGGCAGCGGGTAGGTGAGAGCGAGCCGCTCGACCAGCTCGGCCGGTGTCACCGGCTCGAAGGCCACAGGGCGACCGCGAGCCGCGCCGACGATTTCGGCCACGCGCCGGTAGCTCAGCGCCTCGGGTCCGGTCAGCACCAGCTCGGCCGCGGGTCTCGTCTTGTCGAGCAGCGCGTGCACGGCCACAGCGGCGATGTCGTCGGCGTCGACGAATCCGACTCGTCCCTCGCCGGTCGCGGTCACGATGCGGCCCTCGTCGCGGATCATCCGAGCCAGATGGTGCTCACCGGTCACGTTCTGCATGAACCAGGAGGGTCGCAGCACAACGAAGTCATCCGACCCGTTCTCCGCGAGGGCCTGGTGCACCACCCCGGCGGCCCAGCTGCCCATCGGGGTCACCGAGGTGCTGAGGAGCACCAGCCGCTCGACGCCGCTTCGGCGTGCCAGCTCGATGAAAGGCACCATCACGGGCGCGACGTCGATACCGGGGGGCGGGACGAGGTAAACGCGGCCGCAGCCGTCGAGCGCCGACGGCCACGTGCTAGCGGCGTGCCAGTCGAACAGGACGTCGCTGTTGTGCCGACTGGCGGTGCGCACCTCGGCTCCGGCCGAGCGTGCCGCTGCGGCGACGCGCGATCCGGTCGTCCCGGTCGCTCCGGTGACGAGCACTCCTAAGTTGCTCATGATGCCTCGGCTGCACCTGCCCGGTCGCTCAGGGCGAGCGGGTTCCAGTACTCGCGATACGACACCACGCGCCCGCTCTCCGCGCGAACAACGGCGACGTAGCGCCTCGGGTATGTCTGGCCGCTTTCGAGCAATCGAAGCCCGATCGTCATCTCGGCGACGATGGTCCCGGCGACGTCGGTCTCGTAGACGACAAGGCTGGTGATCGAGTCGTAGGAGATGCGGGCGAGCAGCGGCTCGAGATAGCGGCGGAGGTTCTCGCGTCCGCGCAGCCGCTCGGGACGGCCGGGCGGGGCGAAGGGGAACTCGACCTCGACGTCATCGCTCAACAGCTCGAGATAACCGTCAAGGTCGCCGTCGCCGAAGCGCTCCAGTCCCGCCCGGAACAGGTCCGCGGCTTCCGACATTCTGTTCTCCTGTGTTCAGATACGGACTAATGGTCCGGATGACAGTTACACTATACGGACTGACAGTCCAATTGCCAAAGTAGGCTCCACGATGTGACACGCCCCCAGCGATCCGACGCCGCACGTAATCGCGCCGCTGTGCTCGCCGCCGCCGACGAGCTGTTCGCAACCGCGGCCGCGCCTGCAAGGGTTTCCATGGACGATGTGGCCGCAGGCGCCGGCGTTGGCAAGGGCACCTTGTTCCGCGCCTTCGGTAGCCGGGCCGCTTTGATCCAGGCCTTATGGGCACTTCGGACTGAGCCTCTCCGTCACGCGATCGAGAGCGGACCGCCGCCGCTCGGCCCGGGGGCCGATCCGCGCCGGCGCATCGTTGCCATTCTCGATGCCATCCTCGTTGTCAAACTCGACAACCGTCATCTGACCCTGGCGTTAGAGGAGCGTTCCGGCAGCGCGAGCCTTTACGAGCAGCCGCAGTACCAGCTCGTGCACCGGCTCCTCAGCGACCTGCTGCGGGACGCCGGCCGCGACGGCGGAAACGAGTTGCTAGCGCACCTGCTGCTAGCGGCCGTTCGGGCGGATCTACTCGACCACCTGGCCGGTTCCCGTGGGATCTCGCGCCGCCAGCTGCGCGCAGGAGTCACCGGCGTGGTCGATCTCGTCCTGAACGGGTCCGGCGGCTGACCGCGCCCCCCGGGCACGTGCCAACATCAGGTTTCGACATTTAGGCTCGCGCCGGCGGGCAGCGGACCAGTTTCGAGGCATCTGCGCAGCGCAGCGTCGCCATCTGGACCAAACAGGAGGGCAGGTGACCAAGTACATCGAGGCCTACGCCCCTGAATCTGGTGCAAGCCGCGGCCGATCCCGATGAAGCCCCCGGTGACCGGCGCGCTAGCCCGGCAAGAACGCCGTCCCGGCTCGAGCCCTCTGTTTCGGCAGGGGGCTTTTGTTATGTCAGACGCAATGTCAGAAAATGTAGCCAAGTTGATAGCCATACTGGCTACGTTTAGCCGGACTGGACATAACCAGGCAGCATTTGACTTCAGCGGAAATGCCGATTGACATGGACTTACAGGTACTGAGTACCACCAGCCGGACGGCACAGTCACAGACTGGCAGTCAAGGATAGATCGGCGCTCTCCCGCCCCAGGGTCGAACTTGTTGAAGTCGCGCTACGCGACTCAGGTACCAGATTCAGCGTGTCGGAGGGCAGACGTCGCGGATCTGTGACTCGTCG
>JBKQHU010000055.1:0-3029 GCA_052148655.1 Acidimicrobiales bacterium
GCGAGGTCTTCACGTTTGGCGGTGACCAGGCACTTCTGATCGGGTTTTCGGCATAACTCGCGGGTTAAGGGGGTACTTGCTCACAGCGCCACTCAGCGTTCCCAACGGGGATCAGCCTCGACGATGCCGAGACCGAGGGACTCGAGCTCGGCGACGAGGGAACGCAGCCTTCGCTCGTTGTCGAGCCAAGGGCCGTAGTCGTCAAGCTGCTCGTCGCTCATGAGCCGGGTGACGGTCTTGGCCGCCATCTTGCGGGTCCACTGGTGATAGGGACCGTGCAATAGCGGGGGTTCAGCGTGGCAACGGCAGTTGGGCTTGCCGCAGCGCGCCAGGCGCTCTGTCATCGTTCCGGGCAGGACGAAGCCGACCTCGGCGAGGGCCCGGGCGATGCGGCGAGCCTCAGCTTGCTGGGCGGGAGTGGGCGGCACTGCTCAACCTTGGCACCGGGGATCCACCAGCTGGGTCATATCCGTAAGTATATCTATTGTATGACCGAGATCGACCTGTCCACCTGGGTCCCCCGCGGCGTCGACGAGCGCACCGGTGCCTTCGCCCGGACGGTCGTCGCCCAGCTCGACCTGGCGTCGTGGTCCCGGGCTCGCTCGTTGTTGTGGGCCGCCAGCCGCCTGTGTGCCTTCGCGCTTTGTTGCGGGTTGGACCCCGAGCCCTCCGTCGTGCTCTCGAGCGCGCTGATCGAGCGCTTCATCTTGGTCGGGACCAAGAGCTGGTCGCCTGCGGCGCGCCGCACCATGCGCTCGGACCTCTCATTTTTGGCAAAGCGGGTTCTTAGTCCCGCCCCGAGCCCGGTCCCGCTCGGGCGCGAGCGGGCGAAGGCCCCCTACAGCGAGTCCGAGCTGGCGGCCTACCTGGTCCTCGCCGATGCCCAACCCACCGTTGCCAGACGCCAACGCGCCTCGGGGCTGATCGCCCTCGGGGCAGGAGCGGGACTGATCGGGGCTGACTTGCGCCTCGTAAGGGGCCACGACGTCATCGAGCGATCCGGCGGTGTCCTCGTTGTTGTGAAGGGGCGCTCTCCCCGGGTCGTCCCGGTGCGTGCCGAGCATCACTTCCGAGCACTCGATGCTGCCCGCTTTGTCGGCGCGGGGTTCATCGTCGGCGGGGCCGAGCCGAACCGGCGCAACGTGACAAGCCCCCTCATCGCCTCGCTGGCGGGCGGCGCGGACCTGCCGAGGCTGTCTTTGGCCCGACTGCGTTCAACCTGGGTGTCGCGCTGCGCGGCCGACATTGGCCTCGCCACTTTCATGGCGGCCGCCGGGGTGTGTTGTTCCCAGCGCCTGGGCGACGTGGTGGCAGACCTCGACCCGGGCGACGAGGCCCAGGCGGTGAGGCTCTTGGGCGGGGACAGGTGAACAATCCGGCGACACTGGCGCGCCTTTTGGCCGTCATCGACGCCTCGGGGGTGCCAGGACGCCTCGAGGCCTTGTTGCCTGTCGGGGTGCGACCCCGACAGCTCAGCGTGCGCACGCTGCTTTTAGGCATGCTCCTCACCTTGGCCGACGGACGACCGGCACATCTGTCTCGGGTGCACGGGGAACTTGTGGGACTCGACGACGAGAACCGCCGTTATCTGGGCATCGTCTGTGATTCCAAGCACGGCCCTCACACTTTGACCTACCGCCAGGTCGAATACACCTTCTCCCTCTTAGAGAACGTGCTGAGCAAAGACGTTCCGACGGCGCCGCGAAAGAGGCACTCGGACAGGTCCTCGACGCTTTACTCGAGGCCAGTGTGGGGCGGGAGTACACGGCCCGCTCCCGCTCGCTAGCGATCGACTGGACCGACATCGAGAGCTTCTCCACGAGGCGCACCAAGAAAGACGGCACCTATGCCGACAAGGAGGCGTCGTGGGGGCACCGCAAAGGAGGCGGTCCGGGCGAGAAGGACGAATTGTTCTTCGGTTATTACCTCTCTCTCGCCACCATGGTCGCAGACGACGCCGGGGCAGAAGTCCCTGAGCTCGTGCGGCGCATGGCGCTCGCCTCGCCTGACCACGACCCGGTCCCGGCCCTCGTGGAGGTCCTCGGACGGCTCGTGTCTTCCGGGGTGGCGATCGGGGACGTCGTGGCGGACTCGGGCTACGCGTACCGGGTGCCCGAGCACTTCGCCCTGCCGATGCGGGCTCTCGGCGCCAGCTTGGTCATGGACCTGCACCCGAGCGACCGGGGCACCCAGGGCACCCACGGCGGGGCGATCTGTTTCAACGGCGCCCTGTTTTGCCCGGCCACCCCAAGCGCACTGTTTTTGATCGAACCGCTCTCGCGTCAGGCAAGCGAGGAGGAGACGAAAGTCCACGATGCCCGCTCAGCCGAGCTGCGGCGCTACAAGCTCGGCGTGACGAGCGCTTGCGACGCCGACGGATATCACCGCGTCGCCTGTCCGGCGGTCCTCGGCAAGCTGCGCTGCCCGGCAAAGGAGGCCTCCATGGCACTTTCCTTCTCCCACCCTCAGGTCCTCGCCCTTGCTTCGCACCTGCCACCGTGCTGTGTACAAAAGACGATCACCGTCCCAACAACGGTCAACGCGAAGACCGCCCAGAAGCACTCCTACCCCTCCAAGGCGCACCGGCGCTCCTATGCGAGACGCAGCGCCGTGGAGCGGTCCAACGCCAGGATCAAGGACCCCGCCACCACAGACGTCGCCCGGGGTTGGTGCCGTCTCATGGGGCTGGTCCCGATGAGCCTGTTCCTCGCTTGTGCACTCGTCGCGCGCAACTTGGCTGTGGCCGACGCCTTCGACGAGCGCCAGGTCGAAAACGCCCGTCGTCTTGCCGCCGGCCTCATGCCGAAGACCCGTCGACGACGACGAAAGGTCATTGCCGAATTCGTCGGCACCGCTTCGGCCTGATCAAAGCGACCCGAGGAAGCCAGGCCCAGGCAAACGCGATCGCGGACCGGCATCCGGCGAACGAGGGGTCAGCCGGGCGGCAAAAGCCCGGCGTTACAGCCCTCTGTTACAACCAAAACGTGAATATGGGTGAGGTTTAAACGTGAAGACCTCACACAGCGGAG
>JBKQHU010000056.1:0-8863 GCA_052148655.1 Acidimicrobiales bacterium
CAACCTGCACCACTTCGGCGTCGAACGCACCGATTTCCCAGGCCGCGGCGGCTTTGGCGTGACTATCTGACGCGAATTGGTCTTGCTGTTCGCGGCTGATCTTGTAGACGTCGGCGAGGATCTCAGCACCCTCTCCGAGTGCGACGGTCCAGGGTTCGGGCATGCGCGGGTTGACCATCCGCCACCCAAGTGTTGTCGAGTGGAGTGTCTCATGGCCGCGTGGGAAGGGAGCGTCTGGTTTCGACAGGACCCACGGTGCGCGGCTCATCGACTCCACCCCCCCAGCTACCGTGATCGAGGCGTCGCCCACTTCGATGGCCCTACTTGCCTCGTGGACCGCTTCCATCCCCGACCCACACAACCGATTCACGGTTGCGCCAGGAATGCTCGTGGGAAGTCCGGCTAGTAGCACCGCCATTCGGGCAACGTTTCGGTTGTCCTCACCGGCGCCATTGGCATCACCGAACCACACATCATCGATCGCTGCGGGATCGAGGGTTGTGTGACGTTTCATCAGTGCAGCAAGCACCGTTGCCGCTAAATCGTCGGGTCGGCTTTTGCAGAGAGCACCGCCGTACCTGCCGATTGGGGTGCGCACCGCATCAACGATCCATGCGTTGCGCTTCAACGGGACGAACCTGCCACAAGCCTCTTTACACGGCGAATCGTTCGGATCCGCATCATGGGCGTCGACCATCGAACGCGTCTTGTAGGAGCGACCGCATCGAGGCCCTGTCGACAAGACGCGGATTCGTAGTACCGACCTCGGCCACAGCTCTTTCTGCGGCGAAGTCCAGCCCGTCCGCCGGCATGCCGATGGCGTCAAGGCTGGTTGGAGCGCCAAGCGTCGACGCGAGATCGAAGAGCAATCCCGCGGCGGCTGAACCATCGGGGGACCCACCTAGTGCCTCGGTGATCCGTGCCATTGCGTCTGGCACAGCTGGGGCGTTGAACGAGGTTACGTGCGGAAGCACGACGGAGTTGACCTCGCCATGAACAAGGCGGAAGGTGCCGCCGAGCACGTGGCAGAGCTTGTGGTGCAATGCCGACCCAGCGACGGCAAACGCCTTTCCGGCGAGGTGGGCCCCGAACAGCGCGTCACCTCGAGCGCCGAGGTCATCGGGTTCGTCGAGAATGGCTGGCAGCGCCCGCGCCAAGATCCGCACCCCTTCAACGGCATAGAGATCGCCAACCGGGTTGGAACCAGGTGCATAAAGCGCCTCGACGCAATGAGCGATGGCGTTGAGACCACTGGGCCCGATAACTTCCTTGGGCAGCGTCATCGTGAGCGTCGGATCGTAAATCACGACGCGCGGCAATGCTCGAAGGTCACGTCCCGTCTGCTTGTGCTCGCCAGTGATGCCGTACACCGGCGTCATCTCCGAACCGGCGAAGGTTGTCGGGACAACCACGAGTGGGATCCCGGTCTCGATTGCGACCACCTTGCCGAGCCCGGTTGCCGAGCCGCCGCCGATGGTCACAATTGAGTCCGGCGAGGCACCGGCAACGACCTTTCGCGCCGTAGCCACAAGTTCTTCAGGAACGTGTTGACGCACTTCGTTCAAACGAGCAGCAAGCAGCGAGCCAAGTTGATCGGCGAGCAGATCGGCCACGGGCTTTGCGCCTCCGTCGGCGATGAGCAGGACTCGTCTGGCGCCTAAAGCAGCGACCTCGGCGGCCACCCGCAACACGGCATCGATACCGAAAAGCACCCGACCAGGGAGCGCCTCGTGAACGAAAGCCCTCATACCACCTGACCTTGGGTCAACTCGAGCTTCCGGAGTACTTCCAGCTCCTCGGTTGTTGGTGGCGCAGTCTCATCGAGGGCGTCGCTGACGGTAAGGCCCCAGCCCGTCGCGGCACGGACTGTGGCGACATCGACCCCGGGATGTACCCGAGTTAGCAGCAGCTCCCCCGCGGGGTTCGGGCGTAGCTCACCCAAATCGGTAATAACCGTCGAAACACGCTCGCCAAGCGAAGTCCGGAAGGCAACCCGGTCGACAAACGTGCGGGCTGACTGACGAATCACCACGATGACTCGACCGCACGATGCGGCGATCTCCGGTGCACCTCCGGCGCCCGGTAGACGCACCTGCGGGTGGTCGTAAGGGCCGATAACGGTGGTATTGATGTCGCCCCCCCGGTCGATCTCTGCTGCACCAAGAAACCCCACGTCGACTCGACCGGCTTGGAGCCAGTAATTGAAGATCTCGGGAACGGATACCACTGCATCTGCTGTGGTTGCCAGTTCACCATCGCCGATCGATAGGGGAAGGGTGCGAGGTTTAGCGCCGATCGTTCCGGACTCGTAGATGAGGACCAGGTTCGGTGCGTGCGTTCGGCGGGCAACGTTGGCTGCAGTGGACGGCAGCCCGATCCCGACGAAACAAACGTCGGCATCGGCCAGCTGGCGGGCCGCGGCGATGGTCATGATCTCGTTTGGCGTCCACGAGAGAGAGCTCACGCTGACGAGCCTTCGAGCTGTGAATCTGCGACACCAAGGACTTGGTCCTGCATCCACGAAAGAAACTGGCTTCGGTCACGACTGATTGAATCCCATGCCTGGTAGAAGGCGTTGTCGCGGGTCGAGTATCCGTGCGCGTAGCTGGGGTGAGCGCCCCCCGGTACCTCGACGACAGCGCTGAGCACCCAAGCGGGCAGCACCACGGCACCCGGAAGAGGCTCGAGCCGGTCGACTATCTCCTCGACAGTGACAACAGCACGCTCAGCGGCAAGAACAGCTTCCCTTTGCACACCCGTGATCCCCCAGAGTTGGACGTTTCCCTGTCGGTCGGCTCGCTGCGCATGAATGATCGTGACGTCCGGTTGCAAAGCTGCGACGGCAGTCAACATTTCGCCAGTAAAGGGGCAGGCGATGCGCGCAACGTTCTTGGTATGCGCAGGTAAGTCGGTTCCCGAATAGCCGCGGAGAACGGCAAAGGGCAGGCCACTGGCCCCAGCGACGTAGCGATTGGCCATACCGGCGTGACTGTGCTCTTCCAGTTCAAGGGGCTGGGGCCAGTCGTGTTCAACGGCGTCCCGAAACCGATGGAGAGACCCGACGCCGGGGTTGCCCCCCCACGAAAAGATGAGCTTTCGGGCCACACCCATGCCGATGAGCTGGTCATAGAGGACGTCGGGAGTCATCCTGACGAGCGTCAGATCGCGTCGGCCCTGGCGGATGATCTCGTGGCCGGCGGCAAAAGGTATGAGGTGAGTGAAGCCTTCGAGGGCGACGGTATCTCCGTCCTTCACGTTGGCCTTGATCGCCTCGGCGAGCGAAGTGATCACCGGGGGTACCAAATCGGAAGTTCAGCATCCACGTTGACCCACACCGATTTGGTCTGGGTGTACTCGTGCATCGCTTCGAACCCCATCTCACGTCCATATCCAGATTGCCCGGTGCCGCCAAATGGTGATCCCGGATTGACACGCTTGTAGCTGTTGATCCACACCATTCCGGCTCGAAAGGCCCGGGCCATGGCGTGAGCGCGAGAGAGATCCTTCGTCCAAAGACCAGCGCCCAGGCCGTACTCGGTGTCGTTGGCGATCTCGATCGCCTCCGTGTCTGTGCGGAATGTCGTCACTGTCACAAACGGTCCAAAGACTTCCTCACGGCACACGCGAGCTCGTCGGTCAGCCCGTACGACAGTTGGTTGGACATAGCAGCCATGGGCTAGGTCCGGCGAGGTCGGGGCGGCACCACCAGACAGGATCTCGGCGCCTTCATCAATGGCGACCTTTACGTAGTTGAGGACGCGGTCTCGATGCATTGGGGAAGTGAGCGGGCCCATTTCGATGCTCGGGTCGAGTGGGTTTCCGAGCCGGATGGAGCGTGCCAGCGTGAGAAAGCCGTCGAGAAATTCGTCGGCGATGTCTTCATGGAGAATGAGCCGGCTTCCGGCGATGCACGCCTGGCCCTGGTTATGGAATATGGCGAAGGCACTGCCATTTCGGGCCAGCGTGAGATCGGCGTCAGCGAAGACCACATTTGCGCCCTTGCCACCGAGCTCAAGTTGGACACGCTTGAGATTGCCAGCCGAAGCCGCGACGATCTGGCGCCCGACGGCGGTCGAGCCGGTGAACGCGACCTTGACGATCCTCGGGTGCTCCGCGATCCGCTGGCCCGCCGTTGCTCCGTACCCCGGGACGATGTTGACCGTACCGGGCGGGAAGCCGACTTCAGACATAAGCTGGGCGAGCCTCAATGATGTCATCGGAGTCAGCTCCGAAGGCTTCATCACGACCGTGTTACCTGCGGCGAGTGCTGGGCCCAATTTCCAGCTGCAAAACATGAGTGGGAAGTTCCACGGCACGATGGAGCCAACAACACCCAAAGGTTCGCGTTCGACATAGTTGAGGAAACCAGCTTCGACAGGGATCACGTCGCCTTGAACCTTGACCGCCATGCCCCCGAAGTAGCGAAAAGTTGCTGCAGTACGCGGAACATCGAGAATCGAGGAGTCTCGAATCGGGTGACCGGTATCGCGGCTCTCAAGTTCAGCCAGCTCGGTGGCGTTGTCCTCTATGGCTTGAGCCAGACGGAGGAGGAGGGCTCCGCGCTGAGCGGCTGGCGTCCGGGACCAAGCCGGGTATGCAGCTGTCGCTGCTTCAACGGCTCGATCAACGTCAGGTACTTTTGCCTCCGCGACCTCGGCCAGCACGCTGCCATCATGCGGATCCATGACCTCGAACGTGGCGCCGTCCAGCGCCTCGACAAAGTCTCCGTTGATGAAGAGTCTTGATTGCAACAACGGGCTAGATGTCGACGGGATAAGTCGGAGCTTTGCCTGTGGCGATGAGCTCGGGCAGCTCCGCTGACCCGTTCTCCCAGACGAGAAGCATCGACCTCTTCGGCGAGTAGCCCTGGTGACGGATGTCGGCCGGCATGGCTGCCACATCGCCAGCTTTCATTGTTACTCGTGCCCGAAGCTTGCCGGTCACCTTGTCGGCGACTTCCCATTCGATCTGGTCGGAGAGTTGCACAAACCATTCGACGCGGTCATTCCCGTGAATAATGGGCAGGATGTATTCCTCGGTCGTCGGGCAGTAGAGGCTGTCCTTGCACACCGAGACGATCGACGGATTCCATGTGACGTCGGAGCGCGAGAGGTATCCGAAAAGGTTGAAGGCACACACCTGATCCTCGAAGCCTGGCTCGGCGTAGATCTCCGGCTGAGACTGGTCAACATCCGCGAACATGCGATTGACTGGGTGCGTCTCGTCAGTCCGGATCGGCTCATCACCAGGGACACCCACCATTCGCGAAGCGGTGACACGTCGTCGGGTGATCGCCTCGGTGTTGTTACCGGACTTGTCGCCCCATGCAGTGCGAGTCTCTTCCGGTGCCGCGAATGGATCGAATCCTTCGTTGGTCCAGTCGTCAAGCATCGAACGGAAAGTCCCCAAGATCTGCTCGTGAGGGAAATTCTCAAGGTGGTCGAGTTCGGCTTTCCGATAAGCCTCGTTGAACGAACCAGCGAACAAGTCGACGTTGCCGTAATGATTCACAGTACCGACGACGTTGTCGAAATTCACGGTGCCGTAGAAGAAGTTCCATGCCACATCACGTTGAGCGGCGCGCAGAAACGCGTCGACGGACATCGTATGGGTGCCCGTCGGCCATCTCACGTAGGCGAAGTATTCATCTCGTTCAAATGCAAACTCACCTAGTTGGAACGTCCGGTAGCCGTGGTGGTTTGGCTCGCCAGCGAGCACTTCGGTCATTGCGGTGTCAGTCATTATTCCTCCTCAAACCGTTTGACAGATCTCCGACCACCGCTCGACCGTGTCTTCGCCGAAGATGGTCTGCAGCAGGATGCAGGCTGGCTCGTCGGCGCGAAGCCGGTAGGCAGCATTCGCAGGTAAGAGCGCCATATGCCCGCGGCGGGCAACAATGCGACCCGCCGGCCGGCCGGCCGGTTCACCACCCAACGCAACCGACCCTGCCTTATCAGATGGCACGATCGCCTCATCCAAGGCGACCAGGTCAATTTCGACCACTCCGTCCATGACGAGCGCGAACTCATCGTGGGCGCAGGTGCGCCACTCCGAGGTGCCATCGGCACGGATCACCTCCAGCACATACTGCTGGTTCTTGCCGACAACTACCTTCTCCCACGGCTTCGAACCTGCCGCAACTTCGAACAGATTCGAGAAGGCGTAGTGCCGAGGGTCGTCGTCGATCGCCTCAACGCCGCCCTTCTCGTAGTCGAGCAGCGAACCAAATTTCGTCACATAAGTCGACAAACCCACACCTCCAAGCTCCATCCGAACGGATTTTGCGAATGTTCGCTATACGAACTATTGTACGCTTGGCGAACACATACACCTTGACGGGGAGTAAGACCGTTGTCAAATGCGAGGCCCGAGACTGTGCAGTCACTGGCCCGGGGGCTGTCCGTAATCCGCGCATTTTCAGCCGAGAGGCCAGAGATGACTCTTGCGGAGGTCGCCAGGCAGACCGGCATGACCCGTGCAACGGTACGCCGTCTTCTCTTCACCCTGGAGGCGCTGGGCTATGCAAAATTCGATGGAAAGCGGTTCTCGCTGACCCCAGCCGTGCTGGACATCGGCTACGCCTACTTGTCTTCGCTTGACCTCGCGTCAATCGCGCAGCCGGAAATGGAGGCTCTTGTCGATCGTACCCACGAATCAACCTCGGCTGCCGTGTTGGACGGGGCGGAGATCGTCTATGTCGTTCGCGTGCCGACCAAGCGAATTATGACGATTTCACTCGGGCTGGGGTCAAGGCTCCCTGCGCACGCAACTTCAATGGGCAGGGTCCTGCTCGCAGATCTTTCAATCGACCAACTCGACGCCCACCTGCCTCAGGGGCCTTGGCCAAGCTTCACCGCACAAACGATTGTCGATCGTGAAACGCTAATTATCGAACTTCAGCGCGTGCGTGACGATGGGTGGGCCCTGGTCGATCAAGAACTCGAAGAAGGCGTTCGGTCCGTTGCAGCTCCACTCCGTGATCGCAGTGGGAAGACCGTTGCTGCGCTGAATATTTCCAGCCACGCGGGTCGCATTGACAAGGGCGTACTCCTAAATGAGTTCTTGCCCGACTTGATGCAAACCGCCGAGCGAATCAACGAACGCCTGCGGCGCAGATGAGCGGCGGCGAGGTGGTCATCAGGCGGGTGGAAGGGTTGGTCTCCGACCTGCGGGCGACCTCGGTCCCAATTGGGGTGGCTGAGTTGACCGATGCCATGGCTGCGATCACACATGTAGACCTGTCCCGACGCAACGAAGTACGTCTGGCCCTCGTCTCGACCCTAGTAAAGCGGGCCAGCGACTACTCCGTTTTCGACATTCTGTTCGATGTCTGGTTTCCAGCGGGTGTTGCGAGGCCGAGTGGAGTCCCCCTACGAGATCGTCTGGTACAAGCACTGGCCAATGATGACGATACGCAACTAGTCCAACTTGCCAGAGAGGCCGCCGCCGAAGGACCTGCGCGCTACCAACGAGCAGTCCGGGAACTCGGAGCCAGCACGCTGGCATCTGATGCACTTCGGAACAGCCGAGCCACGGGTATGGCCGGCACACCCGCAAGACTTACAGCTGCGGTTGACCGATTCCTGCGTGCGCTGCGCAAAGAGATCCTGGCTAGACAACACGCTGAGGCTGCCAATTGCGACGCGGCGGCATTAGTCCGTCCGGAGAACGTCGAAATCGCAGCTGCCTCCGCAGTCGAGCTAGACGAACTCCGCTCCGCTGTACGCCCTTTGGCCCGCCGCCTTGCGGCGAAGTTGCATAGTGCCCGACGCGACCGGCGAGGAACCCTCGATATGCGACGAACGATCCGTCGGTCGTTATCAGCCGGTGGCGTTCCCTATGACCCAGTATGGCGGCGGCGGCGACCGCAGAGGCCTGACCTCTGGTTGATCTGCGACGTGTCCGGATCGGTTGCCGAGTTCGCGCGATTCACAGTTGGTCTGGTTAGCGCAGTTCACGACGTCGTTTCCAGTCTTCACGCGTTCGTATTCGTCGACGACATAGTCGAGCTCACCGATACGCTGGCGGACCGCTCCCACGACATTGACGCGTTTGCCCTCGTCGGCGCTGCCGCTGTCGGTCTCGCCGGCCGGCGGAGCGATTGGGGGCGAGCCTTGCGTGCTTTCGAGGAAAGGCATGCGAACTGCATCGGGCGGCGATCGACGATAATCATTCTTGGCGATGGTCGAAGCCATGGTGCCGACCCCGGTGCCGACGTCATAGAGCGCCTGTGCCACAAGGCTCGACGGGTGACTCTGCTGGTCCCAGAACTGCACGAGCAGTGGGGTACGACGGACTCAGCGCTTCCTGCTTACGCCGACGCTGGCGCGGTTCTGCGCGAGGTACGTAATCTCTTGCAGTTGAGCGAAGCTATAGGAGAGCTTGCGACCGGGTAGCCGTTGAGGCTGAGTCCAACGTGTAACCCGACGACATTCCAATTCCAATAGGAGCATCAGATTTGGATCAGGAGGCCCGGGACGTCTGGGCTGACATCCAAGGCAAGTCTGGCCGGATCCATTTGACGTCAGGATGCACCCAGGCCGGTATAGATGTTCAGGCGTACCCAGCGCAGCAATCTGTACAGGACTGGTCGCCATGAACCAAATGAATAGAGCTAGTCAGAAATCATCTAGCCAATCGAGTCGCAGATGAAGTAGTCCTCCCCGTTTCTTGCCGCACCACACGATGTACATCTTCGCTCGCTTTGTCCATCGACTCCCAGGCAAAGAAGGTCAGATAAATGGGCAGAGTGGAATGGAGCTACGCCGCAGAACTCTCTGACCAGGAAATTTGAAGCAGCCCCCTCGGTGTCTGTTTCCAGGACATAAGAGAGTCCCTGGCCCGGGGATGTGTCAAGACATAG
>JBKQHU010000057.1:0-11721 GCA_052148655.1 Acidimicrobiales bacterium
AACTCGCTGACAGTCGGGCAAGCCCGGTGGTCCTGCCGGTGAGCCCGCGCCGGCAGAGGAAGAACTCGTTACTCACCTTGTAGTGTGGTCGGCGCAAACGGCGACCTGACCGGTCACCGGTTGGCGGAAAGAGCCTGAACGGGATCGCGAGAAACGCGAAACGAGAGCTGTGATCCTCGTCTCACGGCGTAAGGAGCTGAGGCGAGAACCATCGATAAGGGAGCCCGATGACGACTGAGGAACAGATTGCCCGGTTCATCGAGAGCGAGCTCCTCGATGCAGCTCCTCACAATGTCGACCCGTTGGCCGGCGGGATGCTGGACTCGCTGTCTGTGGAGGTCCTGATCGGCTGGGTCGAGGAGGAGTTCCATATCACGTTTGACTTCACGGATGTCGTGGCCGAGAACTTCGCCAGCGTCGGCGCTCTCGCGGCTTTCGTCGATGCCAGGCGACCTGGAGCTCAAGTTCAGTCCCCGGAGGAATGAAATGAGCGCCGCGACGAGCCAGACGACGCTTTGCGGGTTGCTGACAGAAGGTGCCGCGAGAGGTGCCGGAGGGTACTTCTTCCACCTGGGCGAGGAGACGGTCGCCTTGCCGGTTTCGGAGCTGTACGAGAAGGCGCTCAGGAGAGCCGCCCAGCTGGGCAGCCATGGAATCGGAAGAGGGGAGATGGTGGGCCTCCTCGGGCCGAACGCCCCGGAGTGGGCGGAATGGGCCTGGGGCACCTGGCTCGCGGGGTGCGTCCTGGTCCCTCTTCCCGCCCCGCTCAGGGTCCGCGACCCGGCGGCGTTCTCGTCCCAGGTGGCTTCGCTGGCTGCGGCGACCAGCTGCGCCGTCATCGTCGGCGAGACCCGGTACCTCGAGCTCCTGGGCGGCGAGCGTTGTCCGAGGTGGGACTGGGACTGTGAGGCACGGCCGGCTCCTGGCCAGGAGCCCGCTCAGGTCTCGCCCTCGGATCTGGCCATGGTGCTGTGCACGTCGGGCAGCACCTCGGATCCAAAAGGTGTCGGGATGAGCCACGCCAGGGCTATGGTGTGGGCCCGCGACACCGCCGCGAACGCCTTTTCCGGCGACGTGCCGGCGATCGTCTCGTGGCTCCCCTTCTTCCACATCGGCGGCTTGGGGCCCCTGTTCGAGGTCTCCACACCGGTGGACTGGCACGTTCTTCCGATGGAACGTTTCGCTAGGGATCCTGCCGAGTGGCTCCGCCTCGTCGGAAGGACGCGGGCGTGCTTCACCGTCGGGCCGTCCTCAGCCTGGGCGGCGGCCCTGCGGGGCCTCGCGAGAAAGCCAGAGGGCGTCGACCTGTCGTGCCTCAAGGGAGCAGTCTTCAATGCCGAGACGGTCGATCCCGACGTGGCAGAGCGCATCGCCGAGGTGTGCGTGCCGCTCGGTCTCCAACCGCGGGTGATCAACGTCCACTACGCGTCCTCAGAGGCGGGAATGGTCAGCCACACTGAACCTTGCGAAAAGCTACGTGTGGACGTCGTCGACCTCCACGAGCTCGCCAGCTCGGCCCGGGCACTGCCTGCGAAGGAGGGCCACCCCTCCAAAAGGGTCGTCTCCTGCGGAGTCCTCTTCCAAGGCGTGGAGGTCCGCATCGGATCGCCCACCGGCCCTCTGCCGGAACGCCACCTGGGTGAGGTCTGGGTGCGCGGGGATGGTGTCACGAAAGGCTATGTCAACACGACCGCCGAGGGCTTGTTCGTGGGGGACTGGTTCAAGCTCGGGGACCTCGGATACATGGCCGAGGGGGAGCTATTCGTGACGGGCAGGTCGAACGAGGTCATCGTCCGCCTCGGGCAGAAGTACCACCCCGAAGACATCGAGCAGGCCGTGCAGCGCGCGACCCCCATTGCTCCCGGCGGCTGTGTGGCATTCTCTCCGCTGGAGGGGCGCCAGGGGGACCTCGTGGTTGTGGTGGAAACCGGCGTGCTCGCGGGCGATCTCGCCCGCGAGGTGAGCGCGGCCATAACAAACTCCATGGGGCTCACCCCGTCCCAGGTACTGCTCGTGCCCAAAGGCACGATACCCACCACGCCCAACGGCAAGCTCCAGCGTGCCCGGGCACGCCAGATGCACCACCTGGGGGAGCTGTCGATGCTCGCAGGTGATGCCGCCCCGCCGGACTCGTGACGACCGTTAGCTCAAGAGATCAGGCAGCGTTGCGGCGCGGCCCCAGGTGCCGGGCAGCGGGGTATTCGGGGACGACCCGCTTGTAGCCCGAGTCGAAAAGGGGCGAGGAGATGAGGAAGTCGGCCGTGGCGAGATTGCACGCCACGGGAATGTTCCACACCACCGCGATTCGCAAAAGTGCCTTGACGTCGGGGTCGTGAGGTTGCGCCTCCAACGGGTCCCACAAGAACAGCAGCATGTCGATGCTGCCTTCTGCAACCTTTGCCCCGATCTGCAGGTCCCCGCCGAGCGGGCCACTGTGCAGGCGGGTCACCTTCAGTCCAACCTCCTGCTCGACCAGCAAACCGGTCGTATCGGTTGCGAGGAGATCGTGCTTGGCCAGGCTGCCCTTGTTGAAGTGGGCCCAGGCCAAAAGGTCGTGCTTCTTGTTGTCGTGGGCCACCAGGGCTATGCGGTTGCGAGAGGACGCCAAGATGCTCCTTCGGTGGGGGTCAGGCTCGGCTCTTGCCTAGTTGCTCACAGCGGCTTTGACTCGACAGCGATCAGGAAAGCGGGCGCCCGTGGCCGCAGTGGAGCCGCCACCACGGGCGCGTTGGCGATCAGGACGTCACGTGGTTGTAGACCTCGAAAGTCGTCTCCTCCGGCGGGGCGGTGAATCCGCCCTCGATGCCCTCTGTCATCCTGGGCACCAGCACGTCGTCGCGGAACTGCTCCCAGCTCTCTTGCGACTCATGGACTGCAATGATCGTCCAGCCGTCGGCCGAGGGCCCGGCTGCGTGGAATATCTGACCTTCGGGCAGGCTGCCGTCGCTCGGGTGCACAGCGGCGAGCGATGCCTCGTACTGCTCCTCGGTGCCGTCAACGAAGTGATGCACAACCCCGTAAGCCATCTTGTGGTCCTCCCCGGCTCGTCCTGTGTTTGAGACATTTCCTCGTGGTTGGCCCACCGAACCTTCGGTCCGGGCGGCCGTGTCTCGCGCGTCCGCCGAAGCTCACCGACGATCGTAACGAGGCAACATGAACGCCAGGCTGACAGCAGCCGAAAAGCAGGCGAACTCTTGCAGGGAGGTTCCTGGGTGGGCCTGGGGGCCGGGGACGGCGGGACTCGTGTCCCTCGCCGCGTCACACGAGCCGATCGGACACCCGGAGGGGACTCACTCGGAGGGGAATCCAACGTCGGAACTGACTGCTCCTGAGCGCCCGAGCGGTCCCGCCCGGCCATCAGGCCGTCTGAGTAGAACGGGCGCCTCGTCGCTGTCATCCATGCTGACCTATCCGCGCCATAGGCCGGAACGGATCGTACAATCAGCCCGTGCGAACCCCACGGAAAGTCTCCTCCGGTCGTAGACAATCCAGGCGTTTTGATCCCCGCTCGTTGTACCCGGTCGAGCCCCTGACCCTCCGGGAAATCCGCGCCCTCATCGCCAGTCTCGAGAAAGCCTCGGGTGGCTCGCAACCCGTCGACTTGTACGTTAAGCGGGTCCCCTCCCCGACGAGCTCCAGCTCGCCAACCGCACCCTGATCGGGATTTAGGGCCCACGGCCATTGCTTGCGCGCTAAGCGTTGTAACCCGTTCTCGGACTCGGACTGAGTCAGGGACAGAACGTCGGGATTTAACCTCGCGGCTCGACCGGCATGCGAGCAGGTAGGCCCGATGCCGGGTTCCGCGACCACCGTCCGATTTATTTCTCTGGCGCCGCTGTGACAGCGCCCATATTTCTTCTTGGCGACGTCATCGTCGCGCAGAGCACGCGAAAACCTGACCGCCGGCTTTCCCGGACCGGCATCGGGCCGCCCTTTTGGGTATGAGAACGGCGGTTGGACAGCGGAGAGTGGCTCAGTCCTGCTCGTCGCCCTTTAGGCCAGCGCGTGTGGCCTGCGACGCCCGGCCGAGGGCGTGCAGGCCCTCCTCGATCGAAAGCAGCGTCGTGGTCTTGAAGGCGCGCACATCGCCTCCACTGCTGACGGCCATAGACCACGCCGCCACTCCACGGCTGTCCGGGAAGTCGACGACTCCCATGAGGTCATAGTCGCCAAAACAGAAGTACAAGCTCTCGATTGATCCTCCTAGGGCCTCGGCCGACGCCTGTACCCGTTCGACCACCCTTTGCGGTCCACGGCTCATCGCAGCCCACGCCTCGGCGGTATAACCGACCTGGACGAAGTACTTGGACATGTGGCCTCCTTCGCGGCACCGCTTGCGCGCAGCGTGACCAGTCGCGCGGCGAGTGCCTTGCGGCTCCAACACTACCGAGTTGTTCTCCAACGTCAACAGTGTGTGTTGCCGACGACCGGTCGCCGGGCGGGCGACGCTCAGCCAGCCAGCAGCACCCCCAGTACGAGCGCCCCGAGAGAAGCGAACGCGGTCACGGCGCCCCAGAGCGCCAGACCCATGGTCGTTTTCGAGCGCTGGTGGAGGTACGCAGCCAGTCCGGCCAGAACGACGACACCGATCTTCACTCCGAGCACCGCCTGCCAAGCGGAGGTTTGTCCGTTCCTCACGGCAAGGACATTCCAGATTCCTGTTATGAGGAGCACGGCATACGCGGGCCACTGGATGCGACCGAAGGCCCGGGCAACCCGCCTAGCCGCGTCAGCGCCGAGTGAACGGACGGTCGGGAGCAGCCCGGCGACGACGATCTGACCGCCGACCCAGACAGTCGCGGCGAGAACGTGGAGCGACAGCCGAATGGCCGCCACGGTGTTGGCGAGGGCGGCTAACTGCACCTTGCCAGTTTCGCGGACATTGGACCGACTTGCCACGAAGAACCCCCGTGACGGGGCTCCCTGAACCGTTCAAGCGCCTGTTGATGAAAGCCGATAAACAAAGGTGGTGCACGACCCTCGGCTGCCTTGCGAGGATAAGCATTGGGGGTCGTGCACCTGTCCTAGTTTGGACGAGAAAGCCGCTCAACACGGGGATGGTGGCACCGGATTGCCGCTTTTGCGAACGCTCGGTCGAGCCCGCAAATCGAGGTCCCGCCGGCCCCGGTGCTCGGCGCGAGCCGGGCCGTGGCGACGTCGACCGATCGGACTGCCCCTTGCGTTGCACCGTGAGCTGACGAACGAGCGGCCAGTCTGACTCCCTACACTTTGGAGCGACGGTCTCCCAAAGCGAGTGGTTGCGGCTAACACGTGAAACGTTCTTTGTTGGTTGGAGTCGGTGGCGTGGTTCTGCTGGCACTGGCTGTTCTCATAGTGCTCACGAACGCGGTGACGCTCGTGATCACCCTGGCTATCGTGGCCACGATCATCTTCCTGCTCTTCCGCTGGGGCCTGACAGAGGGACGCAGGACGAAATTCGGCGGCTAGATCCGCCGCTAGTGTGCCGGGAGGTCCCGGTTCCCCCGACGGGCTGATGGCGCCGCGAACCAGTTGACGCCCCCCGTTCG
The DNA here is from genome assembly GCA_052148655.1 of Acidimicrobiales bacterium. Classification (GTDB taxonomy): domain Bacteria; phylum Actinomycetota; class Acidimicrobiia; order Acidimicrobiales; family Bog-793; genus Fen-455. The sequence continues at coordinate 5,529 of JBKQHU010000057.1, forward strand.
GGGAATCTCGGCTCGTTCGACCTCGGGGAGCAACGTTAAGCTCGGCACCGGTCGGGAAGCTCACGACGTCGGGGAGTTGAGTGGCTCCTCTCGGTGTCGTGGCGATGGCCCAGAGGCCATGTGCAGGACGCGAGAGGCGACAAGCTACGAGATGTCGGCGATGAGGATCCTCACAGTGCCGCGGAGCGTCCTCCGCGCTGAGACCGTCCCCCCGTTGCGTTGAGGAAGAACTCGAGGTTCAGCCCCTTCGGCCGCAGGGACGTCCGGGACCCCGGTGGGGCTCCGCCAGGTGAGCCAGCGGCAGACAGGCAGCGGCCCGCCTGGATCGGAGTTGCGCTCCTGGTAGCAGGTGCTTTTTTCATGGAGAACCTCGACGGGACGATCATCGCCACCGCGGCGCCGCGCATGGCGCGTTCGTTCGCTGTCCCTTCCGTCGAGCTCAACATCGTGATCACCGCCTACCTGCTCGCTCTCGGGATCTTCATCCCCGTCAGCGGGTGGATGGCGGACCGCTTGGGGGCTCGGCTGGTGTTCTCGGGGGCGATCGCCGTATTCACTGTGTCCTCGGGACTCTGTGCGCTCAGCGCGAACCTTCCTGAGCTCACGGCGGCACGAGTGCTCCAGGGTATGGGCGGGGCGATGATGGTGCCGGTCGGCCGTCTGGTTGTGCTGCGGGCAGCAGACAAGGCGGACCTAATCCGAGTGATCGCGTATCTCACCTGGCCGGCGCTCATCGCCCCGGTCGTCGCCCCCGTGCTCGGGGGGCTGCTCGTGACCTACGCCTCATGGCGATGGATCTTCGTCCTCAACCTCCCCCTCGGCCTCATCGCCCTCTTGGTCGCCGCGCGCATCGTGCCCGATCTCAGGCCGGGCCGGGTGGCGGCGCTTGACTGGGGGGGATTCGTCTTGACCGGCGCGGGGCTGGGAGTGTTCGTCTACGGGCTCGAGCTCGTCACCGACGGGAACGTCCCATGGGGTGCCGTGGCAGCCTGCATCACGGTCGGGGCCGTGTTGATCTGGCTGGCCGTCGAGCACCTGCGAAGGACCGCTCACCCTCTGCTCGATCTGGGCGTCCTCCGGGTCGCCACCTTCAGGGCCGCCAACCTCGGCGGCTCCCTGTTCCGCGTGGCGATCAGTGCCGCGCCCTTCCTTCTGGCACTGATGTTCCAGGACGGCTTCGGCTGGAGTCCCTTGCGCTCGGGCATGCTCGTGATCGGGGTGTTCGTCGGCAACATCACGATCAAACCGTTCACCACACCGATCCTGTACCGCTTCGGTTTCAGGACGGTGATCATGACCGCGGCCGGCGCGGCCGGTCTCACGCTGGCGCTCTGTGCCATCTTCACTGCCACCACGCCGCTTGAGGTGATCGTGCTGGTCCTGGTCGTGAGCGGCGTCTTCCGCTCGATCGGCTTCACCGCCTACAACACGATCGTGTTCGCGGACGTGGCGCCTGAGGGAATGGGCAATGCCAACACGCTCTTCAGCACGATCCAACAGCTGACCATGGGTCTCGGCGTGGCGGTGGGTGCCCTCGCGCTGCGAGCCGGCGTCCCGCTCGATCATCTAGTCGGTGTCTCCAGCAGCGGGGGAGGACCCTTTGCCGCCGCCTTCCTCGTGCTGGCCGTCGTGGCCTTGCTCGCAGCCGGTGAGGCGGCACTGCTTGGTTCCGGGGCGGGCTCTGCGGTCGTCGTGGCTCGCGGAGGTAGTGAGCTTTCCTGACGCTTCGGCGGCGCTCCCGGGACGGGTCACTTCGGCGTAACTGGGCCTGCCGGGGACGAACTTGGGTTCGTTGTCTGCGACGAAGAGCCGCTCGGCGCGACCGTCCGAGCTCACGGTGATGCCGTGCATCTCGAGCAGGTCGAGATCGAGCCGGCTCTGCCCCCGGCCGGAGCGGTCCAAGCGAACGGGGCAGGCTCGGTCCGGCGTCGCCGCCACGATGCTGCCGTCCTCCAGCACGCCCACGCCGTGATGAGCCCAACCTTGGTCGGGGGCGTGCGCCAGTTCCAATTGCTCCCAGCGGTACTCACGCCCGCCGGGGAGCACGGGCGCGTCGTTCGCCCTTACCGGTCGGCCCTCAGACCGTCAGGTCGGAGGGCAGCTCGAGAGGAGCCTGCGTCTCACCGCGTTCCCGTACTTGGACCACGAGCCGTCCGTCGCGTTCGGTGACGGGATAGGTGCGCAGCGACTTCTGGGCGGGCAAGCGGACGGCCTCTCCCGTACGTACGTCGAAGCGGCCGTTGTGCTTGGGGCATTCGAGGATGCAGTCATCGAGGAAGCCGGCGGAAAGCATCGCCCGGCCGTGGGTGCACAGACCGTCGGTGAAGGCGTAGGAGCCGTCGCGCGTCCGGCAGAGCACGTAGGCCGACCCGTCGACGTCGACGGGGACGAGTTCCCCCGGTGCGAGCAAGGAGCTCGGTCCGAGGTCGGCTTCACCCGAGCCCGGTGACGTCGCGACCGTGAGCCCGCTGGCGGAGCTCTTCTCCGTCGACTGGACCGGCGGCACCCAGTCCGTAGGTATCTCCCAGGTCACGTCCTTGCGCTGTTTGACGAGGGCGTGGATGACCTCCCGGTAGGCGTCGAGCATCGAAGTCTTCGGCGGCGGCAGGTAGGCCTTTATCTCCTCGTGCAGGGCGGGAAGGTTGTAATACGGGACGGCCGGGAACATGTGGTGCTCGACGTGGTAGTTCATGTTCAGGTACAGGAACCGGAAGACCGGGTTGATGTAGACGGTCCGTGTGCTCATCCGGTGGTCGAGCACGTCCTCGCGCAGTCCCGCGTGCTGGGTGATGGCGAAGAACCACAGGAGCCAAGCACCGTAGAAAGACGGCAGACCGACGAACAGCAGAGGCACGATGGTGCCGAGCGCAATGGCGGCGGCGAGGGCCCCGACGAGCAGGAGCAGGAAGATACGGGCCTCCCACACGACTCGTCTTAGCTTGTCAGCGGGCACGAGCACCCGCGTGAAGTCCTCGATGTGCCCGAAGGCGTGCGTGGTGATCTTGCCGAGCATTTTCGGGCCGTTGATGAGGTTCAGGTAGTTGAGGGCGATGGCGAAAAGCGCCGGCGGGCGCTGGACGCCGATCTCGGGGTCCAGTCCGACGATGAGGGTGTTGGAGTGGTGGCGGACATGCGACCAGCGCCAGAGCGTCGGTTCGCGCAGCATCATGAAAGAGGCGATGTTGTACATGACGTCGTTCGCCCAGCGGCTGCGGAAGGCCGTGCCATGACCGTTCTCGTGCCAGCGGGCATCGCCGGATCCACCCCAGAGGGCGCCGAAGGCCGCGAACGCCGGGACGGCCCACCACGTGCCTAGTGCGAGGAACGACGCCGTACCGGCGCCACCGAGCAGAGCGAGCCAGACGACGGCATCAAGGGCTGGTCGGGCGTTCCGCCTGACCATCAGAACCTTCAGCCTCTCGGGGTCAATGGGAGCCAGGTACCACTCGGCTTTGTCGAAGCCGGCCTCGATCGCCTTCTTGGTCTCCGGCCCGACGAGGCTGTAGCTCCGCTTGATCACCGGTTGGTCGATCTGATCTTGACGAGATCCCACTGCCCGCCCCCTCTTTGTTAGCCCCCACAACCTGAGCCCAAGAACACCGCCGGGCCGCCGCAGCGCGATCCAGGCAGCTCCTGACGCGTGGTAGGCGAGCAGCCTACCGGCGAGCATGACAGCACGCACAGTCCAGCGGCATTGGTCATTCTCGCTGCGACCTTCGCCCCGTTTGACCCGGGAGGAGGGGTCGCAGCGACACCTCAGTCGTCGGGCGCCCCCGACTGGAGGGTCGGGCTCTTGACCCGAGGGGCGCCGTTCGCCCTGCGTGAACCAACCCGATGGCGCCGCGGTGCTCGTCTCTAGTGAGAGTCGGCTACGGCCGCCGGGCTCAGCGAGCGCTGTGCAGGGTCGCCTGGAGCTGCTGGTTGTCCTGTCTGGCGACAGTGCACACCAGGTTCGCCGTGCGCGTGTTCCCCTGTAGGAGGGGATCTTTGTGGGTCGGGTTCGCGATGTCGTCGTTGATCTCGGTCTGCAAGGAGCCCATCTCCCCGGCACAGACCGACGCCTCGTTCGCGGCCGTGACAGCCTCGGTGCTGATCTGGCCGAACAGAGGAGTCTTGGTAAAGGCCTTCTGCTGTGCGCTCGAGGTCGACGAGAGCTGGATCTGCAAACTCTTGATCTGCCCGTTCAACGCCGAAGTGTTGGAGTTGAGGGACGTGATGGCCGCGCGAGCCGATGTCAGGTCCTTCGAGAGCACTGCGGTGCGTGCCTGAAGGGCGCTATTGGCCGCGACCTGGCTCTGGTAACGCGAGTGCCATTGACCCGTAGTCGACTTCTGGTTCAGGGCCACAAAGCCGATACCGAGCGCCGCAAGCAGGAACACCACGGCCATGATGGCGACGACGGTCGGGGAGACCCGCCCCCGACGCGGCTTTGTCCCGACCGGCACCGTCGTGGTGCTCGAGAGGGCGGAGCCTTGAGACCTCGGCGCGTCGTATGACGACGGTGAAACGGCCGCGCCGGCCTGAGAAGCCTGTTCAGCCGAACGGACATCGATCTTGGCGCTAAGGCTCAGGTGGTCGTCGCCGGCAGGCTCCTTTCCAGTTCGCTCCTCCTCGGCCGCGAGCTCGCCGGCACTCATCGTCCAGGGCCGGTACCGTGCGTCGAGTTTGCCGGGCGTGTGGGCGATGCTCGTTGCAGCGTCCGTGACTGTCCCGCCCGGAGGCTCCGGTGCACTCTCCGCGGAGGGCGAAAGCGCCGCGTCCTCGTGTGACTGTTGGGGAGCTGAGGGCGCCGCCTGCGAGCTCACCTCGAGGGGAGGTGCAGCGATATCACTCGCGTCGTCGGCTGCCGTGACGGTCACATCGGATTCGCCTGAGTCGTGCGGCTCGTCGATCGGGCCGGTTTGTTCGACCGCGCTTGCGATGTCACGGAAATTCCATGCTCGAATCGGCGCTTCGGGCTTGGCCGGCTTGTTCGCCCTGTTGACCGTCGTGCCCGTGAAAGAGGGGCCCGCAGGCTTGGGTGTGGCGGGCGCGGACGGTGATACCTGCGTTGCGTGCTCTCGTGGCTGCTCGGGAGCAGACACCGGCGCCTGCGCGATCACCTCGCCCTGGGATGCCTCGGTGGTGCTCGTCCCCAAGGGCGACGGGACCTTGGGTGCGGCCGGCGCAGGGAGGTCGGCTGGCGCGGCAGGCCTTTCTGCCGGCTTGGGTTCCCCGGCGGCCCGCAGGATCCAGGCCCGGTACCGCGCGTCGAGGTCGACAGGCTCTTGGGCACTCGCCGCTGCCACCGGCACCGTGGGGCTCGCAGAGGCCCTGGTGGCGAACGCGGACGGCCACGAGGTGGCCGGTCGGTCCTTGGGCGGTTGCAGAGCAGGCATGGACGCTGGCGAGGTCATCTCGGGCTGAGATGTTTCGGCGGTGTTCGTCTCGACGCGTGAGGGGACCTCTGGGGTTTCAGAGGCGGGCCCACCCGAGGTGAGGCCCTTTTCCACTGGCTGGATCTCCTCGTCAGCCAGTTTCGCGGCGCGGAGCGCCCAGACCCGATAGCGCCCGTCGAGGTCGTGAGGCACGTCGCCACGGGTCGATGTTGGGGTAAGCGTGGGGCTCGGAGACGGCTGCGTTGCGAACGGGGACGTCTCAGACGGCGCCTGCTGTTGCTCGGGTTGCTCGGGGGCAGACAACGGCGCCTGCGAGGTCACCGCTGCCTGAGACGCCTCGGCATCGTCCGTCTCGCCGCGTGACGCGACCTCGGGCGTAGCCGGCGAGACGACCTCGGCGGAGGCCGCGGGCGCGTCGAACAGTTTCGGCTCCTCGGCCGCGAGCTTGGCGGAGCGGAGCGTCCAGGGCCGATAGCGGGCCTCGAACTCGCGTGCGTGGTCGGCACCTGGCGTCGTCGTGCCGGACACAACGGGCGCCACGGCCGCCTCTGCGCTGTAAGGCGCCGGCGCTGGCGTCACGGCCTCGCCTTCTGGCTGCTCGGATGAGGCCACCGCTTCCTGCGGGGCGACCGCGACGGCCGGGGTCTCGGCGTCGCCGGTCTGGTCAGGCGTCGAGCCCTCGGGCGCAACAGGCGAGACGACCTCGGCGGAGGCCGCGGGCGCGTCAGCCGGTTCCGGCTCCCCGGCGGCGAAACGCGTGTCTTGAGAGCTCTGGGCTTGATGCAGTTCTTCGACCTGGACGGGTTCGGCCGCAT
>JBKQHU010000058.1:0-4599 GCA_052148655.1 Acidimicrobiales bacterium
TGGGCACGCAGATGCTGGCCACCTTCATCGCGGTCTATGGGATCTTTATGACTCCCATCGGGTGGGGATACGCAGCCTTCGTATGGGGCTACGCCCTGGCATGGTTCCTCGTAACGGATCGCGTGAAGCTGCTCGCGTATCGGATTCTCGATCCAATGAAGACCAAGACACCGTCCAATGTGACACCACAGCTCGCCAATGTGAGCGAATGAGCAGTACCAACGGCGAAGCCATGCACCAGGGCACGTCGATGGGAGAGGGAGCACGGAAGGCTGATATCGGGTTGGTCGCTGCCCTTAGCATCGGGGTCGGCGGCATGATCGGTGCCGGGATTTTCTCCATCCTCGGAGCCGTGGCACGTGTTGCAGGTTCCGCCATGCCCCTTTCCTTCGCGATCGGAGGGGTGGTTGCAGGGCTCGCTGCCTACAGCTACGTCGCACTCGGGAAGACGTTCCCAAGTGTCGGTGGCGCTGTCACGTTCTTGGTTCGTGGGTACGGCGAAGGCGTAGCTTCTGGTTCACTCAACCTCTTCCAGTACTTCAGCTACATCATCACCATTGCGCTTTACGCCACAGGGTTTGCTGCGTACGCCGTGACCTTCATTCATCTGCCATCCAAAGTGTGGGCAGTTGTTGTCGTGCTCGCCTTCACGGCGATCAACTTTCTCGGCAGCCGACTCATGGGTCGAGCAGAGTCCGTCATCGTGATCATCAAGGTGGCCATCCTCATCGTCTTCATCGTGGCAGCCTTCATGGCGCGCACCGGGAAGGGGGTTGTTCGGCTGTCGCCAGCTTCCTGGCCCGGTCCTCTGGCGATCTTCACCGGGGCAGGCGTCCTGTTCGTTGGCTACGAGGGCTTTGGCCTGATCACGAATGCTGCAGCCAACATGGCCAAGCCGAAGCGCGAGTTGCCACGTGCGATCTACGGGAGCGTCGCCGTTGTGATCGTGATCTACCTGCTGGTCGCGAGTGGTGTCGTGACCAATGTGCCGCTCGACGTCCTGAAAGGACTAGGGAATTCCGCCTTGGCCGTCGCAGCCAAACCGTCGCTCGGACAGGCTGGATTCAGGTTGATCGCCATCGCGGCCTTGCTTTCGACTGCATCCGCAGTCAACGCCACCTTGTTCGGGTCCACGAACATCGCCTATCAGATCGCCAAGAATGGCGGTCTCCCCCCGGCGTTCGACCGCAAACTCTGGGGTCGTGATGTTGAAGGGCTCTTCATCACCTCTGGGTTGGTTCTCGTCTTCGTTCTGCTCTTTCCGTTGAGTGCCGTCGCCTCCATGGGAAGCGCAGGTTTCCTCCTCGTGTACTCGGCTGTCAACATCGGTCACATGAGGATTCGAAAGCAGACGGGGGCGAAGGCGTGGCCGGTCGTGGCGTCGGCGGTCACGTGCCTCTCCCTCTTCGTCGTCCTCGTGTACCACATGATCGCCACAGCGCCGACATCCGCGATCGCTCTTGGTGTCACGCTGGCGGGGAGCTTCTTGTTCGAGATTGTGTATCGCCGCAGGACCGGGCGAACTTTCAAAGCGATTCTGACGCAAACCGACCCCGTGCCAGCAGCAGCTCCTCCTACCGCTCAGTGAGCAACGAAAGCGCGTGGAAAGGACGCCAGATCGTCGCTTGACCGTGCCGTCAACCCACGTTGGCGCGTCACGCGCGACCGCTCGGCGAGCCGGAGTTGGCACTGTGGTCAGAGCGTTGTTGGCTCTTGCAGGGCTGGTCCTGATCTTCTACACCATCTCGACACACGACACACGTCTATCTAGGTGGTTCGGATCGGCTAGGGAAATGGTGCGACGCTGAGGGCGGTGGTCCACACGAGGACGTGGTAGTCACTAATGAAGAGACTCAGATGGCAGGCCGCCCGTCTGCCAACTGATCGCGCCATCCACAGAGGCGTCGACGGCACGTGCGTGTCGGAATCATCGATTTCCTGATCGCGCCGGGTTCTGAACGTTGTACAGGCCCTTAACGGGCCCAGGCCCCTAACAGGCCGCGGTCGTGACCGCCGTCGTGCCGGATGCCCGGGGTGTCGTCGCTTGAGTGCCCAGCAAGCAAGGCAGTGCCCATTGCGCAGCTTCTCTTGAAGAGATCGCCAATCCACTGCCGGTGTCCACATTGCTTACCCGGTAGGGGCGTGAGAATCGGGGGGCTCTCGACGGAACCGCCATCGCAGGCGGCCACCAGGTCGTCGCCGTCGCTGACGAGACACCAAAGATCTGCCAGCGCCGGGTACGGTCGCTCTTCGCGCCTGTCGGCATCGGCTCTAGCCCGTGCGTGTGGCTCGCATGTGCATCTGGCGGTCCGGACGAGACCGCTCGCCAAGTTGCACATCTCCGTCGTCGCAACGAGACTGTAATCTTTCGTGACGAGAGTGTAATCTTAGGCCGTTCGAAAGGACCCGGATTGTCGCCACGACCCTCAGACCTCGACGACTTCGCCCACGCCTCCGACACAGGCATGCGGCCACCCTGGCAGCTCCGGGCCGCATGCAGAGGCAAGAGCACGGCGCTGTGGTTCGCCACCGCCAACATCGAAGCTACTGACGCTGCCAAGGCCGTCTGCGTGGGCTGCCCGGTGCGTCGAGACTGCTTGAGCTACGCCCTCGTCGACCTGGCCCTCGAGGGCATCTGGGCCGGGACGGACGCAGCCGAACGGCGGCGGCTGAGACGAGTGAGCGCGTGAACGCATAGCTTCCAGCATCACGTCTGGTATGCTTTCCAGCATGCTTGAGAATGAGCGAAGAGCGAAGGTCAGAGAAAACAAGTTGCGGCGGATAGCTGAGCGGCAAGGGCTGCAGCTCGTGAAGTCGCGCCGACGCGACCCGCTCGCGATTGACTTCGGGCGGTACTGGCTCGTAGGTGAAGAGGACGGCGCCCAGTACTTCGTGCCGTCCACCGACGACATCTTCGTGAGGGCACGCGTCGGCTACACGATCGACGAGGTCGAGGGATACCTACTAAGGGGCAGGCTGCCCCATGTCCCGACGTTGGAGGAAGGGGACGACAGTTGACTAGATAGACCGGAAAAAGGCCCCAGCGCGGCGTGACCGGGTCCCCATAAATTGATCCAGCTGGCCTGAGCCCCGTTCACTGGCCCACGGTGATGAGAGTTCTGGGCCTCCACGTCACCTACCGGGTGGGAGCCGTTGAGCAGGTGCGACTCCGGACCTCACTCCGTGCCGTGGAGCTGGAGCGAGTCGGTGTACGAGGCACAGACACAAACTCCCTGGTACCAGCTCTGCGAAGCGTGGCGCCGGAGCGTGTCGGAGGGGGGACTTTCCCACATACGACACGCGAGACGATCTGGGATCTGGCCGCTTGACGAGGCCTTTCTCCTCAGTTCTTCCCGCTTACGGCGAGGCGCGCACGGGTCCAGAGGATGGCTGGTGCTTCCGCTCCCCTAGCGGCGGACCCAGGCCTTGAGGGTGTCCGAGAAGCTGAGATCACACGTCGCCGATGAGCATCATCAATCGGTCCCCCGGGCGGGGCGGCAGGCAAGCGCCTCAATGTTCGTAGACATCGCGGCGATGGCCAAGGGTCACGACCACAACTAGCAGCACATCGTCTGCCACGGTGTAGATGATTCGGTAGTCCCCAACTCGGACTCGATACCCCGGTCGACCGCGGAGCGGCCTAGAAGCGGGTGGGCGCGGGTCTTGGGCGAGCAGCGTAATCGCGCCTCGAACCCGCGGCCGAGCCTGAGGGTCGAGTTTCTTCAGCGCCCTAGCGGCAGCAGGGCGCAGCTCAATTCGGTACGTTGTCAACCCAGCCGAGATCAGCCTTGACCTGCTCCCAGGGGATGTTTCCGCCCTCTTCAGCCATCGAGGCATCGAAGGCAGCTATGTCCTCCGCGTCCTCAAAGACCTCCATGAGTTCCTCGTAGCGCTCCGGACTCAACAGCACGGCTGCCGGCTTGCCATACCGCTCGAGGAACACCGCTTCGCCGCCGGCCAGCTCCACGGCTTCCGAGAGTCGTTCCCTGGCTTCGCTGATCGCAATCGTGACCATGCGAAATATCGTACAAGATTCACACTCTCTTGTACAGATTGGCTCACGACCAACGCCTCATCCCAGCTCAGGCCAAGTGTCGGAGGGGGGACTTTCCCACGTACGACACGCGAGGCGATCTGGGATCTGGCCGCTTGACGAGGGCTTTGTCCTCAGTTGGTCCCGCTTACGGCGAGGCGCACACGGGTCCAGATAATGCCCGGTGCCTCCGCTCCCCGACCGGCGGACCCAGACCTGGAGGGTGTCCGAGAAGTTGAGATCACACCTCGCCTATGAGCATCATCATGGTCATGGGGTCGACCGGCGACTCGACGAACCCATAATGCCGGTAGAAGCTCTTGGCCTCCTCATCCTTGGCGTGGACCAGCACAAATCGGACGCCGATACTCCCGGCCACCTCGATGGCCTTGAACATGAAGTGCTTGAGGAGGGCGGCACCGAGACCCCGCCCCTTGTGCTTAGTACCCTTCTCCATAAATACAAGCACGTAACTACTATCACGTAAGTGTCGCCCTGCGGTAACGTACGGTGTCCCCCAAGGAGGGGATGCCAATGCCCAGGAAGAGCCCCTACGTGCTGAAGTT
>JBKQHU010000059.1:0-34912 GCA_052148655.1 Acidimicrobiales bacterium
AAGCGCACCAAGACCGGTTATTCCACCGATGCCCAGAGCCTGTTGCGCTTGCGTGAGGCTCATCCTTTAGTGGACACGCTCTTGCGGTACCGGGAGGTGGAGAAGCTGCGTTCCACCTACGGCGAGGGACTGCTCGCGGAAGTTGCCCCGGACGGGCGGATCCACGCCTCGTTCAACCAGACCGTGGCCCGCACGGGGCGCCTCTCGTCGGACCAGCCGAACCTGCACAACATCCCGGTGCGCAGTCTCATCGGGCGCCGCTTTCGCGAGGCTTTCATCCCGAGCGTGGGATCGGAGCTTCTCATCGCCGACTACGACCAGATCGAGCTGCGTGTCATCGCCCACCTCTCGGACGATCCCGGTCTCGTGGAGGCCTTTCGTTCCGGGGTTGACATCCACAACGCCACCGCGGCAAGGGTCTACGGCGTCGCGCCGGACGAGGTGACCCTGGCGATGCGCTCAAAGGCGAAGATGATCTCTTACGGCCTCGCCTATGGGATGGAGGCCTACGGGCTCTCCCAGCGCCTCGGGGTCGGGGTCGAGGAGGCGGCCGCGATCCTTGCGCAGTACTTCGCCGCCTTCCCGAACGTGAGACGGTACATGGAGCGCTCGGTGGCCGAGGCCCGTCTGCGCGGTTACACCGAGACCCTCCTCGGCCGGCGCCGCTATCTCCCCGAGCTCGACTCGGCCAATTTCCGCGTGCGCCAGGCGGCCGAGCGCCAGGCGATGAACGCCGGCATCCAGGGCTTGGCGGCGGACATCTTCAAGGTTGCACTCGTCCGCCTGGATAGCGCCCTTTCTGAGCGCGGACTCTCGAGCCGGATCGTGCTCCAGGTCCATGACGAGATCCTCGTAGAGGTGGTCGCCGCCGAGCGCGAAGAGGTCTTCGCGTTGACGGTCGAGACCATGGAGCACGCCTTCGAGCTACGCGTCCCGATGGCCGTGCACGTGGCGATCGGGGACAGCTGGGCGGCCGGCAAGGAGCCCGCGCCGGACCCTGGAGCCGAGTTCGACGTGTCCGATTCCCTCGCCCCGGGCGACCCGATCGCGTGACATTGTGAGCTAGGCCCGGCCGACGGGTACCATTGTTGCGCGACCATTACGGCGGTGACCAAGTTCTGGCCGACAGCGCACCAGCGAGCGCCATTGCGAATCCAATCCAAATCGTCAGCGGCGGTCGGCGCGCCCGCCGCTTTTGATGACCTGTCCGAAAAGAGAGCGACCTACTTCCCATGTCCGACACTATGAGCACCAGTGCACCCGGTTCCTCCGAGGACCAGGAGCGTCACGGCACCTTTGACGCCGACGGGGTCTACGTTCCCCGCAAGATCGTGGAGGACGACCTCGGTGACCTGTCCTTCGAGGACGCGATCGACCAGACCATCGTCGCCTTCGAGGACGGGGACGTCGTCACTGGCAAGGTGGTGAAGGTCGACAAGGACGAGGTGCTGCTCGACATCGGCTTCAAGTCCGAGGGCGTGATCCCCGCCCGTGAGCTCTCCATCCGCCATGACCTCGACCCCCATGACGTCGTCTCGGTCGGGGAGGAGATCGAGGCCCTGGTGCTCCAGAAGGAGGACAAGGAGGGTCGCCTGATCCTGTCGAAAAAGCGCGCCCAGTACGAGCGCGCCTGGGGCACGATCGAGAAGGTCAAGGAATCCGGGGGCGTCGTGAAGGGCCTCGTCATCGAGGTCGTCAAGGGCGGGCTCATAGTCGACATCGGCCTTCGCGGGTTCCTCCCGGCATCTCTCGTCGAGCTCCGCCGGGTGCGGGACCTCCAGCCGTACATAGGCAAGTCACTCGAGGCCAAGATCATCGAGCTCGACAAGAACCGCAACAACGTCGTGCTGTCACGGCGGGCGTGGCTCGAGGAGACCCAGCGCGAGCAGCGCGGCGAGTTCCTCGTGAACTTGAAGCCCGGTGAGGTACGCAAGGGCGTCGTGTCGTCGGTCGTGAACTTCGGCGCCTTCGTCGACCTCGGCGGCATGGACGGGCTCGTGCACGTCTCGGAGCTGTCCTGGAAGCACGTGGACCACCCCTCCTCGGTCGTCGCGGTGGGCGACGAGGTCAATGTCCAGGTGCTCGACGTCGACCTCGACAAGGAGAGGATCAGCCTGTCGCTGAAGGCGACCCAGGTCGACCCGTGGCAGGAGTTCGCCACCAACCACCGCATCGGCGAGCTCGTCTACGGCCGGATCACAAAGCTCGTGCCGTTCGGTGCTTTCGTACAGGTGGGCGATGGCATCGAGGGCCTCGTGCACATCTCGGAGATGGCGGCGCACCATGTCGACCTGCCCGAGCAGGTCGTCACGCCGGGCGAGGAACTCTGGGTGAAGATCATCGACATCGACCTGCAGCGCCGCAGGATCAGCCTTTCCATCAAGCAGGCCGCCGAAGGCGGCGAGGTGGCCGAGGAGTACCGGGAGGCTTTCGGCGAGCACGCCTACGACGCGGAAGGCAACTACATCGGCTACGACTACTCGGCGACCGACTTCACTCCGGAGACGGAGAGCCAGGCGGCCTGGGCAGACCTGCTCGCAGCCAACGAGGCCGCGAGCGCGATGGCCTTCGACCAAGGCTCGACGGCGACAGTCGTCGAGGAACCGACTGTCGACGCCGGCCAGTCCGACGCTTCCGAGGCGCCCGTCCCTGACGGGGACGTCTCGTTAGCACTGGCCGGATCGCAGCCCGAACAGGCCGCTCAACAGAATGCGACTGACGAGCCTGCGGTCCCGTCGGCCCCGGGCGACGAGGTACCCGCGGACTAGCCGCCCGCGGCTCCGGCTGCCGCGCGGTAAGGGCGTTGTCGAGGCGCCCGGCCGGACCGGCTAACCAGTTGAGGACCGAAGGCCGCGACTACCATGCGGTCGATGCACCCGGTGAATGCGCCGGTGCGGTCACCCGAGGTGCCGACGCCGTCTTCTCGAAGGACTGAGGCGCGCGACAGCTCTGCGCGCAGGACCCTCGGCCAGAACGTCGTCGTCGCGGCAAGTGGTGCTGTGCTCGCCGGCGCGGTCGTGCTGCGTTTCTGGACGCCCTCGCCGATGTGGCTGGACGAGGCGCTCACGGTAAACATCGCCCGGGCTCCACTGCACCTGATCCCTCATCTGCTTCGCGACGACGGGGCACCCCCGTTGTACTACTTGCTGCTCCATTTCTGGATGAGGGCGTTCGGAACGGGCGACCTCGGGGCGCGTTCGCTGTCGGGGGTCATAGGTGTTGTCACGCTGCCTGTCGTGTGGGTCGCCGGCTACAGAGTCGGCTCGCAGTCCTGGCGAGCGCCTCGGCCCGGCGCTGCGGAGGAAGAGGTCGAAAACGGCACTTCGCAGCGTGCCGCGCCCGAGCGGGCCGGTCGGGAAGTGGCCTGGACGGCGACACTGCTCATGGCCACATCGCCCTTCGCCGTGTACTACGACACCGAAGCCCGCATGTACTCGCTCGTCATCTTGTTGTCGGCCCTGGGGGTCTTGGCTTTCACCGCCGTGCTCCGCAAGCCGACGATCGCGAACGCCCTGGCCCTCGCGGTTGTGACCTGTGGCCTGGAGTACTGCCACTACTGGGCGCTGTACTTCGTGGCCGTGACCGCCCTCGGCGCCGCTTTTTTCGCCAGGTCGGGCCCCTACTCCCACGCCTGCCGCGTGGCGCTCGTCGCCTTGGCCGCGGGAACCGCCGGCTTTGGCCCGTGGATCCCGACGTTCCTCTTCCAGTTGCACCACACGGGTACGCCCTGGGCGACCCCTGCGGACTTCACCGCCCTCGTCTACACCTTCACACAGTTCGCGGGCGGCGACTCCGACGCCGGCCGGGCGCTCGCCCTCGTGCTCGCCTTCCTCGCCCTGTTGGGGATCGCTGGCAGCGCCCTGGACGGGCGCCGGGTCGTGCTCGACCTGAGGACACGACCTGGAGTACGCGGGCTGGCCCTTTTGTCGGCCGGGACGCTGCTTGTGGCTTTGATTGCGGGCAAGCTCACCGGGAGCACGTTCGCGGACCGATACTCCGCGGTCATATTGGCGCCGTGCCTGTTGGTGGTCGCGTACGGTGTGACTTCACTGACCGATCGACGGGTCCGCGACGGGCTCGTGGCCATCGCGGTCGCGTTCGGTCTCGCGGCCTCGATCCCGAACGCGTTCTTGACGCGGACCCAGGCCGGACAAGTCGCGTCGGCGGTGCTGGCCCACGCACGTCCCGGTGACGTGGTGGCGTTCTGCCCCGATCAGCTCGGGCCGGCCGTGAGCCGTGGCCTCGACGGTCGCTTCGACGAGGTGGCGTTCCCCCGCGCCGACCCACCGGAGATCGTGAACTGGGTCGATTACGCGAAGACCGTCGAGCACGCGAGCACGCTCACCTTCGCGAGGCTGCTCGTGTCTCGGGCCGGACCGGGAGAGGCGATCTGGTACGTGTGGGCGCCCGGCTACCTCAACTTCGGGAACGACTGTCAGGTAATTGCAGACGAACTTGCCGCGAGACGGCCCCAGCTTGAGGTCGTAGGCGAGAGGGGTTCCGACACGCCCTTCGAGATCTTCGAGGGCGAGAACCTCTACCGTTACGCGCCGCCGTGAGCGGCACGACGATTAGCCGACGCACTGCCAGAGCGCAGTGGGACGTCGCGGCGCCTGCCTTGCGCGCCTCCGTGCTCCCATTCGTCGTGTCCAGAGCGATCGTGCTCTTCGTGCTCGGCGCCGCCCGGCTGTTGGCGAGCACTTTCAAGTTGGGTGCGGCCGCCCACGACGCAAGTTACTCGGGCCTGCTCGGCTGGGACGCCCGCTGGTACGAGGAGATCGCAGCTCACGGCTACGAGAACCTCGGGAACTCGGCGCTGCGCTTCTTCCCCTTGTTGCCGGTGCTGGCGAGGTCGTTGCGGGCAGTGCCGGGGATGACGGCCGGGATCTCGGTGGTCATCGTCGCGAACGTCGCCTGCCTGGCAGCTTTTGCAGCCCTCTACCGCCTCGTCGTGGTCGAGCTCGGTGACGAGGCGTGTGCCCGCCGGGCTGTGTGGCTGCTCGCCCTCGCCCCGACCGCCTTCGTGCTCGTGATGGGGTATGCGGAGTCCCTGCTGCTGTTGACGTCCCTCGTCACATTCCTCGGCCTGCGCCAGCGCCGCTACGCCCTTGCCATCTGCGCCGCCTTCGCGGCCGGGCTCTGCCGGCCTGTCGGGATGCTGCTGGCGATCCCCGCCGCGGTAGAGGTGGTCACGAGCTGGCGGGTGCTCAGCGGTCGCGAGCGCGTCATCGGCGCCGGCGCCGTGCTCGCGGCGCCGGCCGGAGCCGCGGCGTACCTGGGCTGGGCCCAGGAGGTGGTGGGGAGCTTCCTGCTCCCGTTGCGAGAGCAGCTCTCACGTTCGCGCCGGGGTGCGGTCGCCGATCCGTTCGTCACCTTTGCCCGCGACGCGAACGACCTTGTGCACTTCAGGCATCTCGGCACGGCGGAGCACGCCTTCTGGGCCGTCGTGCTGGTTGTGCTGGCAGTGTTCATCGTTCGCCGGCTCCCGGCCGCCTACGGCTGGTACACCGTCGCCGTGCTCGCGGTCGTGCTGACCGCCACCAACCTCGAATCACTCGAGCGCTACGGGCTGGGCTGCTTCCCGTTCGTGATGGCGGTGGCGATGCTCACCAGGACCCAGCGGAGTTACCGGGTGGTTGTCGCTCTGTCGGGCTCACTGCTCGTCGCCTACGCCATGGCGGCCTTTCTCGGCAAGTACGTGCCCTGAGGCCCGGACGCGACGAGGCCTCGCACGGGCCGGTCCGGACCCACCCGCGCGATGATGGCCCGACCATGAGCCGAGCGCACGAGTCGAAACTTGACGCGGCTGTGCCAGCTGCCGGTGGACCCGGCCGCGTCCTCGTGGTCGGTGCCGGTCCGGCGGGCCTGACGGCCGCTTACGAGCTGGCCAAACGGGGCGCCACGTGCACGGTCTTCGAGATGGACGACGTCGTGGGCGGGATCTCCCGTACCGTGGAACGGGAGGGATGGAGGTTCGACATCGGGGGGCACCGCTTCTTCACCAAGGTGCCCGAGGTCCAGAACCTGTGGCGCGAGATCCTCGGACCGGGGGACTTCCTGCTCCGGCGCAGGCTCAGCCGGATTTATTACGAAGGGACTTTCTACGACTACCCGATCCGTTTGGGAAATGCGCTGCGCGGTCTCGGGATGCTCGAGGCGATCAGGTGCGGCCTCTCGTTCCTGTGGGTACGTATGCACCCTCCCCGCGAGCTCGACACCTTCGAGGGCTGGACGGCCCGGGCGTTCGGATGGCGCCTTTATCGGAAGTTCTTCAAGGCCTACACCGAAAAGGTGTGGGGCATACCAGCCGCCGAGATCAAGGCGGACTGGGCCGCGCAGAGGATCAAGAGCCTGACGCTCGGGAACGTGATCCGCAACGCCTTCGCCCCGAACCGCAACAAAGCCCCCGTAACCTCGCTCATCGAGGAGTTCCACTACCCGCGCCTCGGTCCGGGGATGATGTGGGAGCATGCCCGGGCGTTCGTGGAGGAGCACGGCTCGGAGGTCTTGTTGGGCACGCGGGTCGAGTCGATACTGCGGTCCGAGCACAGGGCCGTGACTGCGCTGACGCGATCGGTCGCGACGCCCGGGGCTGCCGGGGCCACCGGGGCAGGCCGCGACGGCGCGACGGCGACGTGGCCCTTTGACCACCTGATCTCGTCGATGCCGCTCTCGGAGCTCGTTCTGGTGATGGACCCGCCGGCACCCGCCGAGGTTCGCCAGGCGGCCCGCAGGCTTCGTTACCGTGACTTCCTCACCGTCGCTCTCGTGCTGCCGGCCGAGCGCGGGTTCCCCGACAACTGGATCTACGTGCATTCCGAGAAGGTGCGCGTAGGGCGCGTGCAGAACTTCGGGTCGTGGTCCTCAGATCTTGTCAAGCAAGCCCGGACCTGCCTCGGGCTCGAGTACTTCGTCTTCGAGGACGACGGCTTGTGGTCGATGGCGGACGAGGACCTCGTCGCCCTCGGGACAGCCGAGCTCGAGACGCTCGGACTGGTCCGTCCCGGTGACGTCGAGAAAGGCTTCGTCGTGAGGATGCCCAAGGCCTACCCGGTCTACGACGCGGGCTATCACCTGAACGTACAGGTGATCCGGGAATGGCTGGAAGCCGAGGTGCCCAACGTGCACCCGGTCGGCCGCAACGGCATGCACCGCTACAACAACCAGGACCACTCGATGCTGACGGCGATGTTGACGGTCGAGAGCCTCTACGGGGAGCCCTTCGACACCTGGGCAGTGAACGTCGACGCCGACTACCACGAACAGCAGGTCGGTCGGCAGGCGAGTGGGCCGCCGGGCGGCACGGGAACCGGCCGGGCTGTGCCCATGCGGGTCCGGTCATGAGCCCGAGCCGATGAGGCGCCGGATGTCACCCGCGCCCAAGCCGTCGGGCCCGCGGGCTCAAAAGACGCCGGCCGCCGACGCCGTTGTGGGCCCGGCGCATTCGCAAACAGCTCCGGCCGTCGCCGAGCTCGCACAGCTTGCTGTCGACGCCGGCCTGCGAAGAGTGGCGATGCTCGCCTGGCGGGACATCGACGATGCGGAGGCGGGCGGGTCCGAGCTTCACGCTCACGAGGTGGCCACACGATGGGCGGCGGCGGGCATCGACGTCGTGCTCAGGACGTCATCGGTAGCGGGCAGGTCAGTCCTCGTGGAAAGGGACGGATACCGGGTCGTGCGCAGGTCCGGTCGCTACGCCGTGTTCGCGACCGGACCCATGGACATCGCCGCGGGCCATCTCGGCCCTGTCGACGGGCTGGTCGAGGTCTGGAACGGGATGCCCTGGCTCAGCCCGCTGTGGTCACGTCTGCCGCGGGTCGTGTTCCTGCACCACGTGCATGGCGAGATGTGGCCCATGGTGTTGCCGCCGTCACTGGCCAAGGCGGGCAACCTGCTCGAGTCACGTCTCGCCCCGCCTTTTTATCGCAGGTCACGGATCGTGACACTTTCCGAGTCGTCCCGCAGCGAGATCGTGCGTCTGCCCGGGGTGCGACCGGCCCGCGTGAGCGTGGTTCCCCCGGGGATCGACCCGTGTTACTCGCCGGGCGGCCAACGGGCGGACCGTCCCCTTGTGGTCGCGGTCGGACGGCTCGTGCCCGTGAAGAACTTCCCCAGATTGTTGGGGATTCTGGCGCGAGTCCGCGAGAGGGTCCCCGATCTCGAGACGATCATCGTCGGCGAGGGGACGGAACGTTCGAGCCTCGAGGCAAGGCTCCGGGAGCTCGGCGCCCAAGGCTATGTGTCGATGCCGGGCAGGCTCGGCGCCGGCCAGCTCGTGGACCTGTACCGCCGGGCGTGGGTGGTCACCTCGACGTCGGTGCGGGAGGGCTGGGGCATGACCGTCAGCGAGGCGGCGGCATGTGGGACGCCGGCGGTCGCCACGCGGATACCGGGACACCTCGACGCCATCGACCACGGGGTGACGGGGATGCTGGCCGATCGGGACGACGATTTCGTGCGCCACCTCGAGGCGCTTTGTTGCGACCCCCTGCTGCGGCGGCGGCTCGGCCGCGCCGCCTCTGAGCGCGTCACGACGCTCACGTGGGAGGCGACGGCGCGTGGGACCCTGTCGGCTCTGGTTGCCGACGCACAAAGCCGGCGGGGAACTGGCTCGCGGTCACCTGCCTAGGTAGCCAAGCTCGCGCTGACCCAGCGGGGTCGACAACTCTGAAGGCACGGTTTGCGTTGCCCCGTATGTGGCGACGCCCGTGCACATATGCCGGAGCGTCCTATTGCTCCTGCGGGCCGTCCCCAGCGCACTGTGCACGGCTGTGGCGCCGGGCGAGTCCGACGACAGAGTCGGTCGCGAGAGCGACCACTCCGATGAACGCGAGGACCCCGGCTGTTTCGAAGTTGTGGGGCCAGGAGCTCCCGGGCGAGTAGTGATGCCGCAACTGGCCGAGGACGGTCAGCGCCCCGGCGGCGCCCATGCAGCCGATAGCGGAGAGGCCGAGGATCGATCGGGGGCGGCCCCAGCGCATGCCCACGAAAGAGGCGATCGCGATCGCGCCGGCGATGGGTGGTGCCCACGGCGGCGGCAGGACGACCATCGTCATGACGGCGCACATAGCGGCGACGAGGAGGCAGGACGGCAAGCGGGGTGGGCGCCCGCCGGCCGCGAAAGGTGGACCCAAGCGCGGCGCCGCGTCGGGCACCTGCTTGTGTCCGGTGCCTGAGGGCCGCTCTGTCCCAGTGCCCTCCACCGCTGCGGCCGTGCCCTCGGCAGGGTCGGCCGTTCGCCGTACGGCCAGGTGAGCTCCACGGCGTGCGAGACGGCGGCGCCAGCGGGCGACGGGGACCAAGCCGAGGAGCAAGCAGAGCACCAGGGTGACGCCGGACGCCAGGATGGCCGGCGTCACGACCCTCTGCGGGCCGAACTGGAGCGTGACGAGGAAGGTACCGCTCCGCGGCGGCGTGAGGTACCAGCCGTTCCCATAACCGTCGATCAATTGAGGTGCCCCGAGGGAGTGCCCGCCCGGCCCGGTGGCCTCCCAGCCGCCGTTCAGGCTCTCGCCGAGCACGAGCCAGAAAGGCCCCGTGGCGTCTTTGACCTCGAGCTCGGCAGATGTCGCACTCGACTTGAGCACGCGCACCACGGGTGTCGCGAGAGCGGATGTCTCCGGAGTGGCGATCGTGCCGGGCGCCGGCGGCGCTCCGCCGCCGGCCAGCGGCGCCAGCGCAGCCCCTCCGGGAGCGGAGTCGAGCACGAGCCTGTCGAGATCCCAGCCGGTGATCTTCCCCCAGGTGGCCTCCACACTGTGGTCGCCGGGACCGAGATGGATGCCATGGGCGTCGGGCCCGCAGCCGGAGACGGTCAGGCCCTGCAACTTCTCGGCGGCGCCGACTGTCCCGGAGACCTTCAGCCAGACCGGCCGGTTGTCGATGCGAAGAAGCTTCGAAGTGCACACAGCAGGGATCTGTGCCTTCACCGGCTCGGGGGTGAAGCGGACACCGGGAAGACCGACCTCGGCGATCCCGACCGGCATGACGATCGGCTCGCGCGTGTACCAGTTGGTGGTCGTGACCTGACGGACGGCCTCGATGGTGAACCTGATCGTGCTCCCCGTGAGCGGCGGGAAGCTGACCGGGACGCTGACCACGGCGTTGTTCGCCTTGCGGTCCCGCACAGCTGGCAGCCGGACGACCTCGTCACCGCCGGTGTTGGTCGTGATCCTGATCCTTGTGGGCACCGAGTGCCGCCCGTCTGCGATGAGCTTCAGGTCGAGGTGGTCGAAGCTGATCGTGTGGGTGAGCGACGCCTGCATCCAGGCGCCGATCTGGGCCGGCCCGTCGAAGCCGGGGCTCCAGAAGGTCTTCGTGTCGGCGTCGAAGGCGAATACCGCTCTTGCATCGAGGTCACCGGGAAGCCTCTCGTTCGAGCCGATCACAGCTCCTCCGAAGACCGTCGGGCCACCGAGCAGCGTGTCGATGACATTGTCGGGGATGAGTGCGGAGACACGCGCAGTACCACTGAGGGAGAACGAGCGGGCCGTCGGGAGCCAGAACGTCCTGTCCAACGCCAGCTCCGGATCCGAACGGGGCGGTACGGGTGAGACGCGGTCACGGGTCATCACGATCGTGAGGCGGTGCGAGAGGGAGGAGGCACCGAGCGCCGCCAACAGGTCCGAAGGCATCTGGATCGTCTCTGAGATGCTCACGCCCGGGATCCGGACCTCGGAGAAACCGACCCCCGATGCCGCCAGCATCGAGCGCCTTCCCGACCAGGTGGTGCCGTCGATCGTGATCCGCATCGTCGTGAAGGAGCGTTTCGGGAATCGGACCGTCTGGCCGGCGGCGGTCCGGGAGGCCGGGTCCAGGTTCTCTGAGATGGCGTGGGTGCCGTCGAACGCGAGCGTCACCCGGGTGACCCACCGGTTGACGGTGGGGCCCAGCACCTGGACGAGGTTGACGTGGTCGGTGGTCACGGGATGGTCGAGGCGGACCTGGAGCCAGTTGCCTGTCGCGTCTGAGAAAGCGGCGACGCTCCAAGCCGTGTCGAGGTTGCCGTCGAAGGCCTCCAACGGCCTGTCCTCGGGCGTGAGGGTGACCGGGTTGCCGTACGCGGAAGCCGCCACGTAGTGGGCCCCTGTGTAGTCGGCCACGCTCTCGGCGTCAGGTCGGACGTCTTTGAACACGGGCAGCGCCACCGAGGTCGGGTCCGGCCTCGAGGGCTCGGCCTCGACAGGGAGGGTCTCGCCGATGTTGTCGCTCACTGACGACCACCGCTCGAGAACCTTGCGGTTCGAGTCCGTGAGCACCAGCTGAGCTGCGGGCGTGACCACCTCGTGGAGCAGCTTCGGGTCGCTGTCGAGGGTCGCGGCGTAGAAGATCGTGGGATTGTCGTCGAGCAGCCCGGCGGCTGCCGCGGCGACGACGCCGGGCCCGCTGCCGTCGATCACCAAAGGGGCAGAGGCCGGTTCCGCCCGGTAGATCGGCCGCGCGTCGGAGACCGGGAACACGGCGATCGGGGGCGGCCAGGGCGCACCCGCCGGCTCCGCCAAGGCCTCCTCGTCCACGAGGCTGTAGCGGGTCGGTGCCACCACCGCCACGGGCCGGCCGAAGGCCACCGGCTCGCCGACTCCCGCCGGTGGGGGATCGAACAGCGCCCAGGTCTCCTGCGGCCGTGGGGTGTTGTAGCGCCAGTAGGCGAGATTCGACTGCAGCACGACGTCGCCGGCACTGAACAGCCGGGCTATGGGCGCCAGAGTCGAGGGCTCGTAGGTGCCTTGCTGGAGCGTGAGGTCGAAGGCCTGGAGGAGATCGGTCGTCGGGTAGGAGCCCTGGATGGTCTGCTCACGGAGGACCTCGGGTCGTGTCATGATGCCGGGCCAGATCGTGTCGAACATGGTTCCCCAGTCATAGGCGGCGAAGTTCTGCCCCGGTTCGATCAGCACCCGCGTGGCATCGCCCTGAGCGTCAAGGTATTGAGCGGCCTTGGCGTAGTACGAAGGGATCTCCTCCGGCCGCTCGAAGTTGACGGCGACGGCGCCTCCTTGCAGGTAGGGAGTGCTGTTGGCGACCACCACTGCCGCCAGCGCACAAGCCGCGGCAGCCCCCGTACGGGGGAAACGGGACCACACGGCCGTGGCACCCACGCCCAACAGCACGGCAAACCCGAGCACGACAAGGGGTGTGGCGCGGTCGCTCGAGCGCAGGGCCAGGCCTAGCGACGAGCCGGACATGAACGCCTTGAGGCCGCGCCCGATGGTCGAGGGGTCCGGGTACGGGTGGATGCCCACTGCCAGCACCAGCCCGACGAGGACCAATAGGACGAAGAAAGCCTTTGTGCGCCAGCGGGAGAAGACGGCGCCAGCCACGGCGAGGAAGGGAACCGCGAAGCTCGTCGTCAGGAGCCAGACGCTCTCCTCCAGCCTCACGGCCGCCTGTTTCCAGGGACCGAGCCGGTCGCTGCCGTAGAAGTACCAGTAACCGAGACCGCGGACGACTTCGGATGCGAGGGATGTTCCCGCGATGGCGGGGAGCGTCTCTGTGTACTTGAGGATGTCGACGCCGTAGGCGCCCTCGACGCGAAGCCCGGCGATCCAAAACAGCGAGACCCCGAGCGAGAGCACGCCCATCTTCACCCCGGCACGAAGGGCGCGACGCAGCGGTGCCTCATGCAGCACGAGGACGCAGTAGAAGAGCCATGCGACCGGGGCGATGCCTGCATAAATCAGCGATGTGGCGTTGGTCGCCCCGACCAGCGCCACAACCAAGGCGAACAGGGCCGGGTAGCGCCACCCACCCCGGCGCACGGCGAGCGCCGCCAGCGCGACGAGCCAGCCGAGACCCGACCAGGGCAGGAGTATCGCCGAGGTCTGCTGTATGTACTGGAGGCAGTAGGGGCTGAGAGCGTAGGCGAGTCCGGCGAGCACCGGGCCGGGGCCCCTCACGCCGAGGGTCTTGGCGAGGTAGCGGACGCCGGCCCCGGCCGCGAAGACAAGTGTGCCCATCCAGAGGCGCTGGGTCACCCACATGGGCACTCCGAGCTGAGTGAACGCCCAGTAGAAGGGCCCCTGCGGGAACAGGTAACCGATGTTCTGGTGGGTGACCGTGCCGGCCGCGACCGACGGGTCCCACATCGACAGCGCCGAGCTCAAGAGCCGGCCGGGATCGAGATAGAGGTACTGCTTGGTGTCGTCGGCGAGGATCCCGGGTTGGGTGGCGAGGAGGGGGACGTAGGCGAAGCCGGCCAGGAGAGCGTTCTCCAGCGCTCGCAGCACAAGCGGGCGGGTCCTGCTCATAAGAGCCACGGCCCGGTTAGTGTAGGCGGCCATGTCACCGCCCGGCGAGGCACCTTGGGTGCCGGCCGAAGTTCCGCCCCGGGCTTTCGGCGCGACGTGATCGTCGTCGGCCTGACGGGCGGGATCGGTTCGGGCAAGTCGACCGTCGCCGCCATGCTGGTCGAGCGCGGAGCCGCGCTGATCGATGCCGATGAGCTGGCGCGAGAGGTGGTCGAGCCTGGGCGTAGGGCGTACGCGAGGGTGGTGGAGCGATTCGGTCCGAGCGTGCTCGCTCCAGACGGGAGTCTCGATCGCTCGGCGATGGCCACGATCGTCTTCGCTGACCCGGCGTCGCTCGCCGATCTCAACGCCATAGTCCACCCGGAGGTCCGCGCAGAGGTTGCGAGCAGGCTCGCGGCGATGCCCGCCGCACAGCGCGTGGTCGTAGTCGACATCCCCCTCTTGGTCGAGGGCGTCGGACCCGACCCCTACGGTCTCGCGGGTGTGATCGTCGTGGACGCGCCCGTTGACGTCGCCCTGGAACGGCTGGTGACCAAACGGGGCATGGACCGCTCGGACGCCAAGTCGCGCATCGCCAACCAGGCGAGCCGGCAGGAGCGGGTCGCCCGGGCGGACCACGTGATCATGAACACGGGCACCCTCGACGAGCTCGAGGAGAAGGTCGAGCGTGCCTCGAGCTGGATCGAGGGCCTGGCCGCGGGCCGGGCCATCGAGGATGGAGGCCACGGCGGCTGAGGCCGGGCCGCTCGCCGCTCGCCGGCGCGCACCCTCTCGGTACCATGCCGAGGTGCCCCCGTTCCGCGTCGTTTCCGACTTTCAGCCGGCCGGCGACCAGCCCGCCGCCATCGCGGCGCTGGCTCGCGGGATCGAGCGGGGTGACCGCTTCCAGGCCCTGCTCGGGATCACAGGGAGCGGCAAGAGTGCGACGATTGCCTGGACCATCGAGAAGGTGCAACGCACGACCCTCGTGCTGGCCCCGAACAAGTCGCTCGCTGCCCAGCTCGCGGGTGAGCTGCGCGGCTTCTTCCCGGACAACCGGGTCGAGTACTTCGTTTCCTATTACGACTACTACCAGCCTGAGGCGTACCTTCCCTCCTCGGACACCTACATCGAGAAGGACTCGTCCATCAACGACGAGATCGACCGGTTGCGGCACTCCACGACCGCCAGCCTGCTCACGCGCAGGGACGTGATCGTGGTGGCCTCGGTCTCGTGCATCTACGGGCTCGGTTCCCCCGACGAGTACAGGGACCAGATTCTCCTGCTCTCGCCCGGGGAGACCCACGACCAACGCTCGATACTGTCCCGGCTGGTGGCGATGCACTACGAGCGCAACGACGCCAACCTCGTGCGGGGGAGGTTCCGGGTCCGGGGCGACACGATCGAGGTCCACCCCGCCTACGAGGAGTACGCCGTGCGCATCGAGCTGTTCGGCGACGAGGTCGAGCGCCTCAGCCGCTTCGACGTGCTCACCGGGGAACTGCTCGGCGACCTCGAGGAGCTGCTCATATTTCCCGCCACGCACTACGTCGCCGGTGACGAGCGCACGCGCCACGCCATCGCCTCCATCGAAGTGGAGCTCGGCGAGCGCCTGCGCGAGCTGGAACAGGCGGGCAAACTGCTCGAGGCGCAACGCTTGCGGATGCGCACCGAGCACGATCTCGAGATGCTCGCCGAGCTCGGCAGTTGCAACGGTGTCGAGAACTACAGCCGTCACCAGGACGGGCGTGAGCCGGGCCAGGCCCCCTACACCTTGCTCGACTACTTCCCCGACGACTGGCTGCTCGTGATCGACGAGAGCCATGTGACCGTCCCTCAGCTCCACGGGCAGTTCGCGGGCGACCGGTCCCGCAAGGAGGTCCTCGTCGAGCACGGCTTCCGCCTCCCGTCGGCCATGGACAACAGGCCGTTGCGTTTCGAGGAGCTCGAGGGCCGCATCAACCAGTGCGTCTTTCTCTCCGCGACCCCTTCCGAGTACGAGATATCGGTCTCGAATCAGGTGGTCGAGCAGATCGTGCGGCCTACGGGCCTCGTCGATCCAGAGGTCGTCATCAAGCCGACCAGGGGCCAGATCGACGATCTGATCGCGGAGATCAACACGACCATCGCCCGCGGCGAGCGGGTCCTTGTCACCACCCTCACCAAGAAGATGGCCGAGGACCTGGCCGATTATCTCCTCGAGACGGGACTCAAGGTCCGCTACCTGCACTCGAACATCGACACGATCGAACGGATCGAGATCGTGAGGGACCTGCGTCTCGGCGAGTTCGACGTCCTCGTGGGCATCAACCTGCTGCGGGAGGGCCTCGATCTTCCCGAGGTTGCGCTCGTGGCGATCCTCGATGCCGACAAGGAGGGCTTCCTGCGCTCCAAGACCTCGCTCATCCAGACCATGGGCCGCGCGGCGCGCAACGTCTCGGGCCGGGTCATCCTCTACGCGGATGTCATCACCGACTCCATGCGGGGAGCGATCGCCGAGACCGAGCGACGCCGGATCGTGCAGCAGGAGTACAACAAGGAGCACGGGATCGACCCCCAGACCATCCGCAAGGCCGTGACCGACCTCGTGGCTCAGTTCCGGAGCGCCGCGGGCGCCGGTGGGGACGGGTTCGGCACGGGTGCACCTCTGCCCAGCCGTGCCGGGTCCGACAGGTCGAGGCGCGCCGGCCGGCGAGCCGTCGAACGCGCCGCCGACCTGCTCGATGTGTCGAGGAGGGGGAGCGCCGGTGGCGGGGAGCTTCCCGTCGACGAGCTCGGAAGGCTGATCGCGACCCTCGAACAAGAGATGCAGGCTGCCGCGGCCGAGCTTCGCTTCGAGTACGCCGCAAGGTTGCGAGACGAGATCCGGTCCCTCCGCAGAGAGCTGAGGGAAGTCGGTTGAGCGCCCGGAGCCTGTCCCCGACCTCCAGACCGGCCGCAAGGGGCGCTGACCTGCGCGCCCGATGCCCCGGTTCGTTTGCCCCGGCCGGTCGGTAGTCTGCGGCCGTGCCAAGCACCCTCGTCGTTCGCGGGGCCCGCGAGCACAACCTCAAGAACGTCTCGATAGAGCTTCCCCGCGACCGTCTCATAGTGTTCACAGGGCTTTCAGGCTCGGGCAAGTCGTCGCTCGCGTTTGACACGATCTATGCCGAGGGCCAGCGGCGCTACGTGGAGTCGCTCTCCTCCTACGCCCGGCAGTTCCTCGGGCAGATGGACAAGCCCGACGTCGATTTCATCGAGGGACTCTCGCCCGCCATCTCGATCGACCAGAAGTCAGCTTCTCGCAACCCCCGCTCGACGGTCGGGACGGTGACGGAGATCTACGACTACTTGCGCCTGCTCTACGCCCGCATCGGCCAGCCTCACTGCCCCAGCTGCGGCCGGCTGGTCACCCGGCAGAGCCCCCAGCAGATCGTCGACCGCCTGAGCGACCTGCCCGACGGGACTAGATTCCAGGTGCTCGCTCCGGTCGTGCGCGGTCGGAAAGGCGAGTACTCGGCCTTGCTGGACGACCTTGTCAAGCAGGGTTTCGCGCGGGCGCGCGTCGACGGTGAGCTCATGGAGCTGTCCGAGCGGGCCTCTTTGGAGCTCGCCCGCTACGAACAGCACACCATCGAGGTCGTCGTCGACCGGCTCGTCCGTCGCGAGGGCATCGAGCGCCGCCTCACGGACTCGATCGAGACCGCCCTGCGCCTCGGCGAGGGGATCGCCGAGATACTGCTCATGGCCGACGCCAAGCCCTCGCCCAAGCCGGGCAGGAACAAGGCGGCCGGCAAGGCCGCAGCCGCCAAGGCAGCCGACGCCGCCGAGGACGGCATCGCGGACGCGGCTGAGGCCGGAGAAGGTGAGCAGGTGCTCACCTTCTCCCAGCACCTGGCCTGTGTTCACTGCGGGATCTCGCTCGATGAGCTGGCACCGCGCAGCTTCTCGTTCAATTCGCCTTTCGGGGCGTGCCCGTCGTGCAACGGGCTGGGCACCCGTTTCGAGGTCGATCCCGACCTCGTGGTGCCCAACCCGGATCTCTCCTTGGCCCAAGGGGCCATCGGACCGTGGGCGGGCGCGCGGACCGAGTACTTCTCGCGCGTGCTCAAGGCCGTGGCCGAGGCGAGCGGCTTCAGCATGGACAAGCCGTGGTCCAAGCTCACCAAGGCGCAACGCAAGATCCTCCTCTACGGCGCCGGGACCCGGCGCGTGCACGTTCAGTACCGCAACCGGTACGGCACTTTGCGCAGCTACGACACTCAGTTCGAAGGCGTCGTGCCGTGGCTGCAGCGCCGCCACTCTGAAGCGGACTCCGACTGGGTGCGCGAGCAGGTCGAGGGCTACATGCGCGAGGTGGCCTGCCCGGACTGCGGCGGCACTCGGCTGCGGGCGGAGTCGCTCGCGGTCAAAGTCGGCGGCAGGAGCATCGCGGAGCTGTCGTCGTTGTCGATCCGGGCCGCCCACGACCTCCTCGAACGCCTCGAGCTCAGCTCGCGCGAGGAGATGATCGCGGCTCAGGTCATGAAGGAGATCCGTGCCCGCCTGCAGTTCCTCGTCGATGTCGGGCTCGACTACCTGAGCCTCGACCGTGCCGCCGCGACGCTCGCCGGCGGTGAGGCACAGAGGATCCGCCTCGCGTCGCAGATCGGCAGCGGGCTGGTCGGGGTCCTCTACGTGCTCGATGAGCCCTCCGTGGGCCTGCACCAGCGCGACAACCGCAAGCTCGTCGAGACGCTGCTGCGACTTCGCGACATCGGGAACACGGTCCTTGTCGTGGAGCACGACGAGGAGACGATCCGGATCGCCGACTACGTCGTCGACATCGGCCCGGGGGCCGGCGAGCACGGCGGCGAGGTGATCTGCGCAGGCACGGTCGCGGACCTCGTGAACTGCGAGGCCTCGATCACCGGCCAGTACCTTTCCGGCAGACGATCCATCGCGGTCCCGGCCATGCGGCGCGAGCCCCGGGGGGAGTGGCTAGTCGTGCGGGGCGCCCGGGAGCACAACCTGAAGGGCATCGACGTCGAGATCCCGCTCGGATGCTTCGTGTCGGTGACGGGCGTGTCGGGTTCCGGCAAGTCGACTCTGATCAACGACATCCTGCTCAGGGCACTTATGCAGCGCATCTACAAGTCCCGCGTCGTCCCCGGGCGTCACCGCAGCATCGATGGCGCGGACGCCCTCGACAAGGTCATCGACATAGACCAGTCGCCGATCGGCCGCACGCCGCGCTCGAACCCGGCCACCTATACGGGCATGTTCGACAGCGTGCGCAAGCTCTTCGCCCAGACCTCGGAGTCGCGGCTCAGGGGCTACCAACCGGGGCGTTTCTCGTTCAACGTCCCAGGAGGCCGCTGCGAGGCGTGTGCCGGCGACGGGACCTTGAAGATCGAGATGCACTTCCTCCCGGACGTCTATGTGCCCTGCGAGGTCTGCAAGGGGGCCCGCTACAACCGTGACACGCTCGAGGTGGCCTGGCGGGGGAAGAACATCGCAGAGGTGCTGGACATGTCCTGTGAGGAGGCGCTCGATCTCTTCGCGGCGCAGCCCGTCATCTCGCGTCACCTGAGGACCCTCGTGGACGTGGGGCTCGGCTACATCCGCCTCGGCCAGCCGGCTCCCACACTGTCGGGCGGTGAGGCCCAGCGGGTCAAGCTCGCCTCGGAGCTCGCGAAGCGATCGACCGGGCACACGCTGTACGTTCTCGACGAGCCGACCACCGGGCTCCACTTCGAGGATGTCCGCAAGCTCTTGGACGTGCTGCACCGCTTGGTCGACCAGGGCAACACGGTGTGTGTCATCGAGCACAACCTTGACGTCGTGAAGTCGGCTGACTGGGTCATCGACCTCGGCCCCGAGGGCGGCGACGGCGGAGGATCGGTGATCGTCGAGGGCACGCCCGAGAAGGTGGCCAAGACGCACGAGAGCTACACGGGGCGCTTTCTCGCGCCCCTGCTCGGGATGTGACGTATCCAGCCCTGCCCGGTCGGGACCGGTCTCGGGCGAGGGAACCCGGGTTCCCACTACGCAGGGAGGAGCTGAAGTGACTGCAGCCGGCGACCCTGACGTGCCGCCGGGACGGCGCGAGGAGGCCATTGCAGCTTTCAACCGGGCCTGGGAGCTGATCGGCACTCCTGATCGCAGCCCCGGCGATGACGACGACATGCTCGCGGCTGCCTTCGTATCGCGTTACTTGTGGGACTCGGTCGGCGGCGACGAGCAGCGCGCGGTGGGCGACTGGCAGATCGCACATGTGGCGAGCCTGCTCGGCTGCGCGGGCGTGGCCCTTTCGAGGGCGGAACGCGCCCTGGAACGCGTTGTCCACAACGGCTGGACCGATTGGCGCCTCGCCTCCTGCTACGAGGGGATGGCCCGCGCGCATGGCGCGGCCGGCAACGCTGCTGAACGCGACCGCTGGGCCGAGCTGTGCCGGGAGACGGTCGCCACCCTCGCTGACGCCGAGGAGCGCGACCTCATCGGCTCACAGCTGGCGTCGGTCCCCGGGGTCACAGCGCCTGAGCGCCGCGACGCTGGTCGGCCGGGCCACCGTGTAGTCCGCCTCGACCACGTCCAGGTCGGGATGCCCGAAGGATTGGAGAACCAAGCAGAGGCCTTTTATGGCGGCGCGCTCGGCCTCGAGGTCCTTGACAAGCCGCCTGTCCTGGCCGGGCGGGGCGGGCGCTGGTTCTCGAGCGGGGACGTGAAGGTCCACCTCGGGGTCGAGCCTGACTTCCGACCGAGCGCGAAGGCGCATATGGCCTTGGCAGTGGAGGGGATCGACAGCCTCGTCGAGGCGCTCGCGACCGCCGGTCATCGAGTCACTTGGGACACCGCGCTTGCGGCGGTGCGCCGTTGCTACGTGGCGGACCCTTTCGGCAACAGGATCGAGCTGATCGAGGCTTGAGGACTGCGGTGTGAGGCGGGCTCAGCTCTCAGAAAGGCCGGAGCACAAAGCCAGCCAGCCCGTCGGCGCGCCCGTAGATCCAGGCCAGGAAGGCGGCACGCTGTGAGGCGTCCCCGAGCCGTTCGGGCACGCGGTCCAGCGCATAGGGCAGGTCGAGGTTGACGAACTCGTCCGGCCAGTCCGAGATCTCATAGCCGAGACCGAGGTCGACGTGGTGCACCTCGACCTCGCGCCAACGCGAGATGGGCAACATCCGGCAGGGAAGTGGAGAACCGTCGGTGCGCAAGCCATGGCCCTGCCAGACGACCGCTGACACCTCCTCGAAGGTCGCCTCCAACTGCGCTGCCGAGTCCGCCACGTCCGCCACGATGACCTCGGTCGGGCGCCCGGCTCCCCGCTCGATGTCCTGGTTGCGCCCGGCGGCGCCACCTGGGTACTGGGGCACTGGCCTGGCTTGGCTTGCCGAGCGCAGGACCCGCACGAACGAGTCCGCGTTGCGGGCGAGGTGGGTGAGCACGTGGCCGACAGTCCAGTCGGGTAGCAGGCTCGGCCGGGCCACGTCCAAGTCGTCGACGGCCCCGAGCGCTGCGAGGAGGCGGTCTGTTGCCCCGCGCGAGCCGTTG
Organism: Acidimicrobiales bacterium; assembly: GCA_052148655.1. Taxonomy (GTDB): domain Bacteria; phylum Actinomycetota; class Acidimicrobiia; order Acidimicrobiales; family Bog-793; genus Fen-455. Next base: position 20,733 of record JBKQHU010000059.1, read on the forward strand.
ATCGCCCGGCGGATCTCGTCCTCGGCTTGGGCCGAGCCTTCTTCTGTCATGGGCTCAGGCTATGGCAGCCGAGCAGCGACTTCACGCGATCGCGAGCATCCGCTCGAGGGCCACACGAGCATCCGCGGCGGTGGCCTCGTCGACGGTGATGCGGTTGCGGACCTCCCCGGCAACCAGACCGTCGAGCACCCAGGCGAGGTGTGGCAGGTCGATGCGGAACATCGTCGAGCACGGGCAGACCAACGGGTCGAGGGACAGCACGGTCCGGTCGGGGTGCTCGCGGGCGAGCCTGTCGACGAGATGGATCTCCGTGCCGACTGCGATCGTCGAACCAGGCGGTGCGCTCGAGACCGCGCGGATTATGAAATCAGTGGAGCCGACCTGATCCGCCATCTCGGCGACTTCGTGCGAGCACTCGGGGTGCACGATCACGATGCCGTCGGGGTGCTCGGTGCGGAACGCCTCTACGTGCTCTGTGCGGAACCGCTGGTGCACAGAGCAGTGGCCCTTCCATAAAAGGAGCGTGGCTTGCTTGACGTCCGCGTCGGCCAGACCGCCGAGGCGCCTGCGAGGATCGATCACCTGCATGTCCGAAGCTCCGTAACCGAGTTGGAAGCCGGTGTTGCGGCCGAGGTGTTGGTCGGGGAAGAAGAGGACCTTGTTCCCGCGGCCCTGGCCGTTCGGGGAGCCACCCCGGCCTCGGGCTTCGACGCCCGGACCGCAGTTGCCCTCCGGGCCTTCGAGAGCGAGGGCCCAGGCCAGAACAGCAGGGGCGTTCGAGGAGGTGCAGACGGCGCCGCCGTTGCGGCCCACGAACGCCTTCAGCGTGGCGGCGGAGTTCACATAGGTGATGGGCACGACCGCCTCGATGTCGGTGACCTCGGCGAGCTCGTCCCAGATCTGTTCGACGTCGTCGAGCCTCGCCATGTCGGCCATGGAGCAGCCGGCGTTCAGGTCGGGCAGGATCACCTGCTGGTGCGGCCCCGTGAGGATGTCCGCGGACTCGGCCATGAAGTGCACGCCGCAGAAGACGACGAACTCGGCGTCGTGCTGGTCGGCTGCGTGACGCGACAGCCCGAGGGAGTCGCCTCTCACGTCCGCGAACTGGATGACCTCCTCACGCTGGTAGTGGTGCCCGAGGATGAGGAGTCGCTCGCCGAGGCGGGACCGGGCCGCCGTGACGCGCGCCGCGAGCTCGCCGACAGGTGCCGTGGTGTAGTCGTCGGGGAGCGGCGGCTGCAGGCGGAACATTTCTGGGACCCCCTATAGGACGCTTCGTTTTTCGGCCGGCGGGGACAGCCTGGTCGCCCAACCGCGGGTATGTCGGTCACGAAGCGAATATGTCAGCCGGGATACCAGGCCGGCCGTAACCTGCACTCTAGTGCTCGAACGCCCGCAGTCGGTTCCCGACGCCCCCGGCTCGTACCAATTCAGGGACGCGGCCGGCCGGATCATCTACGTCGGCAAGGCGATGTCGCTTCGAAGCCGCCTGTCGAGCTACTTCCAGGACCCGGTCCACCTCCACCCGCGCACCGCGCAGATGGTCGAGCGGGCAGCCTCCGTCGAGTGGATCGTCGTCGGCAGCGATGTCGAGGCGATCATGCTCGAGTACAACCTCATCAAGGCGCACCGGCCCCGTTTCAACATCCGCCTCGTCGACGACAAGAGCTACCCGTACCTCGCGGTCACAGTCGGCGACGAATGGCCGAGAGCCACCGTCATGCGGGGCGCCAAGCGCCGCGACACCCGTTACTTCGGCCCCTATGCCCACGCTTACGCCATCCGCGAGACCCTCGACCTGCTGCTCCGGTCGTTCCCGATCCGGACCTGCTCGGACGCCAAGCTGCGGCGCCACCAGCTCCTCGGACGGCCCTGCCTGCTGTACCACATCGAAAGGTGCTCGGGACCGTGCGTGGGCGCCGTCGGGCCCGAGGAGTACGCGAGGCTCGTGGCCGAGCTCATGGAGTTCCTGGACGGCGACACCAAGCCCGTCGTCGACCGGCTCGAAGCAGAGATGCGGCGGGCGGCGGGGGAGCTGGAGTTCGAGCGGGCGGCGCGCCTGCGTGACCGACTGGCGACGGTGCGCCTGGCTGTCGAGCGCCAGCAGATGGTGACCGAGACGCCCGAGGACCTCGACGCCGTCGCCATGGCGGAGGACGAGCTGGCGGCGGCCGTCCAGGTCTTCCACGTCCGACGAGGGCGTGTCGTCGGTCGCCACGGCTTCATCGTCGAGAAGGTGGAGCCGCTCACGACGCCCCAACTCGTCGCGAGGGTGCTCGAGCAGCACTACGCCGAGACCCCGATCGGGATCCCCCGGGACCTGCTCGTTCCAGAACTGCCCGAGGACGCGGCCACCTATGAGGCCTGGCTCTCGGGCCTGCGTGGCGGAAAGGTCACATTGCGCGTGCCCGTACGCGGCCGCAAACGCGAGTTGTTGGCAACGGCCCGCCAGAACGCGGAGGAGCAGCTCAAGCGTCACCGCCTGCGGCGCTCAAGCGACCTCACGAGTCGCGCCGCTGCGATCGAGGAATTGCAGCAGGCCCTCGAGTTGACAGAAGCGCCACTGCGCATCGAGTGCTACGACATGAGCCACATGCAGGGGTCGGACTACGTGGGCTCGATGGTCGTGCTCGAGGACGGGCTCCCTAAGCGCAGTGACTACAGGCGCTTCAAGGTGACGGCCGTGCAGGGAAACGACGACTACGGAGCCATGCACGAGGTGCTCACACGGCGTCTACGGCGGCTGAGCGACACCGCCTCGCCAGACGATGCGCTTGACGGCGCAGCCCGAACCGGTGGCCGTGACGGTGACGACAAGCTGGCCGGCTCTGAGGTCGCCGACGGACGCCGCCGGCGCGCCGCCCGCTTCGCCTACCCGCCCCAGTTGCTCTTGCTGGATGGAGGAAAAGGCCAGCTCGGAGTCGGCGTGCGCGTCCTCGAGGAGCTCGGCCTGACGGGCAAGATAGCCGTGGCCTCCCTTGCCAAGCAGTTGGAGGAGGTGTTCGTGCCCGGCCGGCCGGACCCGGTCCAGATCCCCCGCGACAGCGAGGCCATCTACCTCTTGCAGCAGGCCAGGGACGAGGCGCACCGCTTCGCCATCGGTTTCCACCGCGAGCTGCGCGGCCGGAGGATGACCCGCGGCGCGCTCGACGGCATCGCGGGCCTCGGCCCGGCCCGCCGCCGCCGGCTCGTCTCCGAACTCGGCGGGGTGAGGGCGGTACAGGCAGCCTCGCTTGACGAGCTCCTTGCTCTCGCATGGCTGCCGCAGGCCGTGGGACGTGCCGTCTACGAACATCTCCACGCCCGGCGGGGATCGAAGGCGGGATGAGCACCGCCGAGGACCCCTGGGAGCGCCACGCCACCTGGTGGCGGGAGACGTTCACGAACGGGGCGGACCTCGAGTACGAGCTCCAGATCCTGCCGCTCGCTGAGTCGCACCTCGAGGGCGCTGCTCGCGTGCTCGATCTCGGCAGCGGCGAGGGCCACCTCGCCCGGCGCCTTGTGAGGAGCTCCCCCGGACGAGACGTCGTCCTCGGGCTCGAGCCGTCGGCCGCCCAGCTCAAAAGCGCCGTTGCCCAAGGCGGCGGGCCCGTCTACGTGCGGGGCGTCGGCGAGCGCCTCCCCTTCCGGGACGGCTCGTTCGACGCTGTCGTGTGCTGCCTCGTAATCGAGCATGCGTCGGACCCGGACGCCCTGTTGGCCGAGGCTGTCAGGGTGCTCGCCGTCGGGGGACGGTTCCTGCTCCTGGTGAACCACCCGATGTTCCAAGGGACCGGGAGTGGCTTCGTGGACGACCAGATCGTCGGCGCGCACTACTGGCGCGTCGGGCCGTACCTGCGTGAGGAAATCGTCTCGGAGGAGGTGGACCCGGGCGTGTGGTTGCCCTTCGCCCACCGCCCTCTGTCGCGCTACGTCAATCCTGTCACCGCCCTCGGCTGTGTTCTCACGCGTCTCGAGGAGCCGGAGCCGCCCTTAGCCTTCCTCGAGGGCTCGGTCGATCTCGCGCTCGAGTCCGCTATCCCGCGGCTGTTGCTGCTCCGCTTCGAGCGACTGTGCGCCGGGGAGGTGGGAAGCTAGAGCCGATGGCTGAGTATCTGATCCTTGTCGGCATGTCCGGCGCCGGGCGGTCTACCGCGGCGGCGACCTTCGAGGACCGCGGCTGGTTTGTCATCGACAACCTGCCTCCCGCGCTGATCGGCAAGGTCGCAGAGCTGACGAGCCAGGCGGGCGCGGAGTACGAGCGCGTGTGCCTCGTGTCTGGGCGCGGCGGCTATGAGGGCATAGCCGAGCTCGCGCCCGAGATCAGAAGGCTGCGCTCTACGGGAGCGCGTGTTCGTGTGGTCTTCCTGGACGCTCCCGACGAGGTCCTGGTCCGTCGCTACGAGGGCACGCGTCGCCGACACCCCGTGGAGGCCGACACCGTGCTTTCCGCCATCCGCCAAGAGCGCGAGATGCTCGACTCGCTCCACGACGAGGCCGATGTGGTGGTCGAGACCGGGACCTTGAACGTGCACGAGCTGCGCGACCGCCTGATCGAGCTCGTCGACGGCGTCGGCACGAGCTCCGGCATGCAAACCGCGGTTGTCTCGTTCGGTTTCAAGCACGGGCTCCCGCTCGATGTCGACCTCGTGTTCGACTGCCGGTTCCTGCCCAATCCCCACTGGGTTCCCGCCCTTCGCCCCTTGAGCGGCCTCGACGCGGAGGTGCGCGACTACGTGCTCGACAACGAGGAGACCCAGGAGTTGCTCCGCCGCCTGGACGACCTGTTCGCCCTGCTGCTGCCCGCCTATGTGCGCGAGGGCAAGTCCTACCTCTCCATCGCCATAGGTTGCACCGGTGGTCGGCATCGATCGGTGGTGCTGGCCGAGGAGATCGCCGCGCGGATCCGCCAACGCGGCTACACGCCGGTCGTCCACCACCGGGACATCGACCTGTGAGCCAAGGCGCCGCCCGCGCTGTGAGAGTGGTTGCAATCGGCGGTGGCCACGGGCTCGCCCAGACACTGAAAGCGGTTCGCCGGTACGCGACCGAGATCACAGCTGTCGTCTCGGTCGCCGACGACGGCGGTTCGAGCGGCCGGCTGCGCGAACTGCTCGGCATTCCGGCCCCGGGCGACTTGAGGCGCTGCATCGGGGCGCTGTTACCGGGACCGTCCGCGCTCGGCGACGCCCTTGAGCATCGCTTCGTCTCAGGAGAGCTCGCAGGTCACGCGTTCGGCAACCTTCTCATAGCCGCGCTGGCCTCCACCACCGGGGACTTCGTGTCCGGTGTCGAGGAGACGGCCCGAGTGCTCGGGGCGGCCGGACGAGTGCTGCCCGCCACCGAAGGCCCCGTCGTGTTGAAGGCGCAGACGGCTTCCGGCGAGCTCGTCGGCCAGGTCCGTGTGAGCAAGGGTGCCGAGATTGCGGCGGTGTCACTCGTGCCGTCCAGCGCGATCGCGCCGCCCGCCGTTCTGCGGGCCATCGCCGAGGCCGACCAGGTCGTGCTCGGCCCGGGGTCGTTGTTCACCAGTGTTCTGGCAGCTTGTGTCGTGCCGGGGATCCGCGAGGCGCTTTCGGGGACACGAGCCCAACGCGTCTATGTCGCCAACCTACGCGAGCAGTTGCCCGAGACGGCCGGCTTCGACGTCGCTCGGCTGCTCGAGTCATTGCACGCCCACGGTATCGACCCCGACGTCGTCCTGGCAGACGAGGCCGGGCTCCCGGTCGGTGAGCTTGCCGACGAGGTCGCGCTCGTGCTCGCGGACGTGGGCGGGGCGGGGCTTCGCGAACATGACCCGGACAAGCTCGGGGCGGAACTCGCTTTGCTCATGAATCAAGGCGTTTTGCGGTGCGGTCGATAGGTGAGAGAGAATGTCCCTGTTCCCCTCGGCCGTGAAACCGCTTCAAAAGAGCGGCTATGAGAAAGGTGATGGACGTGAGCGTTCGTATCGGCGTCAACGGCTTTGGACGGATCGGGAGGAATTTCCTACGGTCCGTTCTCGCCCTTGAGACAAAGACCGGGCAACCCTCCGGCATCGAGATCGTCGCGATCAACGACCTCGTCTCGCGCGATGTCAACGAGCACCTTCTTCGGTACGACTCCACCTTCGGCCGGCTGGACGCCGAAGTTGTCCACACCGACAAGGGCTTCAGCGTCAACGGTCGCGAGATAACCGTCTTCGAGGAGAAGGACCCGAAGGCGATTGCATGGTCCAGCCAGGGAGTCGACGTCGTGATCGAGTCCACGGGCCGTTTCACAACCCGCGAAGCCGCCGCCGGCCACCTCGACGGTGGTGCGAAGCGCGTCATCATCTCGGCTCCGGGCAAGGAAGTCGACGCCACCTTCGTCATCGGGGTCAATGACGACACCTTCGACGCCGCCAAGCACTTCGTCGTCTCGGCCGCGTCCTGCACGACGAACTGCCTCGTTCCGATGGTCAAGGTGCTCGAGGACTCCTTCGGCCTGCGCCAGGGGCTAATGACGACCATCCACGCCTACACGAACGACCAGTCGGTCCTCGACCTCGGGCGTTCCAACCTTCGCCGGGCGCGTGCCGCGGCCGTCAACATCATCCCCTCGACGACCGGTGCCGCCCGCTCGACGAGCCTTGTGCTGGAAGCGATGAAGGGCCGGCTCGACGGGGGAGCCCTCCGTGTGCCGGTGCCCGACGGTTCGATCACCGACCTCACGGCCGTGCTCGGCGCCAAGGTGAGTGCCGAGGAGATCAACGAGGCCTTCCGGGTCGCTTCGGAGACCAAGCGCCTGCGTGGGATCCTCGTTTACAACAAGGACGAGATCGTCTCGAGCGACATCCTCGCCAGCTCGGCCTCTTGCACCTTCGACTCGACCCTCTCGATGGCCATCGCCATCGACGAGTCGACGACGCTGGCCAAGGTGTTCGGCTGGTACGACAACGAGTGGGGTTACTCGAACCGTCTGATCGACCTCGCCCTGCTCATCGGCGCAGCGTGACCGGGCTGCCATGACCCGCAGTGTGCCGCTTTTAGAGGATCTGGGGGATCTGGAGGGCAAGAGCGTCCTCGTCCGGCTGGACCTCAACGTCCCGCTCGCCGATGCGCCCGAAGGCGGTCGCGTCGTGGTCGACGACTTCAGGATCCGTGCCGCGCTGCCGACCCTGTTCTGGCTGCGCGAACACGGGGCTCGCATCACCGCCTGCTCGCACCTCGGCCGTCCCAAGGGCAAGGTCGACCCCAAGTACGACATGGCCCCGGTCAGGGCACGGCTCGGGGAGTTGATCGACGACGTCGAACTGCTCGAGAACCTCCGCTTCTCGCCGGGTGAGGAGGCCAACGACCCGGCCTTCGTGCAGGAGCTGGTGAAGGGCCACGACGCCTACGTCAATGACGCCTTCGGCTCCTCGCACAGAGCCCACGCATCTGTGGTGGGCCCGCCCCATTACCTGCCCTCTGCGGCTGGGCGCCTGCTGGCTCGCGAGGTCGAGGTCCTCACCGGCCTGCTCGACGCGCCGGAGAGGCCGTTCGTCGTGATTCTCGGTGGGGCCAAGGTGAAGGACAAGATCGGGGTCCTGCGCTCCCTTACGGCGCGGGCCGACACGGTGCTCGTCGGCGGCGGAATGTCGTTCACCTTCCTCCAGGCCCTTGGTCACACTGTCGGAGCTTCCCTGGTCGATCCAACTCACCTCGAGGCCTGCAAGGAGCTCCTTGCTTCCCCCGGGCACATCGTCTTGCCCGTGGACGCAAGGGCGCTCGCGCCCGGCCGCAAGCTCAGCATCGAGGAGCACAGCGAGTCTGAGGAGCCCCTTGCCGACTCAACAGGCCCGGATGTCGAGACCTTCGGTCTTGAGATCCCCGAAGGCTGGCGAGGTGTCGACATCGGGCCGGCCACGGTGGAGCTGTTCTCGGAGGTCATCGCCTCAGCGGGCACGGTTCTTTGGAACGGGCCGATGGGCGTGTTCGAGGACGACCGCTTCGCCGCGGGGACCAAGGCGATCGCCGAGGCGATGGCGCGGTGTCCTGGGCGCACGGTTGTAGGCGGCGGGGACAGCGCGGCCGCGCTGGCTCAGCTCGGCCTCGAGGACAAGATCGACCACGTGTCGACAGGCGGCGGTGCCACGCTCGAGCTGCTCGAGTTCGGCGATCTCCCCGGTCTTGCTGCGCTTCGTGCAGCGCCAAATGCCAAGTAGACGGCGCCTGACGAGGTACCAAGAGACCCCAGCAGTAGTCGTAGAGCCCACGAGATCGGACGCGAGTCTATGAGCGCGAACAGCAATGGCCGCAGGGTGCTGGTTAGCGGCAACTGGAAGATGAACCACACTCACCACGAGGCGATCCAGGTCGTGCAGAAGCTGGCCGCGCTTCTGCGGGCCGCTCCGCTTCCGGACGGGACCGACGTCTCGCTGCACCCGTCGTTCACGTCCCTGCGATCTGTGCAGACCGCGCTCGAGTCCGATTCCATCCCGATTGCGCTCGGGGCCCAGACATGCCACTTCGAAGACAAGGGCGCTTTCACCGGCGAGGTAAGCGCGGAGATGCTCTCGAAGCTCAACGTGCGCTACGTGATCGTCGGGCACTCTGAGCGCCGCGCTCTTTTTGGGGAGAGCGACGAGGTCGTCCGGCTCAAGTTGGACGCGGTGCTAAGGCACGCCATGACCCCGATCCTGTGCGTGGGAGAAACGCTCGCGCAGAGGGAGTCCGGGATGGCCGAGTCGACGGTGTCGGGCCAGCTCGTCGTGGCGCTCAGAGACCGCGGGCCCGAGGCTCTCGCCTCCATCGTCATCGCCTACGAGCCGGTGTGGGCGATCGGGACGGGCCTCACTGCGAGTGTGGACGATGCGCAGGCGATGTCGGTGGCGATCCGTGCTGGGCTGGAATCACTCGGCGGCGATGTCTCGCAGTCGATGCTGATCCAGTACGGAGGCTCGGTCACGCCGGCGAACGCCGGGGAGCTCCTCGCCTGTCCGGACGTCGACGGCTTGCTCGTCGGCGGTGCCAGCCTCGACGCGGACAAGTTCGTGTCGATCGCGAGGTCGGGATACTGAACGACGCTTGATAGCTCGCCCGGCCAGGCCAAACAGTCAGCGCGACAAGCCGGCGAGCGGGGGAGAGCCCCGGGCGGTGCTAACCTGCTGCCCGGCAAGAAGCCCGAGAGGAGGTTCCCCTAAGTGCTGACCGACATACTCGTCGTAGTCGATTTAGTGGTCGCGCTCGGGCTCGTTGTACTCGTGCTTCTCCACAGCGGGCGTGGTGGTGGACTCTCGGACATGTTCGGTGCGTCCACGGGTTCCGCGGCTGCCGGATCGACTGTCGCCGAGCGTAACCTTGACCGGATAACCGTAGTGTTCGTGCTCGTCTTCGCGTTCGTCACGGTTGCCCTGTCACTTCGGTGGAGCTGAGGCAGGCCGCACTCGCCCTACTGGGAGGCGTCGCCGTCATTGCTTCGGCTTGCAGCGGTGCGCCGCCGCAGGCTGTGCCGACAAGCGGAGCTCCGCAGCTGAACCCCGGCTTCGCGGCCGGTGGGACGGTCACCGTGGCCGTGCCGTACTTACCGCGGAATTTCAACCCATCGACGCCCGCTGGTGCGAACCGCGTCACGCAGATGGTAATGGAGCAGGTCTGGCCGCAGGCCTTCGTGATCGACCCGGAGTTCCAACCCGAGTCGACGGGCTTCATCGACAGTGCCGAAGTCGTCGACCTGAGCCCGATGACCGTCAGCTATGTGATCGACCCGAAAGCGACATGGTCGGATGGTTACCCGATCACGGTTGCGGACTTCGAGTACAACTGGCAACAGCAGCTGAGATTCGGACCGAGCCTGGCCTCGACGGGTCTCCTCGCCGGTTACCGCGACATCAAGTCGGTCACGGGTAGCGATAACGGCAAGACCGTGAGAGTCGTGTTCGACAGTCCGTACTCGGACTGGGAGGGACTCTTCGCGAACCTGATTCCCGCCCACATAGCCGGGCGCAAGGGCTGGGCGTCCGCCTTCGCCGGCTTCCGCCGGTCAGATCTGATTTCGGGGGGGCCCTTCATCGTGAGCTCGCTCGAGAAGGGCAAGAGGCTTGTCCTGACGCGCAACCCGAGGTACTGGGGGGCACCCGCTCACTTGCAGAGCATTGTGTTCCTCGTGGAGCGCTCGGAGCAGGCCACCCTGGCGGGCTTGAAGAAGGGGGGAGTCTCTATCGCGGAGGTCACGCCCGGTCCCCAGGTCAACGGAGCCATCGCGAGCGACGAAGCAGGCACCGGTGCGCTCTCGGTCACGACAACACCATCGCCGGTTCTCTGGCAGCTCGTCTTCAATCTCGACGACCCGGTCGTGGGCAACAAGATCATGCGCACGGCGCTCGCGCTCGTCACCGACCCCGTCCAGCTCACGGCCAATTCGGTCGGTCTCTACGACCCGCTCACGGTCAGTGCGAACAGCCGCTTGTTTGCACAAGGACAGCCAGGAGCAGCCGACGAGGCTGCCCCGGACGTGATCTACGATCCCGTTGAGGCGGCCAAGCTGTTCAAGTCGCTTGGCTACGACCCTGACCGGTACGGCGTCCTCCGCGCCTACGGAGTTGGTGACCGGCTCAACTTGACCCTCACGGGCCCTCGAGGCAACCGCGTCATCGAAATGCTCGAGCAGCAACTGCAAGCCGAGTGGGCGTCCTGCGGCGTCAGGTTGATCATCCACAACGTCGCGATGAAGAAACTTCTGAAGACGATATTGCCTCAGGGCAGGTATCAACTTGCGCTCGCTCCTTATTTGATGCCTCCCTTCCCGACATGGAGCGCCCTTATCTACACCAACCCAGTGCTCCCGACGCCGACCTCGGTTCCTCCCAACCTCCGCCCGGCTGGTGAGGTTTCGGACGGAATCTGGTTGTGGAGCGTACGGACGCCCGTAGGAACAGAGCCCGGTGCGACCACTCTGGGAACAGTGACCCGCGATGTCGCAGGTCTCGAGGACTCCGACGTCGACGCCTATTTTGGAAGGATCATGGGCGAGCTCAACACGAACGCGCAGGCGCAGCTGCTTTCGAAGCTGGACGCGACATTGAATCAGGGGCTTCCGACTCTTCCGCTGTTCCAGGAGCCCGTCAGCGTCATACAGCAATCCGACATCGTGAACGTGAGCGAGAGCCCGAGCTCGGCAGGTCCACTATGGAATGCCGAAGACTGGGCAATCCAGACGAGCCTCCCGGCCGCGTAGGTCCAATAGCGGACCGAGCGCTTATCGAGGGGGCGGTTGGCTGCTGGGGAGTCTGTTTGGGATACAGTACGGAGCGCCTTCGACACTCGTTGAGCCTCGGTAAGGCGGCCACGTCGGAGTGGCGGAATAGGCAGACGCGCTAGCTTGAGGGGCTAGTGACCGCAAGGTCGTGGGGGTTCAAGTCCCCCCTCCGACACCAGATCAAAGTCCAGTTCAGAGGCCATTTCGGCGAGGTGCCGGAATGGCCTACTTTTTTGCCACAGCCGATTATCGCGCGTTTATCGCGCGTCGCTTTTCTGCAGGCCTTGGAGGATGACGTCCAGACCGGTGGCGATGGCTCGGTCCCGGTTCCTGGCGGCGTGCTGGTAGCGGCGACTGGCGGCAGGGTTGGCATGGCCGAGGCGGGCCATCAGCTCACGCTCGGTGGCGCCGGTCCAGGCGGCGAGGGTGCCAGCTGCGTGGCGGAGGTCGTGAAGGTGCAGTTCGTCGTGTCCCACCTGGTGGCGGGCCCGGCGCCAGTGCTTGTAGAAGGTCGTGGCCGGGAGGAGGCCACCGCCCTCGGCGGGGAAGAGGAGCGAGTCCGGGTCGTCACCGACGCCGCCGAGGTGCCCGGCGAGAGAGTCGAGGACGAGCTGGGGGAGAGCGACCACGCGCCGGCCTGCCTCCGTCTTGGGCTCGGTGAGGAGGCGACGTCCACCGTCGAGGCTCACGACCTGTTCTTCGACGGTTACAGTGCCGGCGGCGAGGTCAATGTGGCGGAGCCTAAGGGCCAGGAGCTCGCCGAGGCGCAGGCCCCCGAAGCCGGCGAGGAGGACGATCGTGCGAAATCGCGCGGTCATCGCGTTCGCCAGTTCGAGAACGAGCTCGGGGCCGACGATCGGACGCTCGACGGATCGCTCCGTCCCGGCGCCTCGCACCCGGCAGGGATTGGCCTGGACGAGACCGTCGGCCACGGCGGTCGCGAGGATCGCCCGCAGTAGCCGGTAGGACTTCGCCGCGCTCATGGCGCTGGAGTCGCTCGACACCTTGGCGTGCCAGCGGCGGACGGCCTCCGGGGTGATGGCACTTAGCTGGCGGCTGGAGAACGTGGGCTCGATGTGAGCCCGCAGCAGAACTCGGTACAGCTCGAGTGTCTTCGGCGCCAGCGGCCGGCCCTTCACGCGGCGGGTGTCGAGCCAGCGGTGGCTGTAGTGAGCGAACAGCTCGGTACCGGATCGGGGGTCGATGGCGACACCTTTCAGCTTGTCGTGGGCGACCTGGGTGGCCCAGGCGGCAGCGGCCTTGCGGGTGGCGAACGACTTGGTCACGACCCGGCCGTCGATCCGGGTCCGAACGTCGTAGAAGGTCCGGGGGTCGTCGACGCCCTTCGCCCACGCGTCGGCTGCCTGGCGTCCCTCGCGAGTGTCCGGGAAGCGTTCGGTCACCCGCCTCGGAGTGTCGATGCCTCGGGGCAGGCCACTGACGCGCCGGACGAGCTGGGCCATGGAGGGGAACACTAGCTCCCACGCGCGATTGAGCGGTGCTGGCCAACCTTCCTGCTGGACGGTCTCGGGTCGTTCAGGGGAAGCGTGTGTTCCATCGGAATCCGCGCCTGCACACACTCGGTCCCCAGCCGGCCGCACAGCACGTTCTTACAACCTCAGTTCGATATTGACAGTGTCACGAGGGGTCAGGTCGCATACGTGGATGCTTGCTCTCGGGCTGTTGGTGACCCGGCACTCCACGATCAGCTCGTTGAGCTTGGGAAGCTGGCCGACCCGTATTTGTGCGAACTACAGCGATGTATTAGGGCAGGTAGATAAGTTATGCGTACCCTGGCAAACGGTCCCGCACGTCAGCGTCCGCGCGATGGACGCGCGATGTGCGAGGGCTTCGAATCAACACCGGCGTGGCTCGACGGCGACGTCGCCGATCAACCTGTTGACGAACGACGACAGCGAGCTCACCGGCACACGCCTGCACCGGCCGATGTTGACCGACTGGAGCTCACCACTGGCCATCAGCTCGTAGATGGTCGTTCGTCCGACCGACAGTCGGCGGGCGGCCTCTTCTGGCGTCACGAGCAGCAGGTCGTCGGTGATGCAGGACTCGTTCATGAGGGCCTCCGCGCTGACAGTCACAGTGCTGACCCGTCAGCCGTCACCAGGAGCGGCGGGTCAGGGGTCATCTCGACAGCCGCCGCGTGAGTCGCGAAGCACCTTCCCGCCGGGAGTCGGCTTGAAGAAGAGTCCCTGCACGAGGGCGACGATTCGTGTGCGGCACACGCGCGCGTGAGCGAGCGGCCCGAGTCGAGGATGCGGATCGTCTGACGCCATCCCGCACCTTCGCTCTTCCACACCCGCTCGACGACGCCACCCGCCTGGCCGCAGCCGAGGCAGTGCCGGATGCCGTCGTCGAGATGCAGTTGCAAAGAGGGGGAGCGGTCGAAGTGGCCATGGGAGGCCAGCCGAGCCACGTCGTCAAGGCTGTGGCGGGCGCGGGTGGCCTCGATGGTGGCGAGGTGCCGGGTCGTTCGCGATGACAACGACGTCAGGCGATCGTCATGGGTGGAGCGGAATCGAATCATGGCGCGATTGTGCGCTCACCGACTCACAGCATTTCTCACAGCATTTCTCACAGCAGTTCTCACAGACGCGCTCGCGGGGACGTTGTGGAAGGGTCTCCGTGCTCCGGCAACTCACAGCAACACTCACAGGACTACTCACAGCAACACTCACAGGCCCTGGTCACAGCCCTGTGAGTGGAAGGGCTCGATCGAATCGTCGCGGCTCATGATCCCTGTTGTCGGGAGGCCGGGGCTCAGGAAACCGCGCAGAATTTCATCCTCCTGTGAGTGTTGCTGTGAGTGTTGCTGTGAGTAGTCCTGTGAGTCCCCGGGCGCAACATGGTCGTCGTTCCGCAAGAAAGGAGCGACGAAAATGCGCAACGAGGAACCAACCCGCAGCAGTGATCCGCCGCCGGGCTTCACCGGTGATCTCGCAGCTGACGTCGGCACGTCGCTCGGGGGGATGAGGGCCCACCCC
>JBKQHU010000060.1:0-30386 GCA_052148655.1 Acidimicrobiales bacterium
GTCGAGGTGGCCTCCGAGACCGCAGAGGACCCGGGACGGCTCCACTTCTGGCTGGAGAGCCTCTACCCGGTCACAGTGCACGGGGAGATCATCGGTGTCGGGGCGGTCTTCGTCGACGTCACCGAACAAAAGGCTGTGGAACAGGAGATAGAGCACTCCCGCCGCTTCCTGGCGGCCATCACCGACAATATGGCCGAGGGCATGATCGCCACCGACAACGAGGGCAACGTGACCTTCATCAACGCGGCTGCCGAGCGGCTCCTTGGATGGAAGGGGGAGGAAATGCTCGGCAGGTCTGCTCATGGCACCTACCACTTCCAGCGGGCCGACGGGTTGCCCTTCCCGGTGGGGGAATGCCCGATAACCGCCGCTTGGCAACGCGGCGAGACGCTTCATGTCGACCACGACACGTTCACCCGCCGCGACGGAATATTGGTCCCCGTCGCCTACAGCGTCTCCCCGTCACACACAGACCAGGGTGGGGGTTCAGTGATGGTCTTCGACGACATCACCGAGCGAGCCGCCGAGCGGCTCCGGGTCGAGCGCGAGCTCGAGAAGCTCAACTGGGTCGGGCGCATCCGCGATGCTTTGGACCAGGACCGCTTCGTCCTCTACGCACAGCCGATCATCGATCTCGAGACGTACGCGGTCGTCCAGCACGAGCTGCTCTTAAGGATGGTGAGCCTCGAGGGTGACATCGTGGCACCCGATCGGTTCCTTCCTACAGCTGAAGAGTTCGGACTGATCTCCGAGATCGACCGCTGGGTGGTCAACGAGACAGCCCGTCTGGCAGCGCAGGGCTATCGGGTGGAGTTCAATCTGTCGGCCAAGTCAGTTGTGAACCCGAACATGCTGACCATCGTGCGAAACGCCCTCGAATCCCACGGTGGCCAGCCTGAATCGGTCGTGTGCGAGATCACCGAGACGGCGTTGCTACGAGACGCCGCAGCCGCGGAGGCGTTCGTTCACGGCCTCAACGAGATCGGTTGCCAGGTCGCCCTTGACGATTTCGGCTCTGGCTACAGCGGTTTCGCCCATCTGAAGAGGCTCCCCGTCTCTTATCTCAAGATCGAGCGCGAGTTCATTCGTGACCTGGCCCAGGAGGCCTCCAGCCGCCACGTCGTGTCGGCAGTCGTGAGCCTCGCGAAGGCCTTCGCCATGCAGACCGTCGGAGAGGGAGCTGAGGACGAGGCAACCGTTGAGATCCTCAAGCAGCTCGGTGTCGATCGAGCGCAGGGCTACGCGATCGCACGACCAGGCCCGGTCGCTGACGTGCTTGCTCGAACGAGCTACACCTGACCGCCGCGGGCCCTGGGCGTGCTGAACTCCTGGCGACCAAACTCGTTGGGCGGACTACCGTCGCAGCCCGTGATGGTCGCAAGCCGCCGCACAAGGGACGATCAGGAACGGGGACCATCTCGAGTACATGAGAACTTTGTAAGCGTGTAGTCCTTCTCGACCTTCTGGTCTGACGGCTGTTGGTGATGGCCGTGAGCGAGTGTCGTGGGAGCCGCAATCCCCCGTGGCGCACACGCCACCGGGATATGAAGCTTCGGACCGCCGATATCCGGTCGTGTATTTCCTTCACGGTTACCTGGGCAGAGTTGACACGTGGTGGAACTGGAAGCCTTGGCGCCCGGCGTTTCCAGAGCTCGTGGACCAGCTCTTTCGCGATCCGACTGTGAGCCCAGCCATTGTCGTCCTCGTCGATGCGTGGACCAGTCTTGGGGGCAGCCAGTACCTCAACTCGCCGGGCACCGGAGAGTATCTGGACTACCTGGCCGAAGATGTCGTGTCGGCCGTCGATTCCAGGTACCGCACCATCGCCGATCGCGACCACCGGGCACTTTCGGGTAAGTCCAGTGGCGGGTACGGAGCCATGGTCGCGACGATGCTGCGTCCCGACGTCTTTGGGGCGACTCACGCCGGTGACTGTGCGTTCGAAATGTCCTACTTCATGGATATCGCGGGCGCGGCTCGGGCGCTGCGCGATCGTTACGCCGGTTCGTACGAGCGATTCTTCGAGGACTTCCGGTCACGACCAGCTCTTTTCCTGGACCCGACGGGACCGGATCATCGCCTGATCAACATCTACGCCATGGCTGCGTGTTACTCGGCTGAGCCGGATGGGACCGTGACGTTGCCGTGGGACTTGGAGACCATGGCGATCCGATACGACGTCTGGGAGCGGTGGCAGGAGTTGGACCCGATTCGACTGGCAGCTTCCAAGGCGGACGCGCTGCGGTCGCTTCGTGCGATCTGGGTCGACGCGGGAAATCGAGATGATTACTACATGGATCTCGGGGCCCAGGCCTTCTCGGCGCGACTGCGGTCTTTCGGTATCGAGCATCACTTTGAGCTCTTTGACGCACCGCACGCGGGTATCGAGCACCGGTACCCTCTCGCCCTCCGCTACATCGTCGAGCGACTCGACACCTGAACCGTCGCCCGTGCTTCGTCTCGATGGGCTGCCGCTGCCCCCCACGAGGCTGATGGCCGATCACCTGGAAGCCGGCATCGTCGAGAAGCACTGGGCACGTCAGCCCTGTTCGGCGTCGCGCGCCCAGCGTTGCAGTGCGCGATCGCTCGCGACCATGTGTACCGGGAGTGTCCACGGGCCTATGGTCTAAGTGATGGGTTCGCCTTACCGCGGAGCTGAGGCAGGTCGATCACCCCATAGGGAAAGAAGACACAGTGACCATCATTATTGACGGCAGCTCGCTCACGATCGAGCGACTCGTGCGCATCGCCCGCGGTGGGGAGGCAGTCGAGCTCGACGCGCGAGCGGTGGAACGGATCCGTGTGTGCCGAGCGATGCTCGAAGACAAGCTCGCCGCCCACGAGATCATGTACGGCACCAACACCGGAATAGGCGAGTTCTCGGAGGTCGTGCTCACCGACGAGCAGGTAAGGCTGTTCCAGCGGTCGCTCGTTTACAACCACGCGGCCGGCATCGGTGAGCCGGCGCCCCCCGAGGTGGTGCGCGCGGCCATGGCCGGGCGCATCAACGTCCATGCCCACGGCAACACGGGCATCCGACCCGAGATCACCCTGACCCTTGTCTCGATGCTCAACCGCGGCGTGACCCCGATCATCTGCGAGAAGGGCTCGGTCGGCGCGTCGGGCGACCTTGCCCCGATGGCCCAGCTCGCGCTCTCGTTGATGGGTGAAGGTGAGTCGTTCTACGAGGGTGAACGCATGGCCACGAGCGTCGCCATGGAGCGCGCCGGCATCGCCGTCCCGGGCCTTCCGGCCCGGGACGGCTTGGGCACGATCAACGGCTCCAACGTGCTCACGGCCATGAGCGCCCTGTTGCTGTACGACGCCGACCACCTGCTGCGCCAGGCCGAGATCGCCTGCGCCATGTCGCTCGAGGCGCTGCTCGCCAACTTGAAGCCCTACGACAAGCGACTCCATGAGCTCCGCGGCTTCCCCGGGGCGGTGCGCAGCGCCGCTGCGATCAGCCGGTGCATCGAGGGCAGCGACCTGGCGACGGGCAAGATCAAGACCAAGGTGCAAGACGCCTACTCCATGCGCTCGTCTCCACAGGTGATCGGTGCCGCCCACGATGCCGTCGCATGGGCCGGCCGCCAGGTAGAGATCGAGTTGAACGGAGTTGGGGACAACCCCATCTTCATCCCGGAAAGCAAGCTCACGCTCACAGGCGCAAACTTTCAAGGCACGCCGGTGTCGTTGCCGATGGAGATGGTCGGCCAGGCGATGACCATGGTGAGCGTGCTCTCGGAGCGGCGGATGAACAGGCTCGAGAACCCGGCCTTGAGTCAGGGCCTACCCGCTTTTCTGACCGCCGAGCCGGGCTTCTACAGCGGTCTCATGCTCAGCCAGTACACCGCCGATGCGCTCATCACAGAACAGCGCATACTCTCAGCTCCGGCCTCGACCATGTCCATCCCGGCCGCGGCCGACCAGGAGGACTTCGTCTCCATGGGCATGAACACGGCCCTCAAGAACCGCCAGATCCTAGAGAACGCCTGGGCAGTGCTGGGTATCGAGTTCATGGCCGCCGCCCAAGCGCTCGACTTTCGTGACTTCACGCCGGGCAAGGGTGTACGTGTCGCCCACGAGGTCGTGCGGAGGCACGTGGAGCATCTCGGCGAGGACCGGCCCCTTTACCCCGACCACAACGCCATGGCGGCCCTTGTCGCCTCGGGGGAGATCCTCAAGGCGGTCGAGGGTGTCGTCGGCCCACTGGAGTAACCACTGCAATAGCGGCGCTTGGGAGGTTGTCGCGTGATCGTCACCGATCTGCTGGACCTCCCTGATGGGCGGCGCCTTCGCGTTCGCGTGAGCGGGCCGCCTCATGGCCTGCCCCTCGTCTTCCATCACGGGACACCTGGTGCCGTTACGCCTTTTCGCGCCGTGGAAAGAGCGGCTCATGAGCGAGGCATGCGTCTTGTCACGACCTCACGACCCGGGTACGGCGACTCGAGCCGTCGGGAGGGGCGGGGCGTCGTCGATGTCGTGGCGGACACGAGGGCAGTGCTTGGCGCCATGGGTGCCGAGCGCTGCGTGGTCTCTGGATGGTCCGGCGGCGGTCCTCACGCGCTTGCCTGCGCGGCGAGGCTGGAACAAGCCGCGGCGGTGCTGTCGATCGCCGGCGTCGCCCCCTATGAGGCAGACGGCCTCGACTGGTTGGCCGGCATGGGCGAGGAGAACCTGACCGAGTTCAAGGCCGCGGTCGAAGGTGAGGCGAGCCTGCGACCCTACGTCGAGCTAGGGCGGGAGCACCTGGCCGAAGTCACCGCAGCCGGCATCGTGGAATCGCTCGCGTCGGTGCTACCCGACGTGGACAGGGCCGTGCTCACCGACGAGTTCGGGGAGGACATGAGCTCGTCTTTCCACGAGGCCCTACGCGCGGGCGTGGACGGCTGGCTCGACGATGACCTCGCTTTCGTCAGGCCTTGGGGATTCGATCTGAGGGAGGTCTCGATCCCGACCATGATCTGGCAAGGCAGCGCTGACTTGATGGTGCCGTTCGC
This sequence comes from Acidimicrobiales bacterium, assembly GCA_052148655.1. Taxonomy (GTDB): domain Bacteria; phylum Actinomycetota; class Acidimicrobiia; order Acidimicrobiales; family Bog-793; genus Fen-455. The sequence goes on from JBKQHU010000060.1 coordinate 5,001, forward strand.
GCACGGCCGCTGGCTTTCCTCGCGCCTTTCACACGCCACGGTCCACCTCGAACAGGGCGAGGGTCATCTCTCGATCGCCCTGGGGGCGATCGGTCCCATGTTGGACGAGCTGCTCGAGGCCGCCCGTTCGCGCTGATCCGCTTGGTTCTGTTGCGGTCCCACAAGAGCCGTCGGCCGCGGACCCCCGGTCCGGGTGGTCGGCTTCGGCTCTTGAGGACAGCCGCGCCGACCACCACCCGGATCCTTACGGCACGACCGAGTTGACCGAGGTCCCCCAGTTGGCGAGGCCATCCCTGGTTCCGCCGCATGTCCCCACTGTCAGGGTGAACCCAGACCCCGTGCAGTTCGGGTACTCGATGTAGTTGGTGGCGAAGTAGATCCTGCCACCTGACCCAGGGAGATAGATGGCGTTGTTGTAGTCCCCCCAGCGGGGCCGCGTGGCACCCGGATAGCCCTGGTACTCCGTAAAACCGTCCTGGGGCGACTGGCCGAGGTCGACAATGTTGATCACCGATCCCGAAAGACCGTTGGAGTAGCCGCTCACCCGACCGAAAGCGGTGCTCGGGTAAAAGCCACCGTTGTCAGCACTGGTAGGCCCACCGTTACCCGAGAGCGTGAAGTCCATGATGGCTCCACCGTTGCCGCCGTCCTGGTAGGGATATCCCTCGGCCGCCATGGCGGGGAACTCCAGGTCCTCGTGCGCGGCCGAGACGTAGCCCTGGCTGGTGACGCGCAGTGCCCCGAACCCACTGTCGAGGCCGCCTGTGCTGATCACCCAGTAGGCGGCGCCCTGGTGGACCTCCGGGCTCGCCTCCGAGGTGTAGGTCTGGTCGACCTCCGTGCTCACCGCGGCCCAGAGCTGGCCCTGCGCCTGCGAGACCTGGGTGAAGCCGTCGCCGTTGGTGGCGATTCCTCCCTCGGGGCAGGAGGCAGGAGGCGGATTGGTGCCGGCTGACACGCTGAGTCCGGCGGCACCGCATTCGTCGCCGAGTGGTATCGGTCCGGCCTTCTGCGCACCGAGGAAGCCTTCTCCGTAATAGAACTCCACACCGGAGAAGAGCTGGCCGCCGAAATGGATACCGCCGCAGGCAAAGCAGTCGGGGCTGTTCAGGTTGTCAAGTCCGGTCCAGTCGAAGACTGCGATCCGGTCGTCACCCGAACCATAGAAGTCGAGTGAACCCAGCATGAACCCGGAGCCGCCATTGCTGTTGTCGTACTGGCTCGAGTCAGGTGGCACGGCCGGAATCACCTGATACCAGCACGTCAGGCCGGGCTCGTGATAGACGTTGTCGGAAGCACAGGTCCCGTCGGGCGTCGGTATGTGGCCCATGTTCTCTATGGCCACGGTGAAGAACGGGTTCGGCTTTCCGAAGGGCCCGGTCACCGGCAGACCTAATTCAAGCGCCTTCTTGTTGAAAGCGAACTCCTGCGCACCGTTGAAGCCGCCGCCACCGATTCCACCACCGTCGAGAGCAAACTCGTCGTAGAAAAGGAGAAAGGCGTCTTGGGTGGCAGAAATCTTGGCGAAGTCGTTGAGGAGGTATGGGTAGCCGGGCTCGGACGGGTTGTAGTTGGCGTTGAGGAAATAGACGTTGTACGGGCCGAACGGGTTCGGGCCCACAGTCACCGCAATACCCTCGTAGCAGCTGCTGGCGACGGCGCCAAAGCAGCCCGAGAAAGCGCCTCCACTGGCCTCGCTGCTGGCCGAGACGAATTCCGTGAAGAACCAGTGTCCACCGTTGCTCTGATCGTAGAGGCAGGAGATGTCACCTCCGCTGCTCCAGCCTCTGCTCGTGAGCCCCATGATGGTGTCCAGCGGGATGACCGGCGACACGCGATTCAACGACGTATTGAAGACCAGGATCTCACCGAGGTTGTTGTCCTCGACCACGTAGCCGTTGCCGGCGCACAAGCCCTGGTCCGGGGGTTCGATGTCGGTTTGTGTCACGTTGGTGCTCTGCTCGGCGCTGTCGACCGCATCCAGACCTTTCACGCCGACGGCGCCGCCCGGAGAGATGCTGATGTGGTCGCAGCCCGGGCCGAGCGGCTGGCAGCTCACTGTCGGGGGCGTCGGATCCGAACCCTGACGGGGCACCACTGGTGACGGCAAAGCCTCAGGGCCGTGAACGGAGTCTGCGGATTCGACCGCCGGAGTGGCGGCGACAGCGGTGCTTGACGTGTCGCTCGGCGGAAGAGACGCCGTGGAGGCGGTGGGGAAGGGGCCTTGGAGCAACGAGCAGCCCGAGGCACAGCCGGTGGCGGCCGGACCGACAAAGGTAGGCGAAAATGTCCCGAGACTCGAGGACGTGATAGTGCTCGGCGGAGGGCCGTAGCCGTTGTTGGTCCCGGTCGCGGAGGCAACTGAACCCCCTGTCGTGGCCAAAGCCGCGCCGCATGCGACAGCTAGTACTGCAAACAACCTGACCCAACGCCTTGTCATGGCAGTCCTCCCCGTCGCTTCCGGCGGACAGCGCGCGCGTCGGCCACAACCCACGCCAGCAGCCGGGGGGCCTGCGGGCGCACTGTGACTCACCGATCACGTTGTGCGCAGGATGGCTCTTGTCAGTTGTCGGTGGTTTAAGCCAACCGAGGCCGCTTGTCAATGGTTGAGACCTCATGACGCACCCAACGTCCTTGCTGGCCACCATTGAGCCAAGAGCAGCGAGAGTGGGGGCCACGCTCGCTCAGCTGCAACGGACTAAACGCGCGGGCATAGCGAAAGCCGGGTGGCAGGCATCCCGATCTGCGTCAGGGCAGGCCTGACCATAGCGAGGAGCTCTCAGGCCGCCACTGCGTCGCTCTGGCCTCGAGGGGGCCTGGCGCGCGGTTCAGTAGAAGAGCATCGCGGTGAACTGGGCACGCACTCGGCTCGCGTAGCGGCTCTTGAGCTCGTTGTTGTGCTCGAACTCGCCCGGCTGCCTCTCACTCAGGAGCACGGGGACCTCGAGACCCGCAACGCTCAGACGCTCGATTGTGGCGGTGATCATCGCGTTCAACAAAGTCATCGAGGCAATCGAGGATCCCGGTCCCACTCTCGCCGTCACGCCGGGCACCTCCACAAGCGCATCGCCGGGCGGACAGCAGTTGTCGAGCACGACGTCGGCGATCTCGAACAACCGGGACCCGCTCGAGTGACGTGGTATGAGGCTTTGTGAGAACGCGAGCGAAGTAATGGCGACCACCCCGAGACCTCTCGCTCGCGCGAGCAGGGCCATCTCGACCGGCAGCGGGTTGATGCCGGAGTTCGAGGAGATCACCAAGACCTCGCCCGGGCGGAGGTCGTGGCCCTCCAAGATGGCCGCCGCATAACCCTCGACCAGCTCGGCACGACCTCCGGTGCGATCGACGATCGGATTGATGCAGGCGAGCCCTCCGGTGCGGTTGAAGGCCTCTTCGGCGATTATGTGAGAGTGGCCCGGTCCGAAGACGTGGACCAGGCCCCCCTTTTCGATGGCGGTCGCCAGCAGGTCTGCCGCGGCCGAGATGCCGGGTCCTTGGGTGTCTGTCAGCTCGCCGATGAGCCGCTTTACGCCTTGCAAATAGTCCTGAGCAGCCTGGCCGGTGGTTTCGTGATCCTGGGTCATCCTGGGACCTCAGCTCGGTCGACGGTGAGGTGAAAGCGGTGGGCGAACCGGGAGGGCAGGACGATCTTGCCGAGGAGCGCGGCGCCTACCGCTCCGGTCACCTTTGGAAGGGTAGCGGGGTTTGCATGGAGGGTCTCGTCCGCCAGCACGGCCCACGCCGTGGCCTCGCGGGCGTCGCCCGGAACGCCGAATTCGTCATGGAGCCGGATCGCACACTTTGGCAGCCTTTCCTGGAGACGACGCCGGATCTCAGGGTTATGGGCGCCGCCACCGGTCAGGACGACCTCGTCAGGCAGGTAGGGAAAGTACTGCTCGTAATGGCTGGCGACGCACTCAACGGTGAATTGCGTGGCGGTGGAGACCATCGCGTCGTCACTCAGCGAGAGCGCGGCGGAGGATTCGATGAGTTGGTCGACGAATTCCTCCCCGAAGTCCTCCGGCCCTCGTGAGGTTTTCGGGGGTTCCCGCTTGAGGTATGGATGGGTCAACAGCTCAGCTAGGAGCTCCGGGCTGACACCGCCCCGCGCCGCGCGGCGGCCGTCCTCGTCAAGGAGCTCACGTCCCTCGGCGAGCCTGGCAACGAGCCGGTCGATGACCATGTTCGCCGGTCCGCAGTCAAAAGAGATCACGTCGCCGGCTGTGCAGTTGCGAGGGAGGAACGTCACGTTGGCGATGCAACCGAGGTTCTGGATGGCGCGGGATCGATCGTCGAGTCGCGCGAACAGGACGAAGTCCACGTAAGAGCTGAGCGGCGCACCTTCGCCACCCAGCGCGATGTCGCTCGGGCGGAGGTCGCCGATGACCAGACAACCGGTCCGCTCGGCAACTACGGCGAGCTCGCCGATCTCCATGTGGCCGTTTGCCTGTTCGCCTTGGCTCCCGGCGATGGCGTGGACGAGGTTCGCGGCCTGCACGCCGATGACCGACACCTCGTCCGCGTGGACCTCACCGAGCTCCATGACGGCATTCGCCGCCAGAGCGAGCTGTTCGCCGAATTCCGTGTGGATCGCCATGAGCTCGTCGGCACGGAGGGCGTTGCGGACGTGGAACCCGAACAACCTCTGGCGCATCTCGGGGGATATCGGGTAGTTGAGGTGGGCGGCCACCGTGATGCTCCGGTCGCTCCCATGGCCGCGCGTCGTCACCAACGCGGCGCTGATGCCGTCGAGGGAGTTGCCTGTCATCAGGCCCACGATCAGGCGATCGCGGGGGCCGGTCGGCCCGAGTTCAGCGGTCATTCACAGCTCCGCGTGCAGTCAATCCTGGAATCTTTTCAATTGAGGGATCGGCCTTCGAGGAGTACCTCGCGGACCTCCAGGTCGTCTCCCAGCACGACCAGGTCCGCCCGGGCGCCGATCCGGATCCGCCCGATGTCCGTGCGCCCGAGCAGGGCGGCCGGGCGCTCGCTCGCCGCGGCGAGCACATCGCCGAGCGCGGCACCCGTGTCGGCGACACGCCGCACGCCGTCGAGCAACTTGGCGGCCGAGCCTGCGATCGTCCCGTCCTGGCGGCGCACGACTCCGCCTTCGGCCACCACGCGCACCTCCCCGAGAAGAAGTTCCCCGTCGCCGAGCCCCGAGGCGGCCGTGGCGTCGCTCACCAAGGTCCAGCGCCCCCGTGCCGCCGCCAGCACGAGGCGGAGCAGGTCATCGGCAACGTGGACCCGGTCGGCGATCATCTGGACCGTCACGCGCGGATCCGCCAGCGAGGCTCCCGCCAAGCCTGGCGCGCGGGCAGAAATCGGTGCCATCGCGTTGAAGATGTGGGTGACGGCTTGTCCTCCCGACTCGAATCCGCGTCGTGCCTCGGAAGCGTCGGCATCGCTGTGACCGAAGGAGACCACGATCCCGCGTCGGAGGCATTCCGCCACGAGATCGAGCGCACCGGGCAGTTCGGGGGCCAGGGTGACCATGGTGACCGGACCTGCGTCGCACAGTGATGCCAGGCGCTCGAGGTTCGGTCTCGCGAGACGATCGACCGGGTGGGTTCCTGCCCTCAGCGGTGAGAGGAAGGGACCTTCGAGGTGGATGCCGACGATGCGCGCCCCGTCGGACGCCAGCTTGGTCAGCTCGGCTATGTGGCCAGCGGCCGTCTTGGTGCGGGCAGCTTCGCTACTTATCAGTGTCGGCTGGTAGGCGAGGACCCCGTCGCGACAAAGCGCCCTCGAGAGAGCCGCGAGCTCGTCCACGGACGCGCCGAGAGCGTCGACGCCGGCGTAACCGTTCACCTGCAGATCCACGAGCCCCGGAATGGCGATCCCGCCACTGCCGGGCGTCAGGCCGAGCGCGACCACCCTGCCGTTCTCGACCGCGACATCGCCCGGCACGAGCCGGCCGTGCTGGAGGAAGGCGGAGACGCCGAGCCGGCGCTGGTTCCCGGGGCGCCGGCCGGGCGTGGTCCCAGCCGCGCGATGGTTCGTGAGAACCGCCTCGAGCGCGAGGCGCAGTCTTCCACCGCTCGCAGCCAGCAGCTCGGCCGCCTGTTCGGCGTCCAAGGTCGAAGCGGCGACGAGACAGGCGGGCTTGGTCCGCCACCCGCACGCCTCGAGGGCCGTCCTTGCCCGTTGCGGTGTTGTCTTGGCGACAGTCGCCACGATCCTCGTCGCCCTGTCCCGCAGCTTCTCGTTGGTCGCCCGGACGTCGACCATGAGGTTCCCGTATGTCTTGCCGAGTTGGACCATCACCGCCGTCGAGAGGATGTTCAAGGTGATCTTCTGAGCGGTTCCGGCGTTGAGCCTCGTGGAGCCCGCGATCACCTCGCCGCCCACGAGGAGCTCTATCGGGATCTCAGCGGCTTCAGCCACCGGGCTTTGGCGGTTGCAGACGACCCCGACCGTGAGCGCTCCGATATCGCGGGCGTAGGAGATCGCGCCGAGCACAAACGGGGTCCGGCCACTCGCCGAGATCCCGACCACCGCATCTCGGGGCGAGCAGTCAAGCGCGCGGAGCTCGACCGCGCCGGCTTGGCTGTCATCCTCGGCTCCTTCGCTAGGACGCGTCATGGCGTCACGGCCTCCGGCGAAGACGGCGAGCACGAGGCCATCGGGAACGTCGAATGTCGGCCCGGCCTCGGCCGCGTCGAGCACGCCGAGCCGACCCGCCGTCCCTGCCCCGAGGTAGATCAGGCGACCGCCTTCTGAGAGCCGTCGGGCCACCTCCGCGACTGCGCCTGCGATTTGCGAGGTGGCAGCCACGACGGCATCGCAGGCCCGTGTCGACTCTGATGTCATGAGCGCGACCAGATCAGGGACATCGAGGACGTCGATCTCGGCGAGCTCGGGCCGAACTGCCTCGGTGTCGAGGGCGCCGAGACCTGCGAGCTCGTTGTCGGGGGTCACGCGAACGCCTCCCTCACGCAACGGTGGATCACGGCGCGCATCTCGGCTTGCTCGCCGATGCGCCGAACGGGGTGGATTGCATTCGTGAGCAGCACGACTCCGAGACCGAGCGGACGTGAGACCAGCAAGGAGGTCCCTGTGAAGCCGGTGTGCCACAAGGTGGCCTCCGGCCAAGGGCCCCAGTCCTTCGGATCAAGCCGCCACCCGAGGCCACGAACGTCGTCGCTTGTGGCGGCCCTCGTCGATGTCATCGCGTCGAGCCCTGCCGGGGTGAGCACCTTGCCGTCGGGGACGAGCAGGTGTCGGGCGAAGGCGACGAGGTCGTCGAGCGGTCCGAAGAGCCCGGCGTGGCCCGCGACGCCGCCGAGGGTGTGAGCATTGCCATCGTGCACCTCACCCCACACGAGTCCCTGCGTGAGCCGCTGGTCACCGTCGAGCTCGGTCGCGGCCGTCTCCTCGTCGGGACCGGGCCGGAAGACCGCGCGGGACATGTCCAGCGGACCTGCGACCTCTCTCGCGAACAGGACGTCGAGCGGTGCCCCGCCGCAGGTTTCGAGCACCCATCCGAGCAACATGAAGTTCAGGTCGGAGTACAGGACCTCCCCGGTCGGCGGCGATCCCGCCGCCTCGTCGAAGACCGCCGCCTCGATGGCGGTCCGGCCGCGCAGAGACTCGAAGAAGGGCTTGTGGCCGATAAGCCCTGAGGTGTGGGTGAGGAGGTGGATGAGGGTCGTATCGGAACGGGGAAAGCGCGGGAGCCATCGTTCGACCCTGTCCTCGAGGCTCAGCATGTCGCGCGCCGCGAACACGAGGGTCAGGGTCACGCTGCAGACGACCTTGGTGAGTGAGGCGAGGTCGTAGCAGGTGTCGGCAGTGACGGGGCGCTGTGTGCCGATCCGGCATGCCTGTCCGCCGTAGGCCGAGAAGACGGGCCCTTCGGCGTCGAGGACCGCAAGTGAGAACCCGGACGGGAACGACGTCGAGACGAAGTCCCCGAGTAGTCCCTTGAGCGCGGCCACCTCAGGCGTCGCGCCCTCGACCGTCACCTGAAAGGGCTCCGGCCTCCTCGGCAGGTTCATGAGGTGCTCCTCGGGCCGAGACGGAGCCGGATCTCCTCCGCCCCGAACTCGGGCTCGACACGCCGCGCCCCGTCGGGCAGGAAGCCGAAACCGGCGTAGAGCCGCCGTGCCGGGGCGTTCCTCTCGAAGACCCAGATGGTGACCGGGTCGAGCTGACGCCGCGTGAGGTCCTCGAGCGCGTGGGCGAGCAGGCGACTCCCGAGCCCGCGCCCGGAGGACGAAGGTCTCACGTACAGGGAGAACACGTGGCCCATGCGGGCGTCGTCAGGGTCCGGGCCGTGGCGGCAGAACCCGAGCAGCTCGTGATCTTTCGACTCGGCCACCGTCATGGTCGAGCTGCCCTCCGCGATCAGTGTCTCGAGCCAGGGGGCGATATCGCTCTCGTCGAGCCTGTCTAGGCGGTCCTCGGAGACGACACCGTGGTGGGAGTGCCGCCATGCGGACACGAAAACCGTCGCCAGCAAAGCCGCGTCCTGTGCCAGACCGCTCCGGAGCCGGACATCGTCGTGCCCGTACTCCGACTGTCGGACTTCACCCGTCTGCCGGTCGTCACGCTGCACTGTCCCTGGCTTTCTGAACCGAGACGATGGAAGTGTCGAAGAAAAATCGCGGGCGCCGATCGGCTCGATTGAGCGGCCGGCGCCTCGCGAACTGCGGGCTTCGACCCGGGTCCTCAAAGGGCTGTCCGACAGGGGTCTCACATCGTGAGAGCCATCACCGCCTTCTGGCCGTGCAGCCGGTTCTCTGCCTGGTCGTAGACGACCGAGTGCGGCCCGTCGATGACCGAGTCGGTGACCTCGTAGCCGCGGTCGCACGGCAAGCAGTGCAAGTACAGGCTGTGCGGCTTGGTCAGCTTCATGATCTCGTCGTCGCAGATCCAGTCCTTGTTGGCGTCGAAGAGCTTGTCCTGCGCGTCCCAGTCCACTGCTGGCACGAAGGGCGCCACGTACTCCAGGCTGCACCAGCTCTTCGGGTACACGACGTCGGCACCCGCGAAGGCGGCACGCATGTCGTCGGTCTCCTCGAAGCTGCCTCCGTAGCGCTCGACGTTGGCGCGGTAAGAGGCGATCTGCTCGGGGTCGAGCTCGAAGCCGCGCGGTCGGGCGAACACGAGGTCGGCTCCGTAAAACGAGCAGGCCGCCATCATCGACTGGGGCACCGACACTGGCTTGTGGCGGCTCGGCGAGTACGCCCAGCTCATCACCACTTTACGTCCCTCGAGGCTGCCGAACTTCTCCTTGATGGTCATAAGGTCGGCGAGGCCCTGACAGGGGTGGTACTTGTCGTCCTCCATGTTTATTACGGGCACGTCGGCAGCTTCTGCAAAGGCGCGGACGTACTCGTTCCCCCGCCCGTACAGCCAACCGGTCGGGTCACCGTAGATACGGATGGCGATCGCCTCGCCGAAGCGCGACAGCGTCTTGGCGACGTCGGTGAGACGCTCGGTCTCATAGGCCCTCTCGGCATCAGCGGCAGCCGGCGTATAGACCATGTTCGAGTCAAGGTAGTTGGCGTGACCGCCGAGCTGCATGATCCCGCACTCGAAGCTGTTACGGGTCCTGAGCGACCGGTTGTAGAAGATGAGGAAGACGGTCTTGTCGACCAGCAGGTGGTGCTGAACGCCGCGGGCCCGTTCGAGCTTCAGCTGAAAGGCCGTGTCGAGAATCGTGTCTAGCTCCTCCCGGTTGAACTCCACCAGGGAGATGAAGTCCCGCCCTTTCAGCAGCTTGGTAACCATTGCTTGTCTCCTTTGTGGAACGCCAGTTGGGCCTGGTCCATGTGTGGCCGCCGTGGACGGCGACGCTTCGCCGGTCATGTACTCGGCGTCGTTGCCGGCGAGGATGCGACACGCGAGCGACCATCAAGGGTGTCTAAAGGCGCCTCATCGCTGTGGGCGCCGGGCAGCGGCGTCGACAGTTGGTGCCTGCTGTACCGATGTCGATGACTGGCGGCAGCTCGACCATTGACCTCAGACCGCCCGTGCGGCCTCGACGAACGCCTTCGCGCGCCCCCGATCGACCCTGTTCCAGGTGTTCCCGTCGACTTTCAGTGTGCTGCCGACTATGCAGCCGTCGGCGACACGCAGGTATTCGGCGATGTTGTCCGCCCGAGCGCCGGTGTTGAGCAACACGGGTACATCTCCGGGCACGGCCTCGCGGACCTCGGCGAGCATCGTGACACTGGGTTCGACACCCGCCATCGGCCCGGAGACGAGGATGGCATCGGGGAGGCTCGAGACCGCCACGGACCAGGCGATTTGAGCGGGCGTCCGCTGCCCGGTGCTGGAGGCGAATTCCGGGGTGATGTTCATGAAGATGGCGAGATTGCCAGCGTCGAGGCTCCGCCGCCTTCTCAGCAGTTCGGCGGCGTCGGGGGACCAGTTGCCCATGTCGGATTCCCAGGAGCCGGTGGCGACTTCACGAATAAAGCTCGCCTCGGAGGCGACGGCGGCGGCGAGGGCGCACTGCGGGTCCCAGAGGTAGTCGACTCCGAAGGGAATGTTGTCCGGACGGCACTCGGCTGCCACTCGCGCCATGACCGCGGAAGCGACCAGGTCCGCCTTGAGCGTGTAGGGCCGGTCATGTTCGTTGCAGAACATGACGGCGTCGAAGCCTGCCTCGACAAGCAGCTCGACCTCGTCCCGCACATGCCGGACAAGACCGCCGACGCCGTGAAGTGGGTCGTAAGAAGGTGTACCCGGAAGAGCGGGCACGTGGGCCATTGCGATCAGGGGCTTGGCTACCTTCGGAAAGATAGCCCTGAAGCGGCTGACGGACGACCCGGACTGCGTTGCATCATTCTGCACGGTTTCGCTTAGGGTCATGCAAGCGTTCTACCACCGGCCGTGTGGCGTTTCAACTGTCCGCCATCGCCGCCCACCCGTCGCAGTTCCCGCCGGCGGGCCGGCGGGCTACTGCGCTGCAGCTTCAACGGCCCGCTTGAGCTTGGTTTCAGTGGGCACCCGTACGAGTCTCGGCCCGTAGTGTGCGGCCGCATCGGCCGGCAAGCCGTCGTCGGTAATCACGTAGTCGAAAGCTCCGATCCCGAACACGGCCGCGAGCGCCCGCCGCCCGAACTTCGAGCTGTCGGCCAGGAGCACGCCGCGGGCCGCTGCAGCCAGCATCGCTTGTTTTATGGGCACTTCGACCGTGTTGACGTTCGTGACGCCGGCTTCAGGGTCGACGGCGTCGGCTCCGAGAAAAGCCCAGTCGACCTGGAGGCCGGCGAGGTTGGTGAGAGCGCTCGGGCCGACCAGGGTGAAGACCGAGTCAATCAGCTGACCCCCGGTCACGAGCAGCCTGACGCCGCCGCCCTCGGCCAGGAAATGGGCTATGCGCAGGTCGTTGGTCGCGACGGTGAGCCCGGTACGGCCCCGTATGACTTGAGCGAGGGCGAAGGTCGTCGACCCGCTGTCGACGACCAAGGAGTCGCCATCTGCCACGAGCGAGGCAGCGTAGCGTGCAATTGCCCTCTTCTCGGCCAGCCGTTGCCGCTTTTTGACCTCATAGGGGACATCCACGGCACTCCCGTCCGTGACCGGCATCGCCCCGCCGTGAGTGCGCTGGATCACCCCCGCCTCAGCGAGGACTTCGAGGTCGCGCCGGACCGTGGATATGTTCACGCCCAGATCAACAGCTAATTGGCGAGATTCCACATAGCCGGACTTCTCGATCAGGTCGCAGATGTCACGGCGGCGTCGCTCACCAAGCATCGCCCTACCCCCGGCTCCGCGTATAGCCCACGCTCACAACCTTGACATGATAGCAGCCGTGGTGTAAACGAGGTGCGTGGATCGGAGCGATTTACAGCAATTTCGTTCAACCGCCTCGGTCGGTCCGGTGATCCTTTGTCGACCCTAAACCAGGAGCCGAGGTCCAAGGGCAGGTTCGGCCGGAAAGCAAGCAGGTCGGGGCTGGTGAGCGGTCCATCACCGTCGTCGGGCGGGCTCGGTGGCGGCGACTACCCCGGGATATCCATGGTCGACGTCGGCAAGACCTTCAAGCTCGGTCGGGGCACGATCGAAGCGCTTGCAGGCGTGAACCTTCTTGTGCGAAGGGGCGCCTTCGTGTCGCTCATCGGCCCTTCGGGATGCGGGAAGTCGACCCTGTTGCGCATGCTCGCCGACCTCGAGACACCGAGCGAGGGAGAGGTGCTCGTCAATGGGATGCCCCCGAGCGCCCTGCGGGCAAAGAGCCGCATCGGGATCGCTTTCCAGGACCCTGCGCTGCTGTCGTGGCGAAATGTGCTCGAGAACATCCGGTTGCCCTTCGAGGTGGCGGGGCTCAAGGCCGACGAGGAGATGGTCCGCTCACTTGTGAAGCTCGTCGGACTCGAGGAGTTTCAGCGAGCGCGCCCGGCTCAACTGTCCGGCGGCATGCGCCAGAGGGTCGCCATCGCGAGATCCCTCGTGCTGGATCCCGACATCCTGCTCCTCGACGAGCCTTTCGGGGCACTCGACGAGATGACGCGCCAGTATCTCAATGTCGAGCTCCTCCGGGTCTGGACCGAGCGTGCCACAACCACGCTGCTCGTGACCCATTCCATATCGGAGGCTGTCTTCCTCGCCGACGAGGTCGTCGTCATGTCCAGCCGTCCCGGACGTGTGACGCGTGTCATGCCGGTCACCCTGGAGCGTCCGCGCAGCCCGGAGCTCATGCACGCCAGGGAGTTCCACGACTTGTGTGACGCCGTCTCGGCGGCGCTTTTCGGCTCAAGAGCGGTAGCTACGGCCGAAGATGTCAAGTAGGGACTCGGTCGCCGCCACAAAGGGGGTCTCCCACATCGGTGCGCGGCTGCGCTCGCTCACAGTTCCGTTCCTCCTCGTCGTCGGGTTTCTCGCCACTTGGGAGCTGCTGGCGCGCACGGTGTTCGCGGGCCGCTTCCTCGTGCCGCCACCTGAGAGCGTGATCTGGGAGATATGGCAGGACCGCGGCATCTACGAGGCATCGGCCCCGACAACAGTGCACGAGGCGGCAATTGGCTTTCTGTTGGGCAACGGATTCGCCATCTTGGTGGCGCTGTTGTTCCTGCTCGTACCGGTGGCCGAGAAGCTTCTCATGCGCCTCGCGATCGTCAGCTACTGCCTGCCGACGGTTGCCATCGCTCCGATCCTTCAGATCCTTCTCAATGGCGAGTCGCCCAAGATCGCCTTGGCAGCCATCTCGGTGTTCTTCACGACACTCGTCATCGTGCTGACCGGGCTTCGTTCAGCTGATCCCGTGTCCCTCGAGCTGGTCAAGGTCTACGGCGGGGGCAGGTTCAAGGCTCTGCGCAAGGTCCGTATCCCGACGGTCATGCCGCATCTGTTCCGCGCCCTGCAATTGGCTGCCCCCACGGCGTTGCTCGGGGCCATTCTCGGCGAGTTCCTCGGTGGCAGCCAAGGGCTCGGGATCGCAATGATCGTCGCTCAGGCGGAACTGCACACCAAGGAGATGTGGGGTCTCATCGTCGTCAGCAGCGCGATAGCCGGCTTCTCCTACGCGGTCATCGGCCTTATCGGGAGGTCGCTGACGCGATGGTCCGTGGAGGCGGGGGCGAGCGGTGCCGCCGCGAGCATGGGCACGATCCCCGTCGACTGGACGACGTCTGCGGGAGGCGCGTCGAAGGTCCGTCAGGTTGCGAGCCGGACGTTGGCCTGGGTCGCTTCGATCGCCTTCATCCTGATCGTGTGGGCCGGTTCGCTGAAGCTGTTCGGCCTGAGCACCTACGTCGCCAAGGGCCCCATAGACGTCTGGGACTACCTGTTCGTCGGGCCGATGGCCTCCCAGAACCGGGACCCGATCATCTCGGGACTGGGGACCACTCTCCGAGACGCGGGCCTCGGCCTTGTCGCCGGGTGCGCTATCGGCTGCATGCTCGCCCTTTTCGTCGTGCTGGTGCCGCGAGTGGAGACCTACGTCCTCAGCTGGGGCATCACCTTGCGGGTGCTCCCCATTGCCGCTGTTGCGCCGTTGATCGGAGCCGTGTTCGGACGCGGCATCGCCGCCGCCATCGTCGTGTGCGCCATGATCTCGTTCTTCCCGACCTTCGTGCTCATGGTCGCGGGACTGAACTCCGCCACGGCGGGCTCGATCGCACTGATCCACTCCTATGGGGGGAACCGCTGGAAAACCATGCGCAAGGTGCGTATCCCCTCGTCGTTGTCGGCTTTTTTCGCGGCCTTGAAGATCGCCGGGCCGGGTGCCCTCGTCGGCGCCCTCGTGACGGAGTGGACCGTTACCGGGACCGGTCTCGGGGCCCAGGTGATAATCGCCAGCAACGAGTCCGGCTTCGGGCTCATCTGGTCCGCCATCGTCATCGCGGCGGTTGTCTCGTTCCTACTGTTCAGCCTGGCCGGTCTCGGTGAGCGGCTCACCGCGGCCCGCGGCTACTGACGAGGTGACCCCGGTGCGCGTCGATCCGATCGGGGCCGAGGGCGTGTCTTGGGTCGTGGAGCGCCTGGACGTGCTCGCGACCATGGACGCGGCGAGAAGAGAGCTTGAGGACGCGTGGTTGGCCGTCGACAACGGCACCATTTCCGCCATCGGGACCGGAACCTGCACTTTGCGTGCGCGCCGGCGCATCGACGGTCGTGGACTCGTCGCTCTGCCAGGGTTCGTCAATACCCACCATCACTTCTTCCAGACAGTGACGCGGGTCCTTCCCGTTGCCCAGGACGTGCGCATCCTCGACTGGCTGAATAGCAACTACGCGGTCTGGTCGCGCATCGACGAGGAGGCCGTGTACACCACGGCTCGTGTCGCGATGGCGGAGATGCTGCTCTCGGGCTGCACGACGAGCAGCGATCACCTCTACGCCTTCCCGAAAGCCCGTGACAGCCTCGCCATGCTCGAAGCCGAGATCGTCGCCGCTAGAGAGCTCGGGATGCGTCTTCACGCCACGCGCGGTGCCGTGGACGTGAGCCTGGACGCGGGCGGCAGTCCTCCCGCAGTGCTCGTCGAGGACACCGACGAGGCGCTGGCGGCCATGCAGGCCGCGGTCGAAAAGTTCAACGACCCGGCACGGGGATCCATGGTGCGTGTCGGCCTGGCGCCGTGCTCGCTGACGATCAGCTCGGAGAGGCTCATGCTCGAGTCGGCCGAGCTCGCCCGGCGCCTCGGCGTCACTCGCCACACCCACGTCGCAGAGGTGATCGAGGAGGAGCACCACTGTGCCGAGGTCTACGGCTGCCGTCCCGTGGAACGCCTGGAAGACCTGGGCTGGCTCGGCGAGGACGTGTGGCTCGCCCATGTCGTGCATGCCAACGCCTCCGACATCGAGCGTCTCGCGCGATCGCACACGGCGGTCGCACACTGCCCCAGCTCGAACATGAGGCTGGGGTCGGGCATGGCGCCGGTGCTCGCGATGCGGACGGCGGGCATAGACGTCGGTCTCGGTGTCGACGGCAGTGCCTCCAACGACAGGGGGAGCCTGCTAGCTGAGGTACGCCAGGCCATGCTCTTGTCCCGCGTGGGCTCCGGTGGAGGACGGCTAATGACGTCCCGCGAGGCGCTCGAGATGGCGACGATCGGAGGAGCCGCCGCGCTCGGGCGCGACGATATCGGCGCGCTGGCACCGGGGATGAGGGCGGATGTCGCGCTGTACTCGTTGCGGGGTGTCGCCGGCGCCGGGACGGAGAACGACCCCGTCGCGGCGCTTGTGCTCGCGCCGCCCGCCTCGGCGACCCACGTCATGGTCGACGGCAGCTTTGTGGTCTTCGACGGACATCTCGTCCAGGAAGAAGAGCCGATTGTGCGCGCCCACGAAGACTTGGTGCGGCGCTTAGAGAGTGACTCTTCCGAAATGGTTTGAAAGGTCTCCGATGGCGAAACACCTGGAGAACACCTAGGAGAGATAGGAGGAAGGAAATGACAGATCCGAGACTCGACGAGGCGTTGAGCCGCAGGAGTTTCCTCGGCGGGATGGGGACGGTGGCCGCAGGCGCGGCCGCGTTCTCAGTGATGAGCCCACGGTTGCGTTCCGGTGTCGGGTCGCTCAAGGATGGCGCGACGGCCAGCCTCGGCAACGCGACCCTGGCTTTCTCGTGGCTCTACGACGTCCAGCAGGCGGGCTCGTACATCGCCGCCCAACGTAAGTACTACAGCCCGCTCAATGTCACGTTCCTGCCTGGCGGCGACTCGTTCGACGGTGAGCCGCTCGTCATGCAGGGGAGGGCACTTTGCGCGGAGACGGACCCGACCACCTCGGCGGCCGCGAACAACGCGGGCGCTTCGGTGGTGCTCGTCGGCGCGCAATACCAGACCAACCCCTTCTGTGTCATGTCGCTGCACAGTCACCTGCCGATGAACGAGCCGAAGGACCTCATCGGCAAGACCGTCGGCTACGGGCCGAACATGGCCGTGCCGTGGTTCGCCTGGCTCTCCGTGAACGGCATCAAGTCCAAGGTCAAGTCGCTTTTGACCACGAGGGACGCCACGATACTGACCTCGGGTGGGTGCGACGCCTATGTCGGCTGGGTCACAAGCGACGTGCTCGGGCTCGTCGTCGCTGGCGAGAAGGTGGACTACCTGCTGTTCGGCGACACCGGCCTCAAGTTGTTCGACCTCACGTACTGTGTCTCGAAGGCCGCGCTGAACAACGCCCAGCAACGGGCCCAGATCGTCGCCCTCTTGAAGGGGGAGATCCGTGGCTGGCAGGTCGAGTGCCAGAACCAGGCACTCGGGCTCGACCTCACGATGAACGTGTGGGGCAAGCACCTCGGCCTCAACCGCAAGGTGCAGCAGATGCAGAGCGAGGACCAGGTGAACCTCCTCATCCAGAACTCGGTCACGCGCCAGCACGGCCTGTTCTGGATGTCGGAGGCCAACATCGAGGAGAACCTCCGCAGCCTGAACCTGAGCAAGGTTCCCGCGACGAAGGCCTTGTTCGACAACTCGCTGCTCGAGGAGATCTACGACGGGAAGAACACGATCCCGCTGTAGTGCTTCGAAACAGTTGAAAGCGATCACATGAATGACCCGCACCGGCTGGGGCACCCGTCCTGAGTGCTCACAGCCGGTGCGGTAGCTCCGTCGTCTGGGGCCGGGCCGTTTCGCGGCAAGCGAGAGTTTGAGGAGAGGTAACAAATGGCATACGAACTCGTCGTGAAGCGAGCGCAGCTGCGTGGCGCGCCACAGCTCAGCGACATAGGGATCTCCGGGGGGAAGATAGCTGCCGTCGCGGACGAGCTGCCGACGGACGCCGCCGAGGTGATAGATGCCGCTGGTCGGCTCGTCGTGCCCGGTTTCATCGACTGCCACTTCCATATCGGCAAGTCCTTCTTCGGGCGCGAGACCCACCGCTACGACTACCGCCGGGCCGAATGGAACCCGAGCGATCTGGGCGAGCGCTACCGCCACAGGTACCGCTCGGGGATGGCGGACCTCGAGGAGTACCACGAGAACGTCGTTCCCCTGGTCAAACAATGGGCGTGGAAGGAGGCCTACACGCCCGAGACGGTTGCGGACCGCATCTGCGAGGCCCTAAGCCTCGGTCTTTCCAATGGGGTCGTCGCCTGCCGGATGTTCGTCGACGTGGACAGCTTCGCCCGCCTCGTCGAGCTCGAGGGGGCGCTCGAGGCAAAGCGCCGGGTCGGCCACCTGATACAGCTCCAGGTATGCCCGTTCCCCCAGGAGGGACTCGATGCCGATCCGGAGACCGCAGGGCTCATGGAGCAGGCCATGAAGATGGGGGCCGACGTCGTGGGCGGCCTCCCGCACGTCGAGTGGACCGAGCAGATGTGCCACGATCATGCCGACTTCTGCTTTGAGCTGGCGGACCGTTACGGAGCGCCGGTCCACTTCCTCTGCGACGACGTCGCCAGCCCCATGTCGCGCACGCTCGAGTACGTCGCCGCAAAGACCGTGCAGGCCCGCCGTTATGGCCGCGTCTCCTCCAGCCACAACGGTGCCTTGTCGAGCTATCCCGACACCCATGCCGTCAAGGTGCTCAACATGATCCGCGACGCCGAGATGAACATCTGTTGTAACAGCCACGTCAACCTGCTCGGTGCGCTCACGCGGGTGCACGAGATGGTCGACTACGGGATCAACGTCTCTGTGGGCCAAGATGATCTCGACAACTTCTACTACCCCTTCGGTCAAGAGGACCCACTCGAGTGGGCCTGGTCACTCGCCCACGCCGGTCAGTTCGCCTACCCGCGCGGGATAGAGCAGGTGTTCGACATGGTGACGGTCAACGGCGCGAAGACGCTTGGACTTTCCGGTTACGGCCTCGAGGTGGGCTGCCGTGCCGATCTCGTGGTGCTCGACTGCACGCACCCGCGCGAGGCGATCCAGTACCGCTCCGACCGGCTGCACGTGATAAGCAACGGTCGCCGCGTCGCCGGGACGAAACGTGAGCGCTGGCTGGCTGAGCCGGCGCACATCGGGCCACGCGACTCGCGCTCATGAGCCGACGCGGCCCGGCGGCGGAGTCAGAATTGACGGGGAGGAAAACTTGAGCACTGAAGGATTGGCCGGGCCCGGCGATACGGGCCTCCACGGGTTTCCGGCTCGTTCGCACGAGCTGGTGAGGCTGAGCGCGACCGAGATCGCCGCGCTCGACAAGCACAATGCGGTCGTCGTTCAGCCGATCGGTTCGATCGAGCAGCACGGCCCCCATCTTCCCGTGGTGACGGACGCCTACATAGCCGAGACGGTGGTGCGTGCCGCCCTCGAACGCACTGTGGCGGAGGATGCACCTGTGTGGATGCTGCCCACGTTGTGCTATGGGCGCTCGGGAGAGCACGCGGGTTTCGGCGCCACGGTGTCGTTGTCGACCGAGACGTTGCTCAGCGTCTTAAGAGATGTCGGACGGTCGGTGGCAGCCATGGGGTTTCGTCGCCTCGTGTTCGTGAACGGCCACGGGGGCAATGTCGCCTTGCTTGACGTCGTGGCGCGAGACATCCGGTCCGAGACCGGTCTCATGGTGTTCCGGCTAATGGTGAGCCAACTCGGCCTCCCCGACGGGCTCACTTGCCCCGACGCCGAGTTCGCCGCTCACGCGGACTTCCTCGAGACCTCGGTCATGCTGGCGCTCGATGCCTCCATGGTCGGCGATGAGCGGCACAGCGGTGGCCGCTCGGCGGCACGCCTGTTCGGGCCACCTTCCGAGGGAGGTCCCGGCATAAAGATCCCGACGGCGTGGCTCACCCGCGACCTTTCCCTAAACGGGGTCATCGGTGATCCCAGCACCGCTTCGGCCGAGGTCGGTGCCGAGGTCGTCGACCACTGGGCGCAGCGGCTGGCGCAGTGCTACAGGGAAATTGCGCAGTTCGACTTCGGCGACCGCTCGGGCGCCGAGAAGGAGTGAGAGTCAAGGTGGACAACAACGTTTTCGAGGCACCCGAGATAACCGCCGTGCGGGCCAGGGAGGTGCTCGACTGCCGAGGCCTGCCGACCGTGCAGGTGGACGTGGTGGTCGATTACGAGTACCTCGGTCGGGCCGATGTTCCCGCCGGGCGCTCGAGGGGTCGTCACGAGCCGGTCGAGCTGCGGGACGGGGGCACCCGCTACGGTGGACTCGGGGTACGGCGCGCCGTCGGGAATGTCGCCGATGTCATAGCGCCGGCGATCGTGGGCTCCGCGGCTGTTCCCCAGAGGGCCCTCGACGCCCGCCTCGTCGCCCTCGACGGGACCGATGACCGCAGCCGGCTCGGGGCGAACGCCATCGTGGGTGTCTCGCTCGCTAGCGCCCGGGCCGTTGCCGCCGCATGCGGCCAGCCGCTGTACCGGCACCTCAACGCCGACGCGCATGTGCTGCCGGTGCCTCTGGTCAATCTGATAAACGGCGGCAAGCACGCCTCGAACGATCTCGAGATCCAAGAGTTCATCATCATGCCGGTCGGGGTCGAGACATTCTCGGACGCCATGGCTGTTTCGACCGAAGTCAACCTCGTCCTGCACGACATCCTCGCCCGCCGCTACGGCAAGGCGGCGGTCAACGTCGGTGATGAAGGCGGCTTCGCGCCCCCGATAAGCGAACCCACCGAGGCACTCGAGCACCTGCACGCCGCGGTCGAGCGGGCGGGCTTCAAAGACAAGGTGGTGTTCGCGCTCGATTGCGCCGCGAGCCACTTCTACGACCCAGAGCGGGGCGTGTACTCCCTGGCGGGAAAGGACCGGTCGAAAGAGGAGCTGATCGACTTCTACGAGACGCTCGCCAAGGATTGGGGGGTCGTGTCCTTCGAAGACCCGTTGGAAGAAGACGACTTCGAAGGCTTCGCCGAGCTGACGCGGAGACTCGGGGTGCAGGTGGTCGGAGACGATCTGCTCGTGACCAACCGCGACCGTGTGGCGCGGGCGCAGGAGCTGGGCGCAGGGAACGCATTGCTCTTCAAGGTCAATCAGGCCGGCACCCTCTCCGAGGCGCTCGACGCCGCTCGACAGGCGTTTCAGGGTGGCTGGAGCGTCGTCGTCTCCGAACGCTCCGGTGAGACCGAAGACCCGCTGATATCAGATCTCGTCGTCGCCTTGAACGCCGGCCAGATAAAGACAGGAGCTCCCGTGCGAGGTGAGAGGACGGCGAAGTACAACCGCCTTTTGCAGATCGAAGAGGAGCTCGGGAGCGACGGGCTCTACGCGGGTCGCGCATACCGCCGACCCCGCTGACAGGCGTCGTCTTGGCGGACCGCCGGGTCCTGGTGTCGAACCGGGCCGAACTGGTAGGCCACGGTGAGAGCGAGTTGCGCGGGCTCGTCCTCGACCTGGCCGAGGCCGCCCTCGCGGCCCTAAGCCCGGCAGGAGGCCTCGCGCGGTGTGTGAGCGTCGAGGACTCGAGGCTTTACGTCGCCGGGCGGCGCTACGACCTGTCGGGCTACCGGCGGATAGAGGTTCTCGGGGCCGGCAAGGCCAGTGCCCCGCTCGCTTTAGGGATCGAGCGCCTCTTGGGCCGGTGGCTGAGCGGAGGTCTCGTCGTCGTGCCCAGCCGGCCGGCGGAGGTGCCGGAACGCGTCGAGCTGATCGAGGCCGACCACCCGGTCCCGAGCAGCGCCAGCATCGAGGCGGGAGAAGCGCTTTTGGCGAGAGCGCACGCCTTGGGTGAGAAGGACCTTGCCATCTGTGTCTTCACAGGCGGGAGCTCGGCGCTTGCCTGTCTGCCGGCTCCCGGTATCTCAGCCGAGGACAAGATCGTCCTGCACCGGCTGCTCTTGTCGTCTCCGATGTCGATCGTCGAGATCAATACCGTTCGCAAGCACACCTCAGCGATCAAGGGCGGGAGGCTCGCCCGCGCCCTTCACCCGGCGACCGTCCTCAACCTCAGTGTCTCCGACGTCGTCGGCGATCCGCTCGATTGCATCACTGATCTCACCGTGAAGGACACGACGACAGCGGCCGACGCCCTCTCGGTGCTCGAGTCGTATGACCTGACGGACGTGGTCCCCCCGTCCGTCGTCGCCCACCTCCGCTCGAGTCCCGAGGCGAGGTCGCCTTCCCTCGATGGGATCGACATCGAGTCGGTGCTCGTGACGACAGGGCGTGACGGCTCGGACGCGGTCCTCGCCGAGGCAAGGGCAAGGGACCTTTGGGGCGTGCGCCTCGGCGGGCGGCTCGAGGGCGAGGCGTCGACAGTGGGAGGGCTCCTTGGCACCCTCGCTCGTGAGTCGCGACTCGACGCCGGCCCCTTTGAAAGGGGGAGCATTCTTGTCGCCTGCGGCGGGGAGTGCACTGTCAGCCTCGGGACGGGCGGGCGGGAGCTTTTCGGTCGCGGCGGACCGAGCCAGGAGGCAGCGGTTGGCGCCGCGCTAGCGATCGAAGGCGTCGACGGCATCGTGGCCCTGTTCATGGACACCGACGGCTCCGACGGTGGGACACCGGTGGCGGGCGCCATGGTCGACCACTCGACGGCCGATCGTGCCGCCGCTTCGGGGATCGACCTCAGGCGGACCATCCTCGCCCACGACACCGGGGCTGCCCTGCAAAGCCTCGCCGATGCGGTTGTGACCGGGCTCACCCATACGAACGCGAACGACCTCGTGATCGTCGCCGTCCGGTGAACCGGCGCCTCACCGCCTAGAGGCTCGGTGGACAGGCGCCGGGCCCGGTGACCGGCGGTTGTGCCAGTCGATCAGCTTCGCGGTGAAGAAAACCACCGCGGGAGCGAGCTGTGCGAGGCGACGGGCGGTTGAGGTCGGTATTGCGCTGCGGCGCGCCGAGCTTCGAGAGCCGCGCTTTGGTGCGCTCGGCGGGCCACCACAGCCTCATCGGCTGGGTGGTCCTTGGCGCGTTGGCCTTGCGCGTGCGCCTCTTCGTGACGACCACGTCGTCTGCCTCGCCTTCGACAAGGTGTTGACTGGTCCTAGCGACTGCTCAGAACTCTCCCACCGCCGGTATCACGCTCTCGCCGTAGGCCTCGAGCGTCTCGGCGGCCTGATCGTGCATGAGATAGAGCGCGAACTGGTCGACGCCGAGAGAGGCCAGTTCCCTCAGGCGTTCGACGTGGTTCTCCGCCGGGCCCACCAGGCAGAACCTGTCGATGATGTTGTCGGGCACGAAGGCGACAGAAGGGTTGTCCGCTCGCCCGTGGTGGCTGTAGTCGTAGCCGTGGCGGTCCTTTATGTAGTCGGTGAGCTCATGGGGCACATTGGAGTCATAGCCGTAGCGGGCGACGATGTCGGCCACGTGATTGCCGACCATGCCACCGAACCAGCGGAGCTGGTCGCGCTGGTGGGCGACGTCATCACCCACGTAGGCGGGCGCGGCCACGCACATCGTGACCGATTTCGGGTCGCGTCCCGCGGCCACGGCAGCCGCGCGTACGGTCTCTATAACCCAATGGGTGACGGCGGGATCGGCCGTCTGGAGGATGAAGCCGTCGGCTAGCTCCCCGATCAGCTGCAGTGCCTTAGGGCCGTATCCGGCCGCCCACATGGGAAGCGGGTACCCCTTAGCCCAGGCAATGCGGATAGTTCGGCCGTTGAAGGCGGCTTCCCGGCCCTCGGCGAGGTCTTTGATGGTCGTGATGGACTGGGCGAAGCCCTTCATCGAGATTGGCTGGCCGCCGATCACTCGCAGGGCGGAGTCGCCGCGGCCTATCCCGCAGATGGTGCGAGGGCCGAACATGTCGTTCATCGTGGCGAACATCGAGGCGATGACGGTCCAGTCCCGCTGCACTGGATTGGTCACCATCGGCCCGATCATGACTTTGGAAGTTGCCTCCAGCATGGCGGGGAAGATCATGAAGGTGTCCTGCCACAGCACGCAGGACTCGAAGGTCCACACGTGGGTGAACCCGGCTTCCTCGGCGGTTCTCGTCTGGTCTATGACGTGGCGCGCGGGTGGGTCTGTTTGCAGTACGAGGCCTATGTCCATGGACGTTTCCTTTCTGGGATCAGTGAAGCTGCTGACCGACTCGGCACGGCACGAACTGGCCGTGGCCCTGCTTACCGGTGTAGGCACCAGCCGTGATGATCTGGCGGCCGCGCGAGAACACGTCGTCTATGTGCCCCGTGAGGGTCATGCCTTCGTAACAGGAGTAGTCGACGGCCATGTGGTGGGTGGCCGCCGAGATTGTCTGAGTGGCGGTTGGGTTGTACACAACGAGGTCGGCGTCGGCGCCCGGGGCGATGGTCCCTTTGCGCGGGTAGAGGCCGAAGATCTTGGCGGGGTTGGTCGAGGTGACTTCGACCCAGCGGGCAAGGGAGATCTCACCTGCGACAACGCCCTGGTAGACGAGGTCCATCCGGTTCTCGAGGCTCGGAAGGCCGTTCGGGATCTTCGTGAAGTCGTCCACGCCAAGGTCCTTTTGTCCTACATAACGGAAGGGGCAGTGGTCTGTCGCGACGACGGACAAGTCGTCGTTGCGCAGACCTCTCCAAAGCTCCGCCTGGTGACGGGCGGGTCGCAGTGGGGGAGTGCACACGAACTTCGCCCCCTCGAAGCCTGGCCGGGCAAGGTCGTCCTGGGAGAGGAAGAGGTACTGGGGACACGTCTCTCCGAGTACCTTCTGTCCGCGATCGCGGGCCTCTACGATGGCTGCCAGAGCTTCGGAGCACGAGACGTGCACGATGTAGACGGGGGCGTCGGCGACACCTGCCAGGACGATGGCACGGTGTGCCGCCTCCCCCTCGAGCTCGGACGGCCGTGTGAGACCGTGGAAGATCGGCTCGCTCTCGCCTTTGGCGACCGCGGCCTCAACGATGGCATCGATGGCTATGCCGTTCTCGGCGTGCACCATCACGAGTGCCCCGTTATGAGCGGCCGTCCTCATCGCCCGCAAGATGTCGCGATCGGTTGCATAGAAGACGCCCGGATAGGCCATAAAGAGCTTGAAGCTCGTCACACCCTGTTCGACCAGGGAATCCATCTCCTTGAGGGTCACATCGTTCACGTCGGAGATGATGGCGTGAAAGGCGTAATCGACAGCACAGACGCCGTCTGCCTTGGCGTGCCACTCATCGACGGCCGAGCACAAGGACCCGCCCAATGCTTGGATTGCGAAGTCGACGATCGAAGTGGTCCCGCCCCAGGCGGCAGCCCTAGTGCCTGTCTCGAACGTGTCCGCCGAGGTGGTGCCGCCGAAGGGCATCTCCATGTGGGTGTGAGCGTCGATCCCGCCGGGGATCACATACTTGCCTTTGGCGTCCAGAACCCGGTCGGCGCCGGCACCTAGACTTCGGGCGGCGTCTGAATCGGGAGCAAGGACGGCAACGATTCTTTCGTCCTCGATCAGCACATCCGACGCGACCGCACCCTCGGATGTGACGACTGTCCCGGCCTTGATAAACGTGCGCACAGTCAACCCTTTCTTCGCTTGCTCGGCTTTCTCCCCCTTTTCGTGTCGCCCTGACGAGCCTCACTCAGCGCGACCGTGTCGAAACGAAACCTCAACAATGCGTCTTCGGCGAAATCGCCCATCAGTGAGAGATCACCTAGGCAAACGGAGCCACCGGTCACCATCAAAGGAATCTCCACTTCCTGACGAGGAATCTTGTCATATACGGGCTTTATGGTTATCACGGTCAAGAGGGCTGTCCTGCAGCGGTCGGGCCACCTCGAAGTGGCTCGGCGGGCGTCAGGCGTCGTCGCCCCGGTTTCCTCGCCGGTCGCAGTCTTAGCGGGCAGATCCTGCTGGTTTCGTGCCGAGCGAGATCGGAGACAGCTCACGTGCGTGGCGATGATCGTAGGTGGCGTATTACACGCAGGTTGTCTTTTCTCGCACGACTCAGATCGCGCCTGATTGTCGTCGCGGGAGCATCCGTCAGAACTTCTAGCTCGGCGACCGAGAGCTCATCTTTTTCTCTGGGTAGTCTCGGTGAGCTAAGTCGCTGTGCCTGGCGGTCCATTACTGTTCAAATGTACTGGTGTGAAGTGTTCCATTGCAATACATTCAGCAGGATTAGCAACTAAGAGAAAGGAAGTCTGCTCTCTTGTGGACGGGACAAGCAGCGAAGCGCCATGTGGCTTAG
>JBKQHU010000061.1:0-12605 GCA_052148655.1 Acidimicrobiales bacterium
TGTCATCGATGACTTCAATGATCGACCGCAGGCGGCTGTCCCGTATCCGCGGGCGGAGGTTCCGTGCACCACTGCTGACCGTCAACGGGTGCTCGAAGCCTGGTGCACGCCCATCTTCGAGCGTTGCATGGCCACGGCCTCGTGGGTCCGGGGGCGCCATCGGGTCGGAAACCTTGACAACAGGGGGCGGGTTCTCCCCGCGGACTCTTCTTCTGGCGCGGTCTACGGGGCGTGTCACAACTACTTGACGCTTCCCGCGATGATGCCTTCCACGATCCACCGATTCAACAGGAACACGAGGACCGCAGGGATGGCTATAGCAACGATTGCCGCCGCATTGATGATCGTATACGGGACGACGTGACGGCCTTCGAGCGCAGCGAGGACGACGGTGAGCGGCTGGGTTGACCCGGTGCTGCTGAGAACCAGGGGAAAGATGAACTGCCCCCATCCCAGGAGGAATGTGATGATCGCGGTCGCAGCGATCCCTGGCTTCGCGATGGGGAGCGCGATCCTGTAGAACCTCTGGAGCATCGACGCTCCGTCGATGACGGCTGCCTCCTCGATGCTCGGAGGGAGCGCGAGAAAGATGTTGTACATGATCCACATCGCGAGGGGCATGAACCCCGATGCGTATACGAGGATGATGCCGAGGTAGGTGTTCACGAGCCCGACCTGGCTCATGATCCGGTAGAGCGGAATGAGCGTCGCGTATACCGGGAGGGTGAGGGTCCCGAGCACGGTGTAGAAGAACAGGTTCTTCAGCCGGAATCGCAGTCGCGCGAACGCGTAGGCTCCGCGGATCGCGATGACGAGCGTCAGCAGTGTCGCCCCGCCGCTCTCCACGACGATGTTCACGAGGGAACGGCCGATGCCCCCGGCCGCTTCGGCGGACTGCGGACCGGCTCCGAAGATTGCCTGATAGTTCGAGAAGATTGGCCGGATAGGAAGGAAGTGCGTAGGGGTGCTCTGGGCCTCCGCATTCGTCATGAAGCTCGTGTTGAGCGCCCAGTAGACGGGGAACAGCGACCACGCGATCACGAGCGCGATTCCGACCCGCCTGGCCCAGACCCCGATCCGCCGTCGCATCTAGAACGTGACCTTCCGGTAGAGGAGCTTCAAGGCGCCCAGGGAGAGCACCACCGTCACGACGGTGGCCAGCAACGAGAGGGCGTACCCCTGTCCGAAGTTGAGGCCCTGGAACGTGGTGAAGTAGGTCACGCTCATTACCGACGATGCCGTCGTTGCACCCGCGTTCAACACATAGACCTGATCAAATATGTTCAGCGACAGGACGAGTGCCTCGACGGCCGCGATGGCGAGCCCGGGCCGGATGAGCGGCAGCGTGATCCGGCGGATCACCTGCCACCAACCAGCACCGTCGACGCGGGCCGCCTCGTAGATCTCGCCGGGGATCCCCTGCAGCGACGCGAGGACGAGCAGCGTCGCGAGCGGAGTGATCTGCCAGACCTGGACGAGTGAGGTGAGCAGGATGCTCTCGATCTGACGCGTGCCGATGAAGAGCTGGTATTGGGAGAGGAGATGGAGGCTCTTCAGCACCGAGTTGAGCACGCCGAACGTAGGGTCGTAGATCCAGGACCTGATCACACCCTCGACGACTCCGGGCAGCGCCCAGGGGAGGATCACGATCGCCAGGACGATGCCCCGGCCGCGGAAGCGTCGCTGGAGCAGGAGCCCGAAGGCCGTGCCTAACACGAGCGTCAGCCCGACCCCGAAGACGACGTACCAGCCGGTGTTCTCGAAGCTCTGGCGGATCTCAGGGTTGGAGAAGATGGCCGTGAAGTTGCCGAACCCTGCGAAGTGGTTCGGCGGCGTGAGGGCGTCGATGTGCATGAACGCGTCGATTGTCGTGAGCACCGTTGGGTACAGCGCGAGGGCCAGGATGAATACGAGAAGCGGTGCGACCATGGCGTAGCCCATCGCCTCCGACCGGCTCGGACGCCGGTCGCCGAGCCCCGCCAGCGATCGGCGCCGATTCGAGATCGCGGGCTGCGACACGCTCCTCCTTCCTCGCAAGGGCGGGGTCCCGGCCGAACGCCTCGTTGACGGCCCGGCCGGGACCCATGGCTGACTTGTTCTAGCTGTTGAGGCTGTTCACCTCGGAGGCGATCGCCGAGATCGCGGCGGCAACGCTCTCCTGGCCGGCAGCGGCTGAGTGCAGGTTCGTGTAGACGGCGTTGCTGAAGTTCGGATACCAGGGCGGTGCACCGGCGGGGAAGACCGCTCGCCCGTGGTTCTCGACGAGGTTGACGAGCGCGGCCGCGCCAGGGACCTTGCCGGACGACGCGAGGAGGCTGAGCCCGCCACGATTGGACGGCAGCGGGAAGGTGCTGATGACGTTCTTGGGCCCGGCGGCACCAGCGAACGCCGCCTGGTTTGCGGGCTCCTCCATCCACTTGATGAACTCGACTGCTGCTTGGACGTGCTCGGCCGACCGTGGGATGCCGATCCCGTCCGGGTTGCCGAGGTTGGGAGCTGCACCAGAGATCCCTGGCGTCGGCACATACGAGACGTCATCAACGACACTCGACTGGCTTGGCACGTCATAGATCGTTCCGATATCTCCCGAGTAGTCGGAGAAGACGCTCGCAGCGAGACCGTGCGCCATCTCGGTCGAGAACCCCTGGTAATCCGTGTAGTCGAGGTTCGCCTTCGCCACGAGCCCGCTCTTGTAGGCGTTCACCATCCAGGCCATCGCTTTGTAACCGGCAGAGGAGGGACTGGTGAACAAAGGCTTATAGGACGTACTCAGCACCTGGCCTCCCATCGCCGCAGTGAGCTCGTACCAGTAGGTCGAGAGCCCTTCGGCGGCGGCAAAGGGGATGTCCAGGGGAAACTTGACAACGCCCTTCGACTTCACGGTCTGCAGGTCCGTCGTGTACTGCTTGAGTGTCGTCGGCATCGTCGTGATCCCAGCTTTGTTGAACAACTTCTCGTTGATCGTCGTGACGAGCAACGACACGTCCATCGGCATCCCGACGAGCGTCCCGTTCCGGACAAACGAGCTGAGCTGCGGGTACTGGGACCTGAGGGAGCTCATATTGAAGTACTGGTTGAGCGGCAGGAACCACTTCGTCACGTAGTACTCGCCCACCTTTGACCAGTCCACGTCGGTGACGTCGGCGAAGTAGGTGTCGGCCTCGGCTGCAGCTGCGATCTTTGTCTGCAGATCGTCCCACTGCAGGTTCGACCAGTTGACCTTGATGCCTGTCTGGCTCGTGAACTTGGCGAGCATCGCCTTCGGCGGAGCCGGGTAGGCGATGGCCACGTTGATCGTCACGCCGCTTGTGCTGGCGTGGCGCGGGGCCGACGATGCAGCCACTGCGCTCCCGAAAAGCACCAGCGATGCGGCCGCTGCCGCCGCGGTTGCTTTGAAGGCAGTGCTGTGTATCCATGTCCTCTTGCTCATGGTTCCCCTTCCTTGTGTGCTTGGCTGCTCATTTCCTCATTGCATGCTTGCGGTAGAACGCGTGCGGAAGCCTTTCGGTGCGCCTCGGCGAACGGAGTCGGGCGGCGTCGCGACTTCTCGATCTGCTTGCCTGTCGACCTGGCCGCGAGGTCGGTGACGAGCGGTACGGCCCTCTCACCCTTAAGTGCGCGGGCGACCTCCGGGCCCTTCCGGCATACGCGGGCGTGTGCTCTCTCGGCGCGTCGGGCTGCTTCGAGCGCGGGCTCATTTCCGTGGTAGGTCCGCTGGAGAGCCGCGTTCCGGGTCACCGCGAGGGTCCTCGACGACTGTGGATTCTTTCGGCGGCACCCCCAACCGGGCTCGCCATAGCGAGGCAATCCCGAAGTGCCACCGCCACTGCCCCGTGCAGTGACGCGTCGCCTGCGAAGCGAGCGCGCACTACCTCGGGTGGGTATGGCACCGCCCGAGCGACAAGACCGGCGATGGCGTCGATCGGGAAGCGTTCGGATCGAACATAGCCACCGCCGAGAACGAGGACCTCCGGGTCGCAGACGATCGCCAGGTTCGCGACGAGAGTCCCGATCCTGTCCCAGACGTGCTGAAGCAGCAAGTCTGCGCGCGGGTCGTGCTCGGCCCGTACGACGAGCTCGGCAACCTCAATCTCCCGCCCGAAAAGCTCAGTGGTCTGGCGAGCGACACCCCTGCCGCCGAGAGCCTCCTCAGTCGGGACCGCACCGTCCGCGGCCATTCGTGATGTGGCCGAACCGTCCGTGAGCCAGTAGCCGATCTCGCCGGCCGCCCCGTGAGCCCCCTCGACAACCTGTCCGCCGACAACGAGAGTGGCGGCGACGCCCGTTCCGAGGTTGAGGTAGACCCCAGACGCCACGTCGGTGAGTGCACCCCACGTAAGCTCGGCGAGCGCTGCGAGCTTGACGTCGTTTCCGAACGCCGCCGGCAAGGTGGGGAAAGCTCTCTCGACGGCGGCGGGGATCGTGAGGTCCCCCCAGCCCGGGACATTGGGCGCGAGGTCGACGTGATCAACGCGGGTCAACCCCATCGTGGATACGCCGATGGCACTGACCTCACCGCCGTTCTCCTGCTCCTCGCGGAGCACGTCGTTCGCGAGGGCAATGGCCGACTGGAGCACCCGTTCGGCGCCGCGCTCCGCCTCGGTCGGCAGCGTTCGCCAGCGACGCAGCTCGCCGTCGGCACCGCCGATCGCCGAAGCGATCTTCGTGCCGCCGATGTCGAGTGCGACAACGGCAGTCGCTGCACTACGGGTCATCTCAGCGGCGATCGAGCACGATCGAGCGGGCGAGGAAGCGGGGGTGATCGGGATCGATCCCCCGTCTCGTCGCGAGTTGCTGAACGGCGCGGTGGACCCGGACAAGGCTCGCGAGCGGGTCGCTCCCACTACGCACGACGCGTGCTCCCGTGACCGCTATCTCATCGTCGATACTCGGCTCGGCGCCGTCAAGGATCCATACCAGCGATCGCTCGCTGGCGACTGAGATCGGCCCGTGGCGGTACTCCATCGTGGGATAGGACTCGGTCCAGGCGCCGAGCACCTCGCGCAGCTTGAGCGCGGCTTCGTTCGCCAGCGCGGCCCCGACGCCTCGGCCGAGGAAGACGAAGTGGTCCGCAGCGCCGACTTCTTCGGGCGGTTCGCGGAGGAATGCCTCGGCCCTGGTCGCAGAGGCCCCGACATCCCACCCGAAGCTGGCGAGCAGGAGCGAGAGCGTGCTCGTCGCGAAACGCGTCTGTACGATCGACTCCTCGTCGGCGAACGAGAGCACGACCCGCTCGTCGACAAGATGGGCAAGGGGGCTATCCACCGCCGCAGTGATCGCCAATGTCGGCGTGTTCGGGACCAGCGTCGTGGTCGCGTCGAGGACCTCAGTGGTCGTTCCCGAGCGAGAGATCACGACGACGACGTCATACCTGCGGCCGGGGGGCATCTCCGAGGCCGGGAAGGCGTCGCTGTCACCGAGCCGCTGCTCATTCCTGTATGCGGCGGCCGCCTGGGCGACGTAGAGCGAAGTGCCGCAGCCGACAAGAGCGATCCGGGCGCCCGGTGGAATCAGCCTCTCGGTGGACGCGAGCGCAGCGGCGCGCCGCCACATTTCTGGTTGCGTCGTGAACTCATGCTCGAAGTTGCTCATCATGAGCGATCCTTCCCGCTAACTGAAACGGACTCGGCTTACCCTACGTAACTCTCGCCTACCGCGCAAGGGCCGCCTTCTGCTGCTTTCCTGGCAGCCGTCGGGGCGGAAGCACAGACCGAGCACGTCGTCGTGCACTGCGCATGGAGGATCAAGCCACGTTCGCGCAAGGATGGCTGGCCGGAAGTCTGATCAATACTGCTCATAATGAGCACGTTTGGCGAGATACTGAGACGCAAAGTCGAAGAGTGATCACCCAGGCGTTGTGCTTTGCGGCAACGAACGGGCGGCGGATTGCTCGGAATTTCTCGCCAGGCCCAAGGTCGGAGCTCGGCGATTATCGGAAGAGTTTCTCGGGGTTTGCTCAACCTCTGGGTACGCTGCCCTGGCAGGTGTGGCGGTGCGCACACGGCCGGTGATGGGCCGATACGCGACCCAAACGATCGGTGGCGCTGCTGCCCTTAGAAGGTTGGGGCTGCCAGGTACACCCGCCCCGATCACGTTACGGTCGCCAAGGACCAGCCGCCGCCGGTCACCCAAGGCGACCTAAGGCAGGATCTCTATGTACCCGTCCGTTCCATGCACACGAATCCGCTGCCCATCACGGATCAGTCGGGTTGCATGCTCCACCCCCACCACGGCCGGCAGGCCGTACTCCCGTGCGATCACCGCGCCATGGGTCATTAGGCCCCCCACCTCTGTCACCAGGCTCTTGATCGCGGGGAACACGGGTGTCCAGCTGGGGTCCGTGTAGGCGGTGACCAAGATATCGCCCGGTTCCAGGTCCGCCTCGGCCATGTCCAAGATGACGCGGGCCCGTCCTTCGATGGTCCCGGCGGAAACGGGTAAGCCGACGAGCGCGCCTGCCGGGACATCGGCGCGCTGGTAAGTCCCGGCCACGATCTCGCCGTCCGAGGTGAGCACCCGGGGCGGTGTGAGCGCTTGATACGACCTGAACGCGTCCTTGCGCTGGCCGATTAGCTGGTCATCCACGTGGTTCGTGCGCACGACGTCGTGGAGCTCCTCGAACGTGACGTAGGAGATGTCTTCCTTTTCCCGGAGTACGTGGGCCTGCACGAGGCGTTCGGCGTCTTTCAACAGGGCCTGCTTGTAGACGAAGTAGCGGCCGACCATGTGGTACTTCGGATACTCCCGGTACCCGATAAAGGTTCGGACACGGTCGATCTTCTGCTTCGCCTCGGTCGCCTTCTGCTCTCCGTCTGGCAATACCCGAAGGCGCGCCAGCACGTCCTGTTCGTTCATCTGCGCCTGCTGCAACCCCTGCGCGAACCGCCGCTTGCCGGCGCCCGGGTCGAAGCTCTTGACGTTGCTGAGGATCACGGGGACGAGCGTGGCCGGCCGTTCGCTCCAACGTGGCCTCGTGATGTCGATCTCACCGACACAGCGCATGCCGTACTTGTCGAGAAAGGCCAAGATGGCCTCTCGGGCTTCGTTCCCGCCCTCGAGCGTGGGCAGCTCGTCCAGGAAGCTCCCGTCCTCGACTTGCTGCAGGAAGGCCACCACGTCCGAATGCGGACGGATCACGTCCGCGACGTCCAGGAGCGCCAGCCCCATCTCCGAGGTGATGTTGTTGGGCACGGACTGCGTGAGCATGTCGGCAGCGTTCTTCTCGCCCAGCCACGCCTCTATGTGTTCGTTCAGCCACGACGCGGCCTCCATCGCCGACGTGAACACTTGATGGCTATGCGGATCGAACAGGATCCGCCTCAGCTCCTGGATGTCCTCCAGAATGAAGTCGAGCAGAGCCGAACCCGACTTCGTCCGGATGTCGCGCTTGAGCGTGGCGATCGAGGCCTGGCTGCTCTCGATCAGCCTTTCGACGATGGCCGGATCGGTGTCGATCGGGGCTGGCGCGGATCTAGCCGGCACCCCGCTGGGACCGTCGTGCGGAAGCGACGGGATGAAGTCGCCACGTTCGATGATGCTCTGCAATGCGTCGCCGATCAGCGGGTCGCTTTTTCCCATGACCTCCAGGAGGCCGGCTCGGCTCGCCGGCGACGCCAGGTCCCGGGCGACGTCGACGAACAGCCTTCCCCCGGCCACGTACATCGGCCGGGGAGATGTCATCTGCCAAAAGGAAAGCCCCAGGGGCTTCATGGGATCGGTCATCATCTGCCCGTGGCCGACCGAGACGTAGACGTGGTTCTCTTGATCTCCAACTACGGGGACGGGGAACAGCGTGGTGATCGGCCGGCTCTGGACGATCTGGAACTCATCATCGACCTGGCACCACTCGATGTCTTGAGGGAGGCCGAAGTGCGCCTCGATTCGACGGCCCAGGTCCGCGAGCCGCAGGACCTGCGTGTCCGTCAGCGCTGGCTGCTCCCGACGCTCCGGCTCGATCGCCAGTTCTTCCGTCCCGCCTGCCGATACGGCATGGATCGCGAGCTGCTTGGTGGCGATCGCCTTGGCCACGATCTCGCCATTGCGCACCGTGTAGACGTCCGGGTTCACCCGGCCTGAGGCCAGGGCCTCGCCCAGGCCGAAGCTTGCCTCCACGGAGACGACCTTCCGGTTGGACGTCACGGGGTCGGCTGTGAAGAGGACGCCGGCCGCCTGCGGGAAGACCATCTGCTGCACGACCACGGCCATCTGGACCTTCCGGTGGTCGAAGCCATTCCGCAGGCGGTAGGTCACGGCCCGGTCGGTGAACAGGGAGGCCCAACACCGGCTGACGTGCTGGAGGATCGCCGCCAAACCCACGACGTTCAGATATGTGTCGTGCAGACCGGCGAAGGATGCCGGCGGCAGGTCCTCCGCCGTCGCGCTGGATCGGACGGCGTAGGCAGCCTGCTCGCCAAGCCGGGCGACCGAGCGCGTGATCGCCGCCGCCAGATCGTCGGGGATGGCGACCTCTTCGAGGGTCCGGCGGAGCTCCGCGCTGACCGCGCGAATCACCTCGCGGTCGTCCGGGTCCAGGCGCGACAACCGATCGAGCTGCCCGTCGATCCAAGGCACCCTTGTCATGACCAGTCGGACGGCGTCCGTGGTAACGCAAAAGCCAGCCGGAACGCGAACACCTTCGATCCGCGAAAGCTCCCCCAGGTGCCCGCCCTTGCCGCCAACGAGCGCGACCTGCGTCTTGTCTACCTCTTCGAGACCCAGCACGTAGCGCTCGATCATCGCGATACCTTCGCACGTTCTTCGACGCGGCGGCTTGACCTTGACCTTGGGGGAAGCCGCAGACTTGTCATGTGAGTGTCATGTCGATGAGGAGCGAGCACATGGACCAGATGAGCATCGGAGAGTTCGCCAGAGGTTCGCGGCTATCGGCCAAGGCGCTGCGGCTCTACGACGAGCTGGGCCTGCTGCCGCCGGCACGGGTGGATGAGGACTCTGGCTACCGCTTCTACGAGCCCGGCCAGCTCAAGCAAGCACGCCTGATCGCGGCGCTGCGCCAGCTGCAGGTCCCGCTGGCGGAGATCAAGGCGATCCTGCCGCTCGAGCCGGCCCAGGCGGCAGAGCGTGTCCGCGTGATCTGGGCCGCAACCGAGGCCGGGCACACGGCCCGCCGCGCGCTCGCCGCATACCTGATCGACGACCTGAGCGGAAAGAAGTCAGTCATGTACGAGGTCAGCACGAGGGAGATACCCGAGCGCAGCCTGCTGTGCATAAAGCGCAACGTCGCCGGGGTGGATCAGGCATGGGCGTTCGGCAAGGAGTTCATCGCCCTGCTCCGGCACTATCAGCTGCCGCAGATCGAGGGGCGCCCCGGTGCGTTCTTCTGCATCTTCTGGGGGGAGGTCAGCGAGGACAGCGACGGTCCGATGGAGTGGTGCCGTCCCGTCCCGCCAGACGAGGCCGAAGCGCTCGCCGCCCGCTGCCCGGAGCTGACCCTTCGTGCCGAGCCCGCCCACCAGGAGGCGTTCGTGAAGATCGGCGATGGGCAGATCGACGGCGCCGACTGGCAAGTGGTCTCACGATCGCTGGACGCCTGGAGCGAGCAGCAACACGACTTACGCCTCGCCATGGGCATGGCGGATCTGGGTTTGCGGATCACGTATCTGCCCAGCGAAGTGGGGCAGGATACCTACCAAGACTTCGCGGTCCCGTTCAACGGTCGACCACGCGGATGACGGCGGTCGTCAAAGCCGAGTCGTTGACCAAGCGCTTCGGTGAGGTCTCAGCGGTCACGGACCTGTCGTTTGCGCTGGAGGCTGGAACGATCACGGGTTTTCTCGGACCGAATGGCGCTGGCAAGACGACGACCCTGCGGATGATCCTGGGGCTGGCGGCGCCGACGAGTGGACGGGCACTGGTGTTCGATCATCCTTACGCGGAGTTGCCGCGTGTGGCGTTGCGGATTGGTGCCCTGCTCGAGGCGACCGATTTCCATCCCGGCCGAACGGGGCGCGACCACCTGCGGATGCTCGGGCAGTCCGTCGATGTTCCTGACTCACGTGCGGACGAGGTGTTGCGCCTGGTGGAGCTCGGTGACGCTGCCCGGCGGCGTGTGAAGGGATATTCGCTGGGGATGCGTCAGCGACTCGGGCTCGCGGTGGCGCTGCTTGGCGACCCGGAGCTGCTGATTCTCGACGAGCCGGCCAACGGGCTTGACCCGGAGGGCGTGCGCTGGCTGCGTGACTTCCTGCGCAGGCTGGCCTCAGAGGGCCGCACGGTGCTCATCTCAAGTCATGTGCTAGCCGAGGTGGCACAGACCGTTGACCGGGTGCTCATCATCAGTCGCGGGCGGCTCGTGCTCTCGTCCTCACTGGAAGAGCTGACCGCCCGTGCCGGCGGCGCTGTTCGCGTTCGCTGTCGCGATCCGCAGCGCCTCACTACGGCGCTGAGTGGTGAGGCGCTGGAGGCGACTACGGGTACCGACCACGCGCTGCTCGTCCAGGGAGCCTCGAGCGAGCGGATCGGTGAGATCGCCTTTGCCGCCGGTGTCCCAGTGCACGAGCTGGTCAACGATGGAGGCGTGCTGGAGGAGGTCTTCCTCGAACTGACCTCGGAGCCGCCGACATGATCACGCAGATCAGGGCGGAGCTGCTGAAGATCCGCTCGACCCGGACCACCATCGGGTTGATCCTCGGGATGATCGCGCTGATCCTGCTCTTTACGCTGCTCACCGGGCTGCTCACCCACGCAAGCGGGCTCGCCAGCAAGGAGGACCAGCGTGAGCTGCTGAGCCTGAGCAGCTTCGCAGGCGTGTTCGCAGCACTTGCTGGGGTGTTGCTTGTTACCAGCGAGTACCGCTTCGGCACGATCCGTCCGACGATCCTGTTCAACCCCGAGCGCTCACACGTCCTGGCCTCCAAGTTCGTCGCAGGCGCGCTGGCAGGAATCGCATTCGGGGTCCTCGGCGAGGCAATTGGCTGGGCGATCGGATACGCGATCCTCGACGGGCGTGGCATCACCGTCGTGCTCGGCAGCGGCGACATCCTGCTGCTCACGCTTGGGGGGCTTGCCGGCGCGGCCTTGTGGGGCGCGATCGGCGCTGGCCTTGGAGCGATCATCCACAACCAGGTCGGCGGCGTGATCGCGCTGCTCGCCTGGGGCCTCGTCGTCGACAACCTCCTGTTCGGCCTCGTCCCTTCGGTCGGGCGGTTCATGCCAACCCGTGCCTCGGACGCACTCATGGGCCTCCGAGTCGATCACCTGGTCTCGCCGGGCGTCGGCGCGATCACGTTGATCGCCTGGGCCGGCGCGCTGGGGGTTGTCGGTATCGCCCTGTCGGTTCGGCAGGACATCAACTGACTCCCTGGGCGACCGGCATGGGGTCACGGCTAGGCCCTGCCAGTGACAACGAGCGAACCGGGCGGCGTGGAACGAACCTCATTGGGCGGTCTGTTTAGGAGAACCGGCTCGGGTTTGCTTATCAATTTCGACGCTCGCGCGTCCAAGACTCGGTCCTGACCTGTTCCGTAACGCCGAGCCGCCGATCGACCCAGACGGGCAACTCCTTGCCCTCGAGACTAGGTGAGGCCGCCCGCCCTCAGGCTTCCAAAGGACCGCAGCGCCCACAGGTCTGCAAGCAGTTGACCCGGCTGATGGGCGACGCCTTCGGTGGCGTGCTTCGCGACTACGGCTGCATCGCGGAACCAGGGAGAGGCTGGATCATGCCGAACGTGTTGCCCTCGGTGTCCTTGGCGTAGACGGTGTCGCCAATTCCGGGCACGGTCTGTCTCTCGCCGACGATCTCTCCGCCCGCCACCTTGACCTGGTGGATCATGTCATCCAGGTCGCCGACACCGACCCAGTTGATCACGGGTTGAGGGTTGTACGCCCGGGGCATGATCGCGCCGTTTATCCCCATGCCTTCCTCGCCGGTGTGGGCCAGCCAGTAGTCGACCCCGGGCATGCCTGAGGTCGTTATCTCCCAACCGAAGATCTCGTAGAACTTGCGGGCGCGCTCGACGTCGTCGGCGGTTATCTCGAAATGGACGACTCTTGCCACGGGGGCCTCCCTGTTGAAGATTGTCCCGGGGCTCACTTTACGCC
This sequence comes from Acidimicrobiales bacterium, assembly GCA_052148655.1. Classification (GTDB taxonomy): domain Bacteria; phylum Actinomycetota; class Acidimicrobiia; order Acidimicrobiales; family Bog-793; genus Fen-455. The sequence goes on from JBKQHU010000061.1 coordinate 12,058, forward strand.
GGCTCGCTCGGCTACCTCACTCCGAACGAATTCGAAGTCCCACACTCAACCCAACCCCAGGCCACGTTGTCTCAAAGGGTAGCGGTGAATGGGTATAGGCCAATCGGCGGAGCGGGTGGGACAACCTTTGAACCAGGACGCCTGGGATCAGGTCGGCTGCTGATCAAGAAGCTCTTCGATGAGCCTTTCTGAGCAATTGCCGGGAGTTGATTTCGAGCCGCGGCAGGTGGACAGCTTGCGGGCACGATGCTGATCTGTCTTCGGGCCGCGCTTAACAACGACTCGGTGCTATCGCCGTCGCATGATCGACCGTCATTCTGCGTGCGTCACGAAGCCGCGATAGGAGGCACCTCCTCTCGATGACTCAGGCAGTCAGCCTGGCTCCATGAAGGAGCTGCTGACCACGCAGACGGTCGACCTGATTGTCAATGGCCATTGAGATCTCCCCACACACGGACAGGAGAGTTCCCCACTGGCGGCCAGGAGAATTCCCCACTGGCGGCCATCGTGTTCTCTCTCGGTGGTTAGCTCAGCGGCGTCACCCCCTT
>JBKQHU010000062.1:0-5689 GCA_052148655.1 Acidimicrobiales bacterium
GCGCGGACGATCTCCACGTACAGGCGCAACCAGAACAGCGCCCTCTCTCCGATGGGGACGTAACGGTCCTTTCCTCCATATGTCGCGCGCCGAACTATGTCGCGAACGGGCCGCTGGGTCGATTATGAAGGCGTGTGCCGGGCGGGTTCCTGAGCACGCGGCGCGTCCGTCGCTGAGTTCCGACGCGACATATTTCGGCTCGGTGGACGAGGGTTCTCTTCTTGTCAGTCGACGAGAGGAGATCATCCATGACGGAGCCGAAACCTGATCGTGTCCGAGTGAGGGGGCCGCTGTCGTCGTTCGCTGACGGCTACTCGGAGCATCTTGCCGGTCGGGGCTACTTGCCCCGTTCGGTGCAGTCGCATTTGTACCTGCTTGCGCAACTGAGCCGCTGGATGGAGGGCGAGGGGCTCAACGTCGGAGCGTTATCGCTGAGCGTGGTCGAGCGTTTCGTGACCGAGCGTCGCCAGCACGGCTATGTCAGTGCCGTGTCGCCGGGCAAGCTGCGCCCGTTGCTGGGCTATCTGGATCAGGTCGGTGTGCTACCAGGCGCTCCGCCTGTGACGTCGACGGAGGTTGACCAGCTGATCCAGGAGTTCTGCGACTACTTGGGCTATGAGCGTGGCCTGGCGGCCGGCTCGGTCACCCTCTATGAGCGGATTGCACGCCGCTTCTTGGAGGAGTTGGCACGGCCGATGACCGGTTCCCTGGCATCCCTGTCTGGGGCGGAGGTGAACGCCTTCGTCCTGCGGGAATCGGCCCGGGTTAGGCCGCGGACGGCCGAGACGGTCGTTTGTGCGCTGCGGGCCCTGCTGCGATTCCTGCACGTCCAGGACTGGATCCCGGCGCCGTTGGCGGCGGCGGTGCCCTCAGTGCCGCAACGACGTGAGGGCCTGCCGCGTGCGCTTCCGGTCGGGCAACTGTCGGTACTGCTCGACAGCTGTGACCGCGCGACGCCGCTCGGGTGTCGGGAGCACACGATGTTGATGCTGCTTGCGAGGTTGGGGTTGCGTTGCGGTGAGGTCGCTGGACTGACGTTCGACGATTTGGACTGGCGGGCAGGCGAGCTGGTGGTCCATGGCAAGCGGTCGCGGACCGACCGTCTGCCTCTGCCCTGCGACGTCGGTGAAGCGCTCTCCGACTACCTCAGGCGCGGCCGACCGGCAGGTTTTGGGCGCACCGTGTTCCTGCGCGCTAAGCCCCCGATCGGCCCCCTGTCTGGCGATGGAGTGAGCGCGGTGGTGGCGCGAGCTGCCCAGCGGGCCGGGATCGGCGCGGTCAGGGCTCACCGGCTTCGCCACAGCGTCGCCACAGAGATGTTGCGGCAGGGCGCGGGCCTGGTGGAGATCGGCCAGGTCCTGCGGCATCAGAGCTTGGAAGTGACGGCGGTCTACGCCAAGGTTGACCGCTCCGCCCTGTCGCAGCTGGCCCTGCCATGGCCCGGGGGTCAGTCATGAGCGTCCTCGGCGAAGCCGTCACCGACTACCTGGAGCTTCGCCGGTCGCTCGGCTACAAACTCTCAGCCCACCACCGGCTGCTCCCGCAGTTCGTCGAGTTCCTCGACCAACGTCACGCGACAGTGATCACCACCGACCTGGCGCTGGAATGGGCGACCCAACCGGCTGGCAGCGTCGTGTGGTGGCACCAACGGCTGGCCGTCGTGGCCGGCTTCGCCCGCTACCTTCAGGCCTCCGACGTCCGCCATCAGGTCCCGCCGGTCGATCTGGTGCCGGCCAAGTTCCGTCGAGCAATCCCCTATCTGTACTCCGAAGCCGATGTGGTCGCCTTGATGTCAGCGGCGCGGGCCATCCCCTCGCCGCTGAAAGCGTCGACATATGAGACGCTCATCGGCCTGCTGTCGGTCACAGGCATGCGGATCGGCGAGGTGATCGGCTTGGACCGAAGCGATGTTGCGCTCGCCGAGCGACTACTGACCGTCCACCACGGCAAGAACGGGCGCTCCCGCGAGGTCGCGCTCCATCCCACGACCGTGACCGCGCTCGACACCTACGCCCACCTCCGAGACGAGCTGTGCCCGCGGCCGATAGGAGCGAGCTTCCTGGTCACCAGCACCGGCCGGCGGCTGGACACGGGGACGGTGTGGCACACCTTCGACCGGCTGCGCCGCTGCTGCGGGCTGGACCGGGAGACCCTCGGACGCCAAGCCCGCATACACGACTTCCGCCACTCCTTCGCGCTGGGCACCCTGCTCAGCTGGTATCAGCAGGACCTCGACGTCGAAGCATGCCTGCCGCTTTTGTCCACGTTCCTCGGCCATGTCGATCCCTCAGACACATACTGGTACTTGGAGGCCGCCCCCCAGTTACTGGCGCTCGCCGCCAAACGGTTGGACGACATCTGGGATCGGCAACCATGACCGCGCTGCCTCCGCTGCTACAAGGGTTCTTCACCGACCGGCTCATCGGCCAACGCGACGCCAGCGCCCACACTGTCGCTGCGTACCGTGACTGCTTCCGGCTGCTCTTGGGCTTCGTGCACGAGCGCACCGGAAAGACGCCCTCGAAGCTGCTGCTCGAGGACCTCGATGCCACCACCATCAGCGCGTTCCTCGCCTACCTCGAACAGGCGCGAGCCAACACTGTGCGGACCCGCAACGCCCGGCTGACCGCGATCCGCTCGTTCTTCCACTACGCGGCGCTGAAAGCTCCCGAGCAGGCCGAGTTGATCACCCGCGTGCTGTCGATCCCCGAGAAGCTATCCGCCTCGAGCGAGATCAGCTATCTCACCGAAATCGAGATCACAGCGTTACTGCAGGCGCCAGACCGCTCGACCTGGACCGGCCGACGCGACCACGCCATGCTCCTGCTCGCCGTCCAGACCGGGCTGCGAGTCAGCGAACTGGCGGGCCTTTGCTGCCAGGACCTTCAACTCGACAGCATCGCATGGGTCAGATGCCGAGGCAAAGGACGCAAGACAAGGTGCACGCCGATCACCCGCCAGACCAAAACCGTGCTACAAGCGTGGCTGTGCGAACGCGGCGGACAGCCCGGCCATCCACTGTTCCCCAACCGCAGTGGAGGTCACCTCACCCGGGGCGCCATCTGGCACCTGGTCGCCAAGTACACCGCCCGCGCCGCTACTCACTGCCAGTCGCTCGCCGCCAAGAACATCACCCCCCATACGCTCCGCCACACGTGTGCCATGCGGCTCTTGCACGCGAGCACCCCGGTCGACGTCGCGACCATCGCGCTGTGGCTCGGCCACGAGACCCTCGAGACGACCAACAAGTACCTCCACGCCGACATGGAGCTCAAACGACGCGCCCTCGACCGCACCGCGCCGGCCAACGTCAAGCCCGGCCGTTACAGGCCTCCCGACTCGCTCCTCGCGTTCCTTGAGACTCTGTAGCTTGGCCCGAAATATGTTCAATCGCGGAGCGCGACCGCCGCCAAAGTGCTACCCGAGCAACCCCTTCGCGACATAGTTCGGCGCGCGACATATGGAGGACTATGTCGAATTCGACATAGGCGACCTTTGCCGCAGCGCACGAACACCGTCCCTCTCTCGAAGTCCACGTCTCTCAGCCAAAGTGAGATGAGCTCGGCCCGGCGAAGGCCACAGGAGTAGAAGACCTCCAGCACGGCGCGGTCTCGTAGTCCGAGGGGCTTGGAGATGTCGGGGGTGCTGAGCAGGAGCGCCATCTCCTCGGCGCTCAGCGTGGCTTCCGGCAGGCGTCTGTCGGGCCGGGGCATGAGCAGGTCGGCGGCCGGGTTCACCTCGATGCGGTGCTGGCGCCGCAACCAGGAGAACAACTGGGCCACGGGCACGAGACGTTGCGCCTGGGTACCGAACGACAGCGGGTCACCGTCGCGCTTGCGGTGGGCGAAAAGGTTCTGCTGGTACGAGACCAGCAGCTCCAGGGTCACATCTTCTGACCGATCGACCCCTTGAGCGCCGGCGAACTCGACGAAGTAGCCGAGGTAGCGGCACCGGCAGATGATCGTCGTCCTGGCGTAGTTGTGGATCGCCATCCACTTGAGGTACTCGCGTGCGTCCATCTCGATGGTGGTCATGACCGCCTTCTTTCGAGACGGCCGACGAGGAGGCCATGGCGGGACCGGACTCCGCCGCCGGTTCGTCCACCGTGGCTGGTGCTCTCCCTGTCCTTGAGCATCGGCCTCGACCGAGTCGCGGATGAATTTCGCGGTCGACGAATATGACAAAGGCGTTCACGCGCTCACCGGTACGGACACCCGGCTGAGCTCTTCAGATCAGATCGTCTCGCGCCCGTCACCCGGGGCGTCGCCCACGACTCCCATGCCGATCACGAAACTTGATCGGCTCAAACTGGCCGACGGAATTGGCCGCTACTACGATGCGCGACTCTTCGCCTGGGCCATCGCACAGTCGGAGGTCAGACGTTGCTTTGGCGCCTTCTGAACGGCTACTTCCGAAGAAAACGGCCTCACGCGCTAACCTCCTTAGCCACCCTTGGAGCCGTCTTCGGGTAAGCGGACATCCGACATGACGGCACTCTTTGAGGCCGTTACCGCCACGTCGAGAGTATCGGCAAACGAACCTAAGGCCCGCCGCTGCTTTCCCCACCGGCGTCCCACCAAATAAAGCTCAGAGCCCTGTTCGAATCTGACTACTACGAGGCAGGTCGATCCGCACCCAACCAATTCCTTTCCGCGAATAGTCAAGCTAACTCGACCAGCCTGTCTTACAGAGCTAATAGAGCATAGTTTCGCAACCCCTGCGGAAAGGAAACCCCGCCACCTGATGTTCTCGGTGTCAAAGTTACATTCTCGACAAGTGTGCACCAGGGTCCGGTAGTAGGCATAGCACACAAGGGCAGCAGCCATCACTCCAGCAACGACGCCAACAACCAGGTTGTTTGTCCAATAAGCCAAGCCGAAGATACCTGCCGCGAGCACCAGACAGTAGACAGCCGAGAAGACAAACATCCGCCTAATTGGCACCGAACTATCATATGAGATCGAGTCCGCTCCCATCTCACCTCACCATGGCTTTCTTATCTTAGCTCGATATGAATCCCGACACCAGTCGGCGGCCCGCGTAGGCGTACATCTCTTGTAGTGCTATGGCCTGAAACCATCGGTACTGGGGGTCTTTTGCAACCTTTGTGTCCAGAAAGGCGTTCAGACCGCCGCCGATTCCCATGATGGCCTTGTCCTGTTGCTCGTACTTGTCAACAAAGACTGCAAGCTTCGCACCACGCAGATCTATCTGAATCTGGCTGACATCCGGCGAACCGACATTCCAGGCCCAAGCGGCCGCGGCCGAACCAGAAAGCGACCCTACCGCGGTGCCTCCAAGGAGCTTAAGGACGATTGAGCCTCCGGGTATTCGGTTGATTGCGAGGAAGGCAAGTGCGCCCAAAGACGCTCCCGAGATGATTAACGCTATATGCTGCCACGATAGACCAGGGAAGTCGGTATGGGCCATGACTCCCAGATCACAAGCGGCTGCCTCGCTCCCTGTTCCGTGACATGGGGGCGAGAATATAGCGAGGCCAGTTGGATCGGTATTGTTTATTGGGTCATCGCCTGCGTAGACGTAGGCAAACTTGGTCTTCTGCACCTTCGGGTCCACGCTCAGGAACTGTCCGTTCGCCGGGTCGTAGTAGCGCCCGATGAGGTAGACCATGCCCGACAGGTCGGTGTAGGCGCCCGCGAAACCGAACGGCGTGAAGCTGCTCAGGCCA
>JBKQHU010000063.1:0-12998 GCA_052148655.1 Acidimicrobiales bacterium
GAGCGGACGACGGGATTCGAACCCGCGACCCTCACCTTGGCAAGGTGATGCTCTACCACTGAGCCACGTCCGCGTTTGGCTAAATCTTAACAAGCCTCGGGAGGTTCTCACCACCGACCGTCTGGCCCTTGCGCCTCGTCAGACCGACCCGGCCCGTCGGAACGCCCTCGTGTCCTGGAGGCCGACTGGTACCCGGGCCGGAGGACCGCCAGCAGCTCGTCAAGGCTCTCGGTGATCATCGAGGGAAGATCCTCTATGCCCGACACGGTCGCCCTGCAACCGTTGAGACCGAAGTACATAGAGTCGCAGTAGCTCATCACAGTTATGTTGAGCCCAGCACCTTCGACGACCGGCCCGAGCGGATACGCGGCGGTCACGCGCGCTCCGGCGAGGAACATGGGAAACGGGGGTCCCGGGATGTTCGAGATCGTGACGTTGAACGCCGGGCGGACGTGATCGAACAAACGCGTCGAGGAGATCAGTCGAGCCACGCCTCCGATGAGCGCCGGGAATGTGAACTCCGTCCAGTCAGTCAGGACGTCCACGCCGATCAAGGACTCCTGATCTTTGGCCCGCGACATCCCGGCAGAGATCGCTCGCAGGCGCCCGACAGGATCAGAAATCTCGGTGGCGAGCGAGCTGAGCATTGCCGAAAGCCGATTACCGCCGGCCAGCTTGTCCTCCTCCGCCCGTACAGACATCGGAACCAAAGCGACGAGCGGTTCGGCCGGCAGTTCGCCCCGGACAAGCAAGTAGCGTCTCAACGCGCCGGCACAAAGCGCCAACACGACGTCGTTGATGGTGCATCCAAAGTACTTCTTGACAGCTCTCAGGTCCTCGAACGCCACTGCGCAGAAACTGACGCGCCGGTGGGGAGTGATCGCCAAGTTCAACGACGTCCTGGGCGCACTGAAGAGCGACGGAGGAGATGGCGCTTCGGAGCAGCGGTTGTGCGCTGAGACACGCAGCGAGGCCTCCGTGCAGCGTCGGGCCGCAGTTGCCGCCTTGGCAGGAGTCGAGGCGAGTTGAGCCCATGCGCCGACCAGCAGGTCGATCTCGCTTGGCACGCGGTCGGGTCGCCAGTCGTTCCCGCTGTCGCGACCGGTCGTCGGCGGATCTGCCTCGAGATCGAGCCAGGCTGCAGTTAGCTCGGCACCCGAGACGCCGTCGATCGCGGCGTGGTGCACCTTCACGACCATCGCCTGGAGACCACCTTGGAGGCCCTCCACGAGATACATCTCCCACAGCGGCCGCCTTCGGTCCATGGCTGACCCGACCACCTCACCCACGAACTGCTTGAGCTCCGACAATCCTCCTGGCGACGGCAGGCAAGCGCGCCGCAGGTGGTAGTCGAGGTCGAAGTCCGGGTCTTCGATCCAGACCGGTTGCGCAATAGCGAAGGGCACTTCGAGGGGACGACGCCTCATGGGCGGCGCACGGTCAAGACGAGCTTCCACCATTGCCCGCACCTTGGCGAAGGAGAATCCTCCAGGCGCGTTTGTGGGATCGAGGAGGAACACACCGGTCACGTGCATGTGATTCTTGGGCGTCTCCAAGTAGAAGAACATGGAGTCGAGCCCGCTCAGACGCTGCACTTCACCTCGTTCTTGCCTTCACCGGCCGCTGTGGCCGAAGCCTCCCTCACCGCGTTCGCTTGTCTCTAAGCTCGTCGCCGCCACGAAACGCGCCTCTTCCACTCGACAGATCACCAGTTGGGCGATCCGATCCCCACGGCGGACCTCGTAGGGGATGCTGGGATCCGTGTTCACAAGTATGACCGCGACCTCGCCGCGGTAACCAGGGTCGATCAGTCCCGGCGCGTTAAGACAAGTGACGCCGTGACGGGCGGCGAGCCCACTGCGAGGCAGCACGAGTCCCGCGCAACCCTCCGGGATCCCGAGGGCGATCCCCGTCGGGATAGTTGCCCGCCCGCCGCCCGGAGCGAGGGTAGCTCCGGATCTCGCAACAAGGTCGCAACCCGCGTCACCGAGCCGCGCATAGCTCGGAACCGGAAGGTCCACGTCGAGGCGGACCAGTGGAATCTCGAGCACGAAGCGCACCGTAGTTGAGCTGACGCGGATCCGGGTACGATGCCCCTCGGTGCTCGCCTGGATGGACCTCGAGATGACCGGCCTCGATCCGGTGCACAACGTCATCGTCGAGATCGCCACCGTAGTCACCGACGACAACCTGAAGATCGTCGCGGAAGGGCCTGACCTCGTCATCTGCGCGACTCCCGAGCAGCTCGATGACATGGACGACGTCGTTCGCAGGATGCACACCACGAGCGGATTGCTGACCGAGATCGGGAACTCCACTGTGACTGTCGAGTATGCCGCTGCGGCCACGCTCGAGTTCATCAAGTCGCACGTGCCCGTGGCGGGCTCGGTGCCGCTGTGCGGGAACTCGATCGCAATGGACCGTCGCTTCCTGCGGCACTACATGCCGGCCCTTGACGAGTACTTCCACTACCGCACTGTCGACGTCTCCACTTTGAAGGAGCTCTGCAAGCGCTGGTACCACGACCTGTACACGGCACGACCTCAAAAGGTGACAGCGCACCGCGCACTCGACGACATCCGCGAGAGCGTCGCCGAGCTCGTCTACTACCGCGAGTTCCTGTTCCGTACGCCGGCGGAGCTGAGGGCCCGGAGCATCGCGGCTAGCGGCAACGCCGAACCCGGCACCTCCCCTGTCGGCCGGTCAGCAGAATCCGCCGTGGACGGTTCGGAACGGACCCTTCCCGCCTAGTCACGAGGAGCTGTCGGCGAGGGGCTTTCTTCTCACCAGCGGCGGCCGCCCGCTCGCCCGAGACCACCACCTCGTGACAGAACGGGTCCCGCTTCGTTCGCCGATCAGCCTCTCGACCCGGTCGAGCACGACGCGGGCGTCGAGATAGCCGCGCTCGAGAAGTTCCTCGGTGTGGGAGAAGTCCTGCCACAGGATCTCCTCGACGCCGGACTGCTCCAACACGATGACATCGACGTCGTCGGGGACGGTGGCAAGGTCGCGGCGCAGGCGCGTACGTATCGCTAGCCCGAATGCGACCAACAGGGCCTCGTAGGGCCGCCCGGCATCGATCGGACGGGAGTTGACTCCTCCACACAACAGGACATAGATCCGGCGCGCCCCTGCTGCCAGCGCCACTGACAGCGGGGTGTTGTCGACTACGCCGCCGTCGATGTAGCGACTTCCCTCGCGCTCGACCGCCGGGAAGATGGCGGGCAGTGCGGCCGACGCCAGTACTGCCTCCAAAGCTGGCCCTTCGGTCAGCCACTCCTCGACGCCGTCGTCGAGGCGGGTGACCACGATCGTGAGTGGCACGAGCGAGTCCTCGAGGCGATCAAAGCGGAGGAAGCTGCACACGAGGCGGCGCAGGCCATCGATGGGATAAACGGCCTCGCGTCGCTCGACGAACCGCCAGGACCCGTGCAGCCTCCCTTTCGGGAAGACGTCGTGGGTGGCGACGGTGCGCCACATCTCGGCGGCGAGGTAGGTGCCCTCGAGCGAGGGCTCGCCGGCGAAGAAGGCCGCGTTCACGGCGCCGATCGAGGATCCGACCACGAGATCGGGCACGATCCCCCGTTCGCACAGCGCGCGCAGCATCCCGACCTGGCAGGCGCCGCGGTTGCCCCCGCCTGAGAGCACGAAGGCCGTCTCGACAGGACGTGGTGCGCGCGACGGAACGCCAACCGAGAACCCGACCGGCACCGCCCGCGTCACGGCGCCTTCGACGAAGGGCGCTGGCGCAACTCCGTAAACGGGCACGGTCCGGCCCGCCGTCAGAGCGCGAGGCCGAGGAAGATCCGGCGACGTGCGGGGCTGCTGCTCATACCCGCACGCTACCGGGCGGGGCCGGCGCGCAAGATGGCGGCCATACGCTGAGCCGCCATGACAGGTCCTGATCGGCCGCGCCAGACGCCTGTGGGCTATGGGGGAACCCCGCTCGCCCGAAAGCTCGGGATCCGGGAGGCCTCGACGGTCGCCCTCGTGGGCGCCGACCCGACCTTCACGATCCCTGATCTGCCACCCGGGGTGTTGTTGCACCGGTCGGCGCGGGGCCGAAGCGACGTCACGGTCTGGTTCGTCCGCTCGGCCGCCGAGCTGGCGGCGCGTATCGGTGAAATGGCAAAACGCGCAGACAACAACGCCCTGTGGATCTGCTGGCCGAAGAGGACATCGGGCGTTCGTACCGACGTCTCCGAGCACGCCGTACGCACTGCCGGGCTCGAGAACGGGCTCGTCGACTTCAAGATCGCAGCCATCGACGAAACCTGGTCCGGGCTCCGCTTCGCGGTCGTCTCGAGCCTTTCGGACCGGTCCCGAGCCTGAGCGGGGATCAGGTGACTCGGCGACCAGTTTGACGCCAGGGGGGGTCGCCAGTGGATCAGCCGTCGATGGGCTTGACACCCTCGCCCCTCATGGCCCGCGCCGACTTTACGACATCCCAGCTGCCCGTTTATGAACTGTTAACGGTTCGCGCCGCGATATTTACGGCGCGTTTACACGGCCCGCAGCAAGCTGGTCCCATGGCTGATTTCCTTGCAGTACTGGGCACATTGGCATTCGTGCTCGTCTTCTTCGGCTTGATCTGGGCGCTGGACCGCGTATGAACGCCGTCCAGGTGGTGCTGCTCATCGTTTCGATACTGACCTTCATCTACGTCGGGGTCGCCATGTTCAAGCCGGAGTGGTTCTGATGCAATTCTTCTGGACAATTGTCGCCCTCGTCGTAGTGCTGGGCCTTTGCTGGCGGTTCCTCGGCTCGTACATGGCAGCCGTCTTCGAGGGCCGGGTGCACTGGCTCGGATTCCTCGAGCGACCGGTCTACTGGGCCCTAGGAACCAGCCCCGAGCACGAACAGAGCTGGAGGCGTTACGCGGGCTCCCTGGTGATGTTCTCCGCGGTTTCAATCCTGCTCACCTACCTGCTCATCCGGGTCCAGGGCTCACTGCCCCTCAACCCACAACATCTCGGTGCAGTAGCACCCGCCCTCTCTTTCAATACGGCCGTCTCGTTCGTCACCAACACCAACTGGCAGAATTACGCAGGCGAGACGACGATGTCGTACCTGTCGCAGATGGCAGCGCTCACTGTTCAGCAGTTCGTGAGCATGGCGGTCGGAGTCGCGGTGGCCATCGCCCTCGTGCGTGGCTTTGCACGCCGCAACTCCCAGACGATCGGCAATTTCTGGGTGGACATCACCCGCTGCATGCTCTACATAGAGCTTCCCATCGCCTTCGTGTTCGGGCTCATCTTCGTCGGCCAAGGCGCAGTGCAGACGCTGAGCGGCCCCGTGCACATCCACGACGTCTTGAACAACATGACCCAGGTCATCGCCCTCGGCCCTGTCGGCTTCATGGAGGCAATCAAGCAGCTCGGCACCAACGGTGGCGGTTTCTTCAATGCAAACGGCGCCGACCCCTTCGAGAACCCGACCGGGCTCACCAACTTCCTCTCGTTCTGCTTGCTGTTGTCCGTCGGCTTCTCGCTCACCTACACCTTCGGGAAGATGGTGGGGAGCATCCGCCAAGGCTTTGCTCTGCTGGCCGCCATGGTGATCCTCTTCGGGGCCTGGGTCGGCTTCTCCTCCTACGCCGAGCACGTCGGGAACCCCGCCGTCGCGGCGGCGGGCATAAAGAGCCAGCCCACGGGCAACATGGAGGGCAAGGAGGTCCGCTTCGGCGACACCCAGTCGGCTCTCTACGACATCGCCTCGACTCAGACCTCGACCGGTTCGGTCGACGGGTCCAACGACTCCTACACGGCGATGGGCGGCTTCGGGCTGTTGACCGGCATGATGCTCGGTGAGGTCACCCCGGGAGGAACTGGCAGCGGCCTTTACACGATCCTCATCTACGCCATTCTCGCCGTGTTCATCGGCGGGCTGATGATCGGGCGAACGCCGGAGTACATACGCAAGAAAATCCAGGCCAAAGAAGTGAAGCTGGCGGGGCTGGGGTCCTTGGTGATGCCCATGATCGTGCTGATTCTCACGGGCATCGCCGTCTCGGTCGCCGAGGGCAGAGCAGGGCCGCTCAATCACGGACCGCACGGCTTCACGGAGATCCTCTACGCCCTCACGTCTCAGGCGAACAACAACGGCTCGGCTTTCGCGGGGCTCAACGGCAACACCCAGTTCTACAACATCGTTGGGGCCGTAGACATGCTCATCGGACGCTTCGGCATCATGATTCCGTCATTGGCACTGGCGGGATCGCTGGCAGCCAAGGGAGCGGTCGCCGAGTCGATCGGCACCTTCAGGACCGACAACGGCATGTTCGTCGGGCTCGTGATCGGGGTGATTCTGATCATCGGCGGACTCACGTTCTTCCCCGCCGTCTCACTCGGCCCGGTCGTCGAGCAACTCATCCACACCAAGTTCTTTTGATGGAGCCCTCACACATGAACGAATCAACTGAGCCCTCGAGCGGCGTGAGCTCTGCCACGGCAGTCGCGACTGGGAACGCTCCCCAAAGTGCGCCGCACGGTGTGGCTCAAGCACGGAGCCTCTTCGACCGCGAGATCCTCGGCCAGGCGATCATCGACTCGTTGAAGAAGCTCGATCCCCGGGTGCAGGTCCGCAATCCGGTGATGTTCGTTGTCCTCATCGGCACGGTGGTCACCTTGATCGAGTCGATCGCGCACCCGGGCCTCTTCGACTGGTCGATCACGATCTGGCTGTTCCTGACGCTCATCTTCGCCAACTTCGCCGAAGCGATGGCCGAGGGCCGGGGCAAGGCGCAGGCCGACACGCTGCGCAAGATGCGCTCGGAAACCGAGGCCCGCAAGCTTCTCCCCGACGGCAAGGAGCAGTTGGTCGCGGCCGCGGCCCTTGCCAAGGGTGACCTCGTGGTGTGCGAAGCCGGTGACCTGGTCCCCTCTGACGGTGAGATCACCGAAGGCATCGCATCCGTCGACGAATCGGCGATCACCGGCGAGTCGGCACCGGTCATCCGGGAGTCCGGCGGCGACCGATCGGCCGTTACAGGCGGCACCAAGGTGCTGTCGGACAGGATCGTTGTCAGGGTCACCGCGGAACCGGGGCAAACCTTCCTCGATCGCATGATCACGCTCGTGGAGGGGGCCAACCGCCAGAAGACCCCCAATGAGCTTGCCCTTACGATTCTCCTCGCCGTGCTGACCATCATTTTCATTCCGGTGGTGGTGGTCCTACAGCCGTTCGGCCACTACGCGGGGGCGACGGTATCTGTCGTGATCCTCGTGTCGCTATTGGTCTGCCTGATCCCGACGACCATCGGCGCACTGTTGTCGGCGATCGGCATCGCCGGCATGGACCGGCTCGTGCAGCGCAACGTGCTCGCCATGAGCGGCCGGGCCGTAGAGGCGGCAGGCGACACACAGACCCTTCTTCTCGACAAGACGGGCACGATCACCCTCGGCAACCGCATGGCGTCGGCGTTCTATCCGGTCGGCGGCCATTCCGAGCAGGAAGTGGCAGACGCCGCGCAGTTGGCGTCACTAGCGGACGAGACGCCGGAAGGACGCTCGATCGTCGTGTTGGCCAAGGAACGCTTCGACATCCGCGCCCGCGAGCTCGGTGTCGACCACCACTTCGTACCCTTCACGGCCACCACGCGGATGTCCGGCCTCGATCTCGGCACCCGCCAGATCCGCAAGGGTGCCGCCGAGTCTGTCAAGGCATGGGTCACGATGCTGGGCGGCTCGATCCCCGATGACCTCGACGCCGCGGTGCAGCGAATCTCACGAGCCGGGTCCACACCGCTCGCGGTCGCCGACGGACCGCGGATCATCGGCGTCATAGAGCTCAAGGACGTTGTCAAACAAGGCATACGTGAGCGTTTCGACCAGATGCGTGCCATGGGTATCCGCACCGTCATGGTCACCGGCGACAATCCCCTGACCGCCGCCGCCATCGCACAGGAGGCCGGAGTCGACGACTACCTCGCCGAGGCGACACCAGAGACGAAGCTGGCCCTCATCAAGTCGGAACAGGAGGGCGGCAAGCTCATCGCCATGACCGGGGACGGCACGAACGACGCCCCCGCGCTCGCGCAGGCGGACGTCGGGGTGGCCATGAACTCGGGCACGACAGCCGCCAAAGAAGCCGGCAACATGGTCGATCTCGACTCCAACCCGACCAAGCTCCTCGAGATCGTCGAGATCGGGAAGCAGCTGCTCATCACCCGGGGGGCACTCACGACCTTCTCGATCGCGAACGACGTGGCGAAATACTTCGCCATCATCCCGGCCCTCTTCGTCGCGACCTATCCCCAGCTCAAGACGCTCAACATCATGAGGTTGCACAGCCCGCAATCTGCGGTGCTCTCCGCAGTGATCTTCAACGCACTCGTCATCGTCGCCCTCATCCCGCTGGCACTTCGCGGCGTGAAGTTCCGGGCCGCGAGCGCAGCGGTGATCCTGCGGCGCAATGTCTACATCTACGCAGTCGGCGGCATCATCGCGCCCTTCATCTTCATCAAACTGATCGACCTGATCCTTACCGCACTGAAGGCCTACTGATGATCACTCAAATCCGACGTTCGGTCGTCCTCGCCCTCTTGTGTCTTGTGTTCTTCGGTCTGCTCTACCCTCTCGCCGGCACCGGCGTGTCCCAGGTTCTCTTCAAGCACCAAGCCGACGGCTCGATCACGGCGAACGGGTCCACCCTGATCGGTCAGGACTGGACCAGCCCTAAGTTCTTCCACGGCCGCCCGGACGACTTCGGGCCTTACGCGGGAAGCGGTGACAACCCGCTCGTCGCCAACGGCAAGAACGGGGAGTCGGGCTCGACAAACCTCGGTCCGCGGTCCAAAGTCCTCGTCGCGGACACGAAGGCGCTGATCGCCTACTGGCACAAGATGGGCGTCAACCCGACGCCGGACCTGGTCACTACATCCGGCAGCGGGCTCGACCCCGACATCGCCCCGGCCGACGCCTACGCCGAGGTGCCCATGGTGTCCAAGGCCACAGGGCTGTCCCCACACGTGCTGGACCAGCTCATAGCCCGGGAGATCCGGTCAGCTGAGCTCGGTTTCCTCGGCTCGGACTACATCGACGTCCTCCAGCTGAACGAGGCTCTTGCCAAGATGGAGTAGCGATGCCACAGACCCGCCGACCGGCCAGCCCCAGCCCTCAGGTTCGCCAAAAATGGCCACTAGCTTCATCATTGGGAAAGCTAAAGGGAATGAGGGTGCCTGAGCAGTGGGGTCCGAACCGTGAGCAGGAATGGGGAATACGAGGACAGGGCCCAGAAGGTCGATCAGGGCGTCGAGCCGACCGGGAAGTTCCGTGTCTACTTCGGAGCGGTGGCGGGGGTGGGCAAGACCTGGGCCATGCTCGACGAGGGCTGGCGCCGCTACAAGCGCGGCTCGGACGTGGTCATCGGCTTCGTCGAGACGCACGGCCGGAGGATGACCGAACAGCAGATCCGTGACCTCCCGGTCGTGCCCCGCAAGGTCGTGGACTACCGGGGCACGACCTTTGAGGAGATGGACCTGGCGGCCGTCCTTGCCCGCAAGCCCGAGGTCGCCCTCATCGACGAGCTTGCCCACACGAACGTGCCTGGTTCGGGGCCCCACGAGAAAAGATGGCAGGACGTGCTCGAGATCCTCGACGCCGGGATCGGGGTCGTCAGCACGGTCAACATCCAGCACCTCGAAAGCGTGGCCGACGCCGTGCAACAGATCACAGGCGTTGCCGTTCGCGAACGGGTACCCGACTGGGTCGTGCGCAGGGCCGACCAGCTCGAGCTGATCGACTCATCTCCCGAGCAGCTGCGCCGCCGCATGCTGCACGGCAACGTCTACCCCCCCGAGAAGATCCCCAATGCCCTCAACAGCTTCTTCCGCTATCAGAACCTCGTGGCGCTGCGCGAGCTCGCGCTCCGGTTCGTCGCGGACGAGACCGAGGAGGAGCTGCTCGGGTTCCTCGTCTCACGGCACCCCGACATAGTCTGGGACACCGCGGAGCGAATCATGGTGGTCGTCACCGCGGCACCGGGCACCGACGCCGTGCTGCGCCGCGCGGCCAGGATCGCTGTGCGGGCACACGCAGGCCTGCACGCCGTCCACGTCGTCGGCGACGACGGCACCCGCCCTGTGTCGAAAAACGCCCTCGAAGCTTTCAAGCACCTCTCGGAGGACTTGGGCGCCACCTGGCACGACGTCGTCTCGGATGACCCCGCCCCGGCGCTGGTCCACTTCGCAAAGGAAAACCAGATCACCCAGATCGTGCTGGGCGCGTCCCCGAGATCGCGTTGGGAACAGCTCACGAGCAGGAGCTCGGTCGTCCAGCGTGTGCTGCGGTTCGCGCGCGAGTCCGGTATCGACGTTCACATCATCAACCGGTTCGACCAGAGCGCTCCCCTGCTCGCCACAACCGAACCCCCAGAGGACGGAGGCGGCTGACCCCGGCCACGGACCGCAACGCCGTGCTACCGCTCGCCGGGCCGGGCTCGGCTCAAGGAGCTGACCTGAAAAGGCACATGAAGTACGGTCATCGTTTCTTCGCACTGCGCGAGAGCTTCCCGAGCTCCTTGTTCCGCTTGCGCTTTCCCGCACGCTCGTGCGGGTCGAGCCGCGCCGCCAGGTGGCGCTGCTCACTGCGCAGTTGCTCGTAACTCGAGTAGCGCTCCGCGTCCAGGGTTCCAGCGGTGATCGCCTGTTTGATCGCGCATCCGGGCTCGGAGCGGTGACCGCAGTCGGAGAAACGGCATGCCGCCGCCAAATCCTCGACCTCCCCGAAGGCATCGCCGATGGCCCGGTCCGCGTCGAACAGCGCCAACGCCCGCAGCCCGGGGGTGTCGATCAGCAACGCTCCGCCTGGAAGGCGTACGAGTTCTCGCGCAATGGTTGTGTGACGTCCCTTGCCGTCGCCGCGCACCTCCCCGGTGGCGAGCCCGATCGCCCCGTGCCCTAGGCAGTTGGCGAGAGTGGACTTGCCTGCGCCTGACGGTCCGAGCAGCACAACGGTCTCGCGCGGCTCGAGGAAGCCGCCCACCGTGTCCATCCCCACGCCGGTGAGCGAACTGACGGCCACGACGTCGCCGGCCCCGATCAACCGCTCTGCCGCTTCCACGGCACCTGCGACGTCCTGGGCTATGTCCGCCTTGGTCAACACCGCCACGGGGGCGGCGCCGCTCTGCCAGGCCAGGACGAGCAGACGCTCCAACCGCCTGGCTCTGAAGCGGCCCTCAAGCGAGCAGACCACGAACACCTTGTCGACGTTGGCGGCGAGGACCTGAGGAGTCTCAGGGCTCGCGGTATCGCCACGGAGGATGGCGCTGCGCCTCGGGAGCACATCGGTGACCACGCCTGAGCGAAGCACCACCCAGTCACCGACCGTAGGTGCTCGCAGCGGGTCGGGGTCATGGGCAAGTTGGGAAGCGACGGGTGCCCGCAGCTCGCCGGCTTCAGTGAGAATCGTGAGCACGCCCTTGTCGACGCGGGCGACCCGGCCCGGCACCGCCTCACCGGCGAATTGCTTGCGGAACTCCGCCTCGAAAGGTGAGCCCCAGCCGAGATCGCCGAGATCGAGCCCCGGCCGGTCGGATGTCCGCCGAACAACGGTGGATGGCGCCGATGAGCTCTGTGTCGATCCTGACACCGCCGGGAAGGTTCTGCGGCCGGACGCGGAAAAGGGAGAAGAATTGGGCACAAGCAGGACTCCTTGATGAGGGAGCGCTCGGCCGCGGCTGGCTTTCGTCGAGAACCTGGCGGTCAAAAAGCCTGCTGCTCGAGCGCGCGGTCAGTGCGGGTTGGAAGGTGACGTTCGACTTTCATCCCAGATGACCTCCTTTCGCTCGAGACGACTTAACGCTAGGAATTGTTACCAGGTCCTTCACGCCGGCGCACCGCTGGGGCCGGTCGAGCCGGCCGGCTTTGTCACGCGGGCGCCGGAGTTTCGGCCGCCATGATCGCCAATCGTGAGCGCCCTTCCCGAAAGAGCCTCCAGGACCTAGAATCGTTACGCCCGAGATGCAGCCAGGCGCTCTTCATCGAGCCAGTTCGAGGGACAGTCGAAGGCAGGCACGCTCCGGTCCACTTCGTTCCTGTGGGGGAACTCGTGCATCACGGCAAAGGACAGGACATGGGAGATCACGTTGTGGATCCGGAAAAGGACCGTGCCCTCGTTGAGGAGCTTGCCGGCCCGGCAGCCAGCTTGTTCAACCGCCATCTCTCGGTGTCGAAGGAGTGGTATCCCTTCGAGGACGTCCCCTGGGACAAGGCGGCTGATTTTGAAGAGGAGAGGTGGAACGCGAGCCAGTACCCCCTGTCCCAGGGCGTGCAGAGCGCGATCATCGTAAATGTACTGACCGAGGACAATCTCCCCTACTACACCCACACTTTGATGTCACCCATAAAGCCGGACCATCCGCTGCGGGAATGGAGCCGTCGCTGGACAGCGGAGGAATGGCGCCATTCGGCCGCCATCCGCGACTGGATCCTCGCCACGCGGGCGATCGATCCCTACCGGTTGGAGGACGACCGGATGGTCCAGATGTCAAAAGGGCAGGTCCCCCAGAGCAACAGCGTCGCGGAGATGATCGCCTACGTGAGCTTTCAGGAGCTCGCCACTCAAGTTGCCCATCGCAACACCGGCCAAGCCCTGGACAAGACGATGCGGGGCAAGAAGATCATGTCGAAGGTCGCCGGCGACGAAGGCCTCCACCATGCCTTCTACCGCGATCTCGTCCTCGCGGCCCTCGAGATAGACCCGTCGACGATGGTAATGGCGATCCAAAGCGAGCTCCGCAACTTCAAGATGCCTGGGACGGGCATCCCTGGTTTCACAGAGCACGAGGAGGCAATCGCCCTCGCGGGCATCTTCGGCGCGCAACAGTTCGTCGAGGCAGTCGTGAAGCCGACGCTCAGCTGCTGGCGGATCTTCGACCTCGAGGGTTTGAGCGCCGAGGCCAGCCGGGCGCGCGACAAGATCGGCAAGAACCTCGCAGGGCTCACGCGCCTTGCGGCGGCTCAACAGGCACGAATCGCCTCCTTGCAGGCCTGAGGGCCG
>JBKQHU010000064.1:0-7808 GCA_052148655.1 Acidimicrobiales bacterium
CTCGACGCGGGCCAGGCCCTCGACGTGGACGGTGCGGCTATCCGCCGGTCTCTGGTGAGTCATTTCTGAGGCTCTCCTCACGAAAGGCCGGCGCACCGGCGTTGAAGGTCCGGAACAACCGTGACACATCGACCCGAGACGTGCCCAGCACGTTGAGCTGGTGGGCGAGTGACGACGTGTTCGCTGAGTCGGACGGTCCGAAACATCCGTAACAACCGCGGTCGACCGCCGGGCAGAGCGCTCCACATCCGGCCTTGGTCACCGGGCCGAGGCAGGGTGTGCCGTGCGCGACCATCACGCAGACAGTGCCCCGCCCCTTGCACTGCTGGCAGACGGTGTGACCGGGGATGACCGGCTTGCGGCCACTGAGTGTCGCCGTGATCACTTCGAGAAGCTGGTAGCGGTCGATGGGGCATCCGCGCAGCTCGAAGTCGACCCGCACGTGGTCGGCTATCCCCGTCGACTGCGCGAGCGTGCTGATGTACTCAGGGTGGGCGTAGACCGCGGTTGTGAAATCACCGACGTCGGCGTAGTTGCGCAAGGCCTGGATCCCGCCGGAGGTCGCGCACGCGCCGATGGTCACGAGCAGCGACGACGCCTGCCGTATCGCCTTGATGCGTTCCACGTCGTCAGGAGTTGTGATCGATCCTTCAACAAAGGACACGTCGTAGGGCCCTTCGACAACGGCGCGCGTCAGCTCCTTGAACTCCGATATCTGCACCGCACCAACGACCCCCAAGAGCTCGTCTTCGCAGTCGAGCAGGCTCAACTGGCATCCGTCGCACGAGGAGAACTTGAAGACGGCGATCGTGGGTCGGGTAGCGACTGTGGCGGTGCTCATCGTTCGCGCTCCGAGATCAGTTTTTCCAGTGCCTGGCTGTAATCGAAGACCGGACCGTCCCGGCAGATCAGAAGTGGCCCGAGCTGGCAGTGGCCGCACCAACCGATGCCGCACTGCATGTTCCGTTCGAGCGACACGCGGATCGCCCCCAGAGGTACCCCCAGGTCGACCAGTCCGCGAACGGTGAACCTCATCATGATCTCGGGACCGCACACGAGCGAAACGGTCCGAGCCGGGTCGAAGTCAACCGTGGGCAACAGAGTCGTCACGACACCGATCGCGCCCCACCAGCGGGAGTCCGGGACATCGACGGTGACCTTGACGACGGCTCCGTCACGCTCCCACCTCTTGAGGTCGTCGGGAAAGGTGATCTGGTCCGGTTCCCGAGCACCGACGAGCACGTACACCCGTCCGGTGCGTCCCGGCTTGTCAACGAGGTAGCTGATGGCGCCTCGCAACGGGGCCAGGCCAATGCCTCCAGCAACGATGACGACGTCCTTGTCGTCGAGCGCGTCCACGCCCCAATCAGTGCCGAACGGACCACGAACTCCGATGACGGTGCCGACCGTGGCCGTGCAAAGTGAATGGGTTATGGCGCCGACGTCGCGAACGGTGTGCTCCACGGGCCCGGGCGCTCCCGGAGCGCTGCTGATCGAGATCGCGACCTCCCCGACCCCGAAAGACGTCAGCATGTTGAACTGACCAGGCTTGAAGGCGAACGGGCTCGGGCCCGAGGTCGGTTCGAGCGACAGGGTGACGACGTCGCCGGTTTCCACGCACCTGTCGACTACCCGGTATGTCGCGGGCGTCAGCGGATTCGTCAACTGTTCCACCTCAGTGAGCAACATCGCGTCCGTACACATCCAGCAACCGGATCCGGGTCGCTTGAAGCCGGTCGAGCATCACTGCCGCAAGACGCTTCATGAGTAGATAGCCGAAAGCCGGATCCGCTTCCGCCTTTGACCGCAGGCAGTCTGCGTCAACCGAAATCGCGCCGACGGGCTCGAGAGCACGGGCATCGAAGTGCCACCTGTAAGGGGGGAACATCCAGGACCAGCCGACGGCTTGTCCGGGGCCGATACGGTCGATGACGAGAGGCACCCGCCCGGGCTCGTGCACCTCGAGCGCCACGTGGCCGCGCCGGAGCAGGAATAGCGATCGCGCCGGCTCGCCCTCCTCCAAAAGGAGCTGGCCTGTGGCGATCGCCACATTCTGCGAACAGCCTCCGACCAGCTCGGCAACGTCAATCGGCAACCCACTGAACAGCGGGTGCTCTGCCACCAGTTCACCGATGTTCTCGGTCATGACCGGTCACCTCCGGACTCGATGTAGACGGGCACTGCCCCGTCGCTCGCGGCTATCGCCGCAACCTCGGCAGTGATGTCGATGCCCACGGGACACCACGTAATGCAACGGCCGCAGCCGACGCAGCCAGACGTACCGAACTGGTCATGCCAGGTCGAGAGCTTGTGCGTCAGCCACTGTCGATAGCGCGACCAGGTCGTGGCGCGCACCGGGCCCGTATGAACGAGCGAGTGCGCGAGGTCGAAGCAGCTGTTCCACTGGCGGTGACGCTCGACAGCGCCGTCCACGGTGGTCGTGTCCATGACGCCACCGCAGAAGCATGTGGGACAGACGAGGGTGCAGTTGCCACAGGCAAGGCAGCGGCTTGCGACATCATCCCACCGGGGGTGCCCCAGATTGCTCGCAAGCAGTCGGCGAACGTTGGCCGCGTCGAGCTTACGGTCGATACGGCGGGCGGCCCCTTCGAGCACGGCCTTGCGCGCTGCGAGGTCTTGCGGCTCGCTCGGCGACCCACCCATCTCCTCGGCGACCTCGGCTCCTCGTTCAGATCCGATCCGTACGAGGTACCGGGGCTCGCCCGAGGACGTGAGTTCCGTCAGGGCCAGGTCGTAGCCGGCCTCGGCCCCGTCACCAACCCCGGGCCCCGTGCCCATGGAGGTGCAGAAACATGTCCCGGCCGGCGTCCCGCACTCTGCGATGACGACAAACGAGGATTCTCGCCGATCGCGGTAGCGCGGATCGGGCACCTCTCCTCCGGCGAAGACTCGGTCGAGCACGCGAAGGCCGGCCAGCTCGCAGGGACGCGACCCGACGAGCGCCACCGGAGCGCTCTCTTCTCGGGGCTGCTCCAGCGTCACGACCTCGCCGGTCGAAGTCGCGCGCCAGACCAGGGAACGAGCCGGATAGAACTCCGACTTCGGAGATCCGGGTCCGACGGCCCAGGCGAAAAGCGACGGGTCGTCGTCGTGGTGAAGCCGGTAGTGGCCCGGCGCCTGCTCGTCATGCCAGCCCTGGGGGAGGTCGTCGGTGCTAGAAACCTGCCGCTGAACAACCGCTCCGTCGTGCACGACCGGGCCGATGGTGCGGTAGCCACGCGCTTTGAGCGCTCCGAGCAACCTGTCAAGACCGGCGCGGTCCACTACAAACGAAGCGCTGAGGTCCATGAGGTTCACAATAGGCAATTACGTCAACCTCTGGTTAGGGCCGAAGGCCCTGTTTTCATCCGCTTCGCAACCGCGGACCCGATTATCTGGCGCCCGGCGGGGTCTCGGCTGACCACCAGTCAACCGACCGGCGTGCCCGGTAAGTCATGCTGCGGATGGTAATTAAGTTGTGTGACACAACAGCGATGGACCGAAGTCGACGACTACCTCGACAACCTCCTGGTCTCTTCGGACCCTGCCCTCGACGCGGCACTGAAGGCTAGTTCCGCCGCCGGCCTTCCCGCGGTCAGCGTGGCACCAAACCAGGGCAAACTGCTGCACCTCCTGGTACTGGCCTGCGGCGCCGGAACCGTCCTCGAAATCGGGACCCTGGGCGGCTACAGCACCATCTGGCTTGCTCGAAGTCTGCCCTCGTCCGGGCATCTCGTCAGCCTCGAAACAGATCCTCGACACGCTGCCGTGGCAAAGGAGAACATCGCCCGTGCCGGCCTGTCGGACACGGTGGAAATCGTCCTCGGGCCGGCACTCGAGTCCCTCCCCAAACTCAAGGCCTAGCAAGGACCACCCTTCGACCTCGTGTTCATCGACGCCGACAAGCCGTCCACTGCCGCCTACTTCGCCTGGTCCCTGCAAATGTCGCACGTCGGGACTGTGATCGTCGTCGACAACGTGGTTCGTGGCGGGGCGGGTCTGTGAGCCAGAAAGCGTCGATCCGAACGTTCAGGGTATGCGGCACTTCCTCGACAACGTGGCCGTTGAGCCACGAGTGAGCGCGACGGCAGTTCAGACCGTTGGCGTCAAGGGATACGACGGATTCCTGTTAGCTGTGGTCACTTCCGCGGACGGGTAGCTCGCCGGCTCGGCAGCCCCGGCCTGCGCCGGTCTTGCCCGTGGCAAGTCGGACAATCGGTCGTGGTGCTCTCCTACCTGCGCCGTGGCCCCCTGACCGCGGACGACGTCGTCGTTATCGCCTAGGATCTCGAAGTCGGGTCCGAAGTTCGTCGTTATCGGCCCGGCAGCAGTGGCGACTCATCCCAACCGGCAGTTGCTTGTCGGTCACCGGGACCTGTGGTGCAGCCTGGAGTGCACGCCGGCCTGTCAAGCCGGAGGTCGCGGGTTCAAATCCCGTCAGGTCCGCTCTCGTTTGAGAGTCGCGTCGTGTGGTCCGGGTGCCGCTCGCCCTCGGTGTGCGGTGCGACGGTTCCTCTTGCGGCAATATGGAGCGGTCCTGGCAACAGGGCGAGCGGTCGGGTAGCTCAGTTGGTAGAGCGCGCGCCTGAAAAGCGCGAGGTCACCGGATCGATGCCGGTCCCGACCACTAATGAATTCCTGGTCAGAGCGCTACAGCTGATCTCTATTCGTCGCCGGTCTCGGTGGCGTGCCACACACGTGCCACAGCTGGAGGAGTCACGACGGTCAGCACGTGTCAATAACGGCTTCCAACGGCTGGTAGTGGCGACGGATTAGGGATGTTTCGGAAACCTTCCCGCCTTCTCTCGTCCTGTCCGCTATGTCACACTGACATAGTGAGCGAGCAAGAGTCATCGGCGGTGTTGGACAACGTGCGTCAGCGCCTCATCGAGGCTGAAGAGGAATACCAGCGAGCGCGCACAGACGACTATGTGACGCGCCTCGTTCGCGACTCCGCGATCGTCGACGCGCACCGAGCCGGATTGTCCTCTCGGGAGATCAGCACCTTGGTCGGAGACATTGGCCAGCCGAACGTCGTCCGCGCTCGCCGGCGGGCAGTGACGCGTCGAGAAGTCGTTCCCGCAGGGTTGCTCTCGCCAGCTGACGCGGTTCGAGAATCAGGCCTTGGGCCGCGCGAATTCATTCACGCCGTCCGGGAAGGTCGCCTGATTGCAGTCGAACTCCCTGGCGGAGTTCGCGCGTTCCGGATCAAGGACGTTCGCCGAACGCGCAACGCAAGCTGACGGGCAAGAACCCAACGGCCGACCGTGTCACCCGGTGAGGGTCCAGTCCGGTTCACCCTTGACGAGATAGCAGTCATCGTTGAAGACCTCATGCGCATCGCCGATGACCTCAAGTCCAGCGGCAACGAGGTAAACGCCTACTTGCTCGATCTGGTGGTCAACCGCCTCTTGGACCGGGCATTTGGCGGTGACAGCGACGGGGCTAAACGCCGGCAATCTTGCGGCCAGTCCTCCCCTCCTCAATTGGAACGATGGGTGCGAGACCGGCTTCGACCGTCATGACATCCAAGCGTTCCGCGATGAGTCGGTCCCGATCGGCGGCGTGCTGGTAGATCATCAAGGCACGCGGACTTGGAGTGACCAAAACGCGCCATCAGTTCCTTGGTGGTCGCTCCAGTTCTCGCGGCAAGAGTTCCCGCCGTGCTGGTAGGAGGGTTGTCGCAGCGGACCCCGCCACACGAGCCAGCGGTGCTCTGCTCTGCCTGCGGTCATGGCTGCCCCGAGAACCGTTTCAGGGAGAAGTTCACCTTCGTGTCGTGCGGCCACAGGGAGCAGGCGGACCTCAACGCGGCTCGCAACGTGTCGAGGGCCGGGCTGGCCCAAGGCGAGAGCGGGGTCGCCTCGTGAACGCCGAGCCGTTAAGGCGCTAGCTCGCCTTCGCGTAGGTTCCCTCGGCGAGTCCTTAGGCTTCGTGGTCCAAGAGCCCGTAGCCCGCCCCTGCACAAAAGGCTTCTGCGTCAGTTCAACTGCCGTCCACAATGACACCGTCGGGGTCCCAGAGATCCTCCCAGGACTGGTTCGCCTTCCACAGGAAAACCTGTCCTTTGATCAGACGATCGTTCTTGTCGATCCCGGCGATCGCCCGCATCTCGCTCTCTGTGAGCGGGTCACTCACAACCGAATCGATATTGGACTCGTACTCGTTGCGCCTGTCAGAGAAGGGAATCGGAGTCTGACCGCGCTGAACCGCCCATTTCACGCAGATCACCGCCGGGTGCACCCCGTGGTCGCGGGCGATACCGACCACCACGGGATCCTCTATGTCAACGGTGTCCTCGGGCGTCCGGTCACGGTCTGGCCGAGTCGGTGATCCAATGGGGCAAAAGCCGATTGGCTCAATGCCGCGACTGCGAACGTAATCGAAGAGCGCGGGCTGCTGAAAGTGCGGGTGGAGCTCCATCTCGTTGACAGCTGGGAGAATCCGGGCGTCGCGCAACAGGGCTTCGAGCTTGGGGATCGTCGTGTTGGACGTGCCGATATGGCGCACTAATCCAAGGTCCACCAACCTCTCCATCTGCCGCCAGGTCTCCATGTATTCGCTGTGGATGTAAGGCCTGGCATCAGGGCTGCGAGAGGTCACGTCGGCGCCGCGTGCGTGGAAGTTCGGAAACGGCCAGTGCACCAGGTAGGCGTCTAAATAGTCCGTGCGAAGGTCGGCCAGAGACCGTTCGCAGCTGGGAACAACGTCCTCCGGAGCGTGCTTGTCGTTCCACAGCTTGGACGTGATCCAAAGCGCCTCGCGAGGAAAGTCCTTCAGGACCTCACCGATGCGGTCCTCGTTTCCGTAGACGGACGCACAATCGAAATGCCTGTAACCAACCTCCAAAGCGCCACTCACGGCCTGAGCGACCGCTTCGGCCGGCACGCGGTCCGAGCCGAAGGTGCCCAGCCCTATCGCGGGCATCAAGGCGCCCGTGTACAGCTTCCGTTGGGGAACCAGTGACGGGTCAACGGACATGGTGGTCTCCTGTCCTGCCGCGGAGCGACTTGAACGTGGTCTCGGTGCCGCAGAGGCTCACACCCTCGTCCTCGACCTTCACGCCGCGTCGTCCGAGACACTTGACAGGGGAAGCACACGCGCCGCGCACGCCGGCGCAGGGCTTTCTGGCTTTGGTTCCGTAAACCCATTCCACCATTAGTCGTCAGGGCGCGGTGCTGATGAAAGCCCGCTCCCTGTCCTCCTTTCGATCTGTACGGACGGTCCCCCCCGCACACAGCTGGTGAAATCGACCCCCGAGCCAGTGCACCTGGCTCGGGGCGTCACTCGACTCGGCGCCTGCTGTCGCGCTGGGCTCAATACATGCGCAGCTCGTGTGCAGCATACAGCGATAAGATCGATGGCGACGAAGTTTGCGAAATCGTTTCCCGGAAAGGTACCGGCCGTCATGGGAGAGCGACCTCCGGCTAACCGCGTTGTCCGCAGCCGTTACTCGATCGAGTGGATGAGATGCCCCGCCGCTTGTAGTCCGGTCGGCCGCCACGGCACGCAACGCTCAGCAAGAATGTCGCCGCGGCTCACGTCCGACGAGCCCGCCAAAACACGTCAAGCTTGCCGCCGCGCCCACGCGCGCGCTAATAACTCCACGGCAACCTGCGCGGCAGCCCAAGGAAGCTCCTAACGGGGCCTTCCCGCGGGAGCGAACGTGGTGTGAAATAGTCCTTTCACCGGAGTAGGTCTGATGGCCACCAAGGAGACGCCATGGCAACTGTGAACCTGGAAAAGGTGAGCAAGGTCTACCCGAACGGCCTGCCCGCAGTTTCCGATCTGGACCTCGACGTCGCCGA
>JBKQHU010000065.1:0-42073 GCA_052148655.1 Acidimicrobiales bacterium
GCCGCGAGCGCCTCGGCGGCGGCGACCGCGGCCGCGTCTGGATCTGGCCCAGGGCCTCCGGTCACCTCGGGCGGCACGAGCTCGCGCAGCAGCACGGCGAGCCGGTCGGCGAGATCGGGCCCGGCTGAGAGCGGCACGATGATCTGGTCGACCTCCTCCTTCACGATCGCGCGAGGGTGCAGGCGCCCGAGTCGGACCCGTGCCGATGCGCGGAGGTGGACCGGGCTGAGCCGGGCGACGGCCTCGCCCGTGCGGCCGGGCCCGCCGGCGCCGGGACGGGTCAGCGAGGCTGTCACCTCCGTCACGCCGGTGCGGACGCACTCGGCCCGGAGCCTGCCGACCGCGATCAGCGCCTCCGCCTCCTCGGGCAGAGGACCGTTGCGGTCGAGCCACTCGGTGCGCAGGTCCTCCACCGAGCCTGGGTCGCGGATCTCGGCCAGCCTGCGGTAGGCCTCGAGACGCAGGTCTTCACGCCCGACGTAGGACGCGGGCAAGAAGGCGTCGACGGGGAGGTCGACCGTGATGTCGACCGGCACCCTGATCGGCTCGCCCTTCAGCTCCGAGACGGCTTCGGCCACGAGTCGCACGTACAGGTCGTAGCCGACGGCGGCGATGTGCCCCGACTGGTCCCGGCCGAGGAGGTTGCCCGCCCCGCGGATCTCGAGGTCACGCATGGCGATCTTGAACCCGGAGCCGAGCTCGGTGTGCTCGCCGATGGTGCGCAGGCGCTCGTAGGCCTGCTCGGAGAGCACGCGGTCGGGGGGGAAGAGCAGGTAGGCGTAGGCACGCCGGCCGGCGCGGCCCACACGCCCGCGGAGCTGGTGGAGCTGGCCGAGCCCGAGCTGGTCGGCCCGGTCGACCACGAGGGTGTTGACAGAAGGCATGTCGATACCCGACTCGATGATCGTCGTGCAGACCTAGACGTCGTAGAGCCCGGCCCAGAAGTCGAGCACGACCTGCTCCAGGGTGCCTTCGTCCATCTGGCCGTGGGCGACGGCGACGCGGGCGTCAGGGACGAGGGCGCGCAGCTGCGCCGCCACGTGCTCGATGTCTCGGACGCGGTTGTGGACGTAGAAGATCTGGCCTTCTCGCAGGAGCTCGCGCCGCAGCGCCTCGGCGACGGCGTGCTCGTCCTGCTCGCCGACATAGGTGAGGATCGGCTGGCGCTCCGAGGGCGGGGTCGTGATCAAAGACAGGTCGCGGATGCCCGTCAGGCTCATCTCGAGCGTGCGCGGGATCGGGCTCGCGGTCAAGGTGAGCACGTCGACGCCAACCGAGATCTGCTTCATCGCCTCCTTGTGGGAGACGCCGAAGCGCTGCTCCTCGTCGACCACGAGAAGCCCGAGCCTCTTGAAGCGCACGTCGGGCGTGAGGAGGCGGTGTGTCCCGATCACGACGTCGACCGATCCCTCGGCCAGCCCGTCGACGACCTTGCGCGCCTCGGAGACGGTGAGGAAACGCGAGAGGACCTCCACCCGGATCGGATAGGGGGCGAACCTGTCGGAGAAGGTCTGGAAATGCTGCTGAGCGAGAAGCGTCGTCGGCACGAGAACGGCGCCCTGGTAGCCGTCCTGCACCGCCTTGAACACCGCCCGAACTGCGACCTCGGTCTTGCCGAAGCCGACATCGCCGCACACGAGACGGTCCATGGGCACCGCTCGCTCCATGTCGGCCTTCACGTCGTCGATCGCCTTCAGCTGGTCCGGGGTCTCCGGATACGCGAAGGCCTGCTCGAGCTCGCTCTGCCAGGGTGTGTCGGGCGCGAAGGCGTGACCGGGGGTTGTCTGGCGGCGCCTGTAGAGCTCGACGAGCTCCTTGGCCACCTCACGGACGGCCGCGCGCACTCGTGCCTTTTGGCGGGACCACTCCGCCCCGCCCATCCGGTTGAGCGCCGGTGACTCGCCCCCGGTGTAGGGGGTTATGGCGTCGATCTGCTCGGAGGGCAGGTACAGCCGGTCGCCACCCCGGTATTCGAGCAGCAGGTAGTCGCGCTCGGCTCCGCCCATGGAGCGCGTCACCATGCCGGCGAAACGGGCGACGCCGTGCACGTTGTGCACGACGTAATCGCCGGGGGCCAAGTCGTCGAAGAAGCCCTCGGTGGCGCGCGGCCGCGGGCGCGCCTGGCGGTGCGGGCGCCGCCGGCCCGTCACGTCCGGCTCGGCGACGATGGCGAGCTTGGCGGAGGCGATGACGCCCCCGCGGTCCAAGGGCGCGACGACGACGTGCACGCCGGGTCGGCGGATCTCGGCGTCCAGGTGGTCCTGCGCCGCGTCGACGAGCAGGTTGCACGAGAGGCCCTCGCCGTCGAGGACCGCAGCCATCCGTTCCGCACTGCCCCGGCCGTCGGCGCATATCACGACCCGGCTGCCTGCACGGGCGAGCTCGGAAAGCCGCCGGGCGAGCCCCGCCGAATCGCCCAGCAGTGGCGGCCATCCCGTGGCTTGGAGCGTGATCGTGGTGGAGCTCTCGGCGACCGGCAACAGCGACGCCACCCTGGCCGCGCTGCGCTCGAGGAGACGGTCGAAACCGACGTGCAGCCTCGGCATCCCGGCGGAGACCTCCAGGGCCGCCAGCCCCCAGGTCGTGGCGAGGCTCTCGCTGAGGGCCACCTCCTCGTCGAGCAGTTCCGCCGCCCTGTCGCGAAGCCGCCGGGGCTCGACGAGCACCACGCGCGAGCTCTCCTCGAGCAGGTCGGTGAAGAGGTGCTCGGACGGGCTCAGCCACGGGAGCCAGGACTCCATGCCGTCGAAGAGCTCCCCTTCCGCGATCCTCGCGAAGTTGTCGCGGGCGAAGGGCGCCTCCGTGGACAGCTGCCGGGCGCGCTCGCGGACTTCCCCGGTGAGCACGACCTCGCGGCACCCGAAGAGCTCGACGTGCGCAAGCTCGCTGACCGAGCGCTGGCCGGCGACCTCGAACTCTGTCAGGCGCTCGACCTCGTCGCCGAACAGGTCGATCCGGATCGGGAGGTTCGCCGTCGACCCGAAGACATCGATTATCCCGCCCCGTACGGCGAACTCCCCCCGCGCCTCGACCTGGTACTCGCGGCGATAACCGGCGTGGGCGAGGCGCACCACGAGGTCCTCAGGGTCGATGTCCTCGCCGTGGCGGACTACGACCGGTTCGGCGTCTTCGACCCTCGGGCCGAGCCTTTGCAGAAGGGCGCGTATCGGTGCGACGACGACGCCGGCCGGGCGCGCAGCGCCCGGGCCGAGACCCGGCGCCAGATCCCCCGCCTGGCCGTGGCGCAGGCGCCACATCGTGCGCAGGCGGCGGCCCATGGTCTCGGTCGCCGGTGACACCCGTTCGAAGGGGAGGGTCTCCCATGCGGGAAGCAGCTCGACGGCCTCAGCGCCGAGGAAGGGCACCAGATCGTGCACGAGCTGCTCGGCCTCCCGGGCCGTGGCGGTGGCGACGAGAACCGTGGGCGAGGTGCCGAGGGCGGCGACGGCGGCCAACACGACGGACCGGACCGAATCGGGGACGGCGACGACGGTGTCGTCGGCACCGAGGAGCTCGGCGATCACAGGCTCGCCGGCCAGCAGACCGGGAAGCGCCTCGAGGGGTCGCAGGTTCATCGGCGCCGGCTCAAGAACGGGTGTTGAACCTGTTCAGCGCGACTTCGGGCCCGTCCACCAGCAGGCACTCGACGGCGTCGGCGGCCACTTCGACAGCCACGCAGATCAGGTCCCGCTCAGCCCGGGAAGCACGCTTGAGCACGTAGTCGGCGCCGGCCGCCGGGCTCGGGGGTTTGCCGATCCCGATGCGGACGCGGGCGAAATCGAGATGGCGGAGGTGCGACTGGATCGAGCGGAGCCCATTGTGACCCGCGGTTCCTCCCCCGATCTTCAGCCGGACCACGCCCGGCTCGAGATCGAGCTCGTCGTGGACGATCACAAGTGAGCCGGGGGCAAAGACGAGCGGCCCGCGGCCACGGCCGCCTTCCCCGGTGCCCGGGGCCTCCTCGGCGCCGAGGTAGCGCCGGACGAGAGCCCTGACCGCGACGCCGGACTCGTTCACATAGGTCTGTGGGACCGCCAACGCGAGGGCCTTCCCGTCCATCCGCACGACGGTCGCCTCGGCCCTCGCGCCCCGCTCTGGGCGCAGGTTGCCGGCGTGGCGCCGCGCGAGGAGGCGCACTGCCTCGGCCCCGGCATTGTGTCTGGTCCCCTCGTACTCGGGACCCGGGTTGCCGAGCCCAACTGCAAGCAGGTCGACGGAAGGCACCGGCTCTCGGTCCCCGCTCAGGGCGCGGGCACGGACGGCCCGGATGCCTCGGAACAGCTTGCCTGCTCTCAGCCTTCGGTGGCAGCGGCCGGCTGCTCGCCTTCGGGCGCCTCCGCCTCGACCGTGGGCTCGGCCTCGAGGGCGCGCGATATGTGCGCGATCGCAACTGCGGTCTCGGGATCGACGTCCGTCGTCACACCCTCGGGCAGCACGAGGTCCGACACCCGCAGGGAGTCCCCGACGTCGAGCCCGGAGACGTCGACCTCGATGACCACCGGGACGTCGCCAGGCTTGGCCTTGATCTGCAGGCTCAGCATTTCCTGGTCGATCGTGCCCTCGGCGCGGTGCACCGCCTCGGAGTCGCCGACGAGGGCGATGCGGACTTCGGCCGTGACGATCTCGTCACGTCGCACGACCTGGAAGTCGACGTGCGTCACCGTCTGGCGCACCGGGTGGCGCTGGAGGGACTTTGCGATCGCGAGGTGCGTCGTGTCCCCGATCCTCAAGCTGAGCAGCGCGTTGAGCCCGGCTTCGGTGGACAGCGCGGCCCGGAGGTCGCGCGCCCCGATGGCG
The DNA here is from genome assembly GCA_052148655.1 of Acidimicrobiales bacterium. Taxonomy (GTDB): domain Bacteria; phylum Actinomycetota; class Acidimicrobiia; order Acidimicrobiales; family Bog-793; genus Fen-455. Next base: position 4,798 of record JBKQHU010000065.1, read on the forward strand.
ACCGGTATCGGGGCCATGCCGTGCCCGTATACGACGCCGGGGATCTTGCCCGCGGTGCGGAGTCGTCCGCTCGGCCGGGTGCCCAGCGGGCGACCCGACTCGACGTTGAGTGTGATCTCGGCCATGTGACGCTCCTGCAGAAGAGAAGGCGGGCGGGTGCAGCGGCGGACGCGACCATGCCTTCGGGGCGTTCACGCTGCAGGACCCCGATTGTAGGCGATCGGGCGACCCCGCTCCGCTCGCAGCGTCGCGCGGCCCTCTCCCGGGAACGGTCGGGCCTCAGAGCAGGTTCTGACCTCCGAATATCTCCGACACGGAGGTGTCCTCGAACACGGCGTGGATCGCGTCGGCGACGATCTTGGCGACCGAGAGCACCTCGAGCTTGGGGATCCGGAGATAGACGGGCAGCGGCAGCGTGTTGGTGACTATGACGCGGCTGATCGGCGCCGCATTGAGACGGTCGAGGGCCGGGTCCGACAAGAGGGCATGGGTCGCCATCGCCCAGACGTCGGTCGCGCCCGCCTCCACGAGACGGTAGGCGGCCGCGCACACGGTGCCGGCGGTGTCGATCAGGTCGTCGATGATCACACAGGGACGGCCCCTCACGGTGCCGACCACGTCCATGGCCTCGACCTCGTTGTAGGTCCCGCGGGGGTGCCTCTTGTGCACGAGAGCGAGATCGGTGTCGAGCAGCTGGCTGTAGCGCTCGGCGACCTTCACGCGACCCGCGTCGGGGGCGATGACGACGAGATCGCTCGGGCCGTTCTCGCGCAGGTAGTCCAGCAGCACGGGAGCCGCGGTGAGATGGTCGACAGGCACGTCGAAAAAGCCCTGGATCTGGCCCGAATGGAGGTCGACGCTCACCATCCTGTCGACGCCCGCAGCCGAGAGCAGGTCGGCGATCAGCTTGGCCGTGATCGGCTCGCGGCCGGTTGCCTTGCGGTCCTGGCGCGAGTACCCGTAATAGGGGCAGACGGCCGTGATCCTGTGCGCCGAGGCCCGCTTGGCGGCGTCGACCATGATCAGCTGCTCCATGATGGAGTCGTTCACCGGCCCGGAGTGGGTCTGGACGATGAACATGTCCGCACCCCGCATCGAGGCGTCGAAACGGCAGTGGATCTCGCCGTCGGCGAACCGTCGGATATTGGTCTCGCTCAACGTGACGCCCAAACAGGAGGCGATCTCCTCCGCCAGCCCGGGGTGGGTCTTCCCGCTGACCAATTCCAGTCGCCGCTTCGGCGTCATCTCCATCGACTCGCCTCCCTGGCGCGCCCCCCGGACTCGGCCCGGGCCTCCATGACGCGCGGCGGAAGCCTAGGACCGAACAACGCCCCCGTGCTCAGCTCGCACCGCCCGACCCCGGCGTGAACGACGGCCCGCGCCGCTCGCCCCGGGCGAGGCGGGTCCCCTTCTCGAGCACGACGTAAGGACCGACCGAGCATTGCTCGCCGATCACCGCGTGCGAGCCGACGGTGTGGCTGAGCTTGGCCCCGGGCGCGACCTCGCAGTCGACAAGGTGGACCGAGGGCCCGAGCACCGCACCGGAGCCGACCGTCGTCGTGCCCTCGAGGATCACCCCGGGAAGCAGTGTGACGTCCGCCGCGAGGCGAACCGAAGCGTCCAGGTAGGTCCGTTCCGGGTCCCACATCGTGACACCGCGGCGCATCCAGCGCCTGTTGATACGGGCCCGCAGCTCCGCCTCGGCCGCGGCGAGCTGAGCCCTGTCGTTGACCTCAAGGGCCTCGACCGGGTCCGGCACCATGACCGTCGTGACCGTGTACCCGGCGTCGTGGAGGACCGCGACGGTGTCGGTCAGGTAGTACTCGCCGAGCGAGTTGTAAGGCGACAGCCGGCGCAGCGCCGGAGCCAGAACACCGTGCCGGAAGCAGTAGACGTTCGTGGCGACCTCGCCGATCTGGCGCTCGGGCTCGGTGGCGTCCGGCTCGTCGACGATGCGGGCCACGCGTCCGTCCTTGTCACGGATGATCCTCGAGTAGCCGTCCGGATGGTCGAGCCCGGCGCTGAGCAGCGTCGCCGCGCCTTCGCTGGCGCGATGGCCCTCGACGAGCGACGCGAGCGTCGCCTGGGAGAGAAGGGGCATGTCGCCCGGCACCACGACGACGTCACCCTCGTCGAAGTCGGCGGCGCCCGAGGTTCCCGACAGGCCCGTCAGGGCCACGGCGACGGCGTCGCCGGTCCCGCGCGGTTCGAACTGCTCCACGAATTCGATGGCGAGGTGCTGGGGAGCCTCGGCCTGCACGATCTTCACTACCTCTGTCACGCCGTGGCCGACGACGACCGCGACGCGCTCGATGCTGAGGGCGCCGAGCGCGTCGAGCACGTACAGGATCATCGGGCGCCCGCACAGCCGGTGCAGCGGCTTGGCGGTGGCGGACCGCATTCTCGTGCCCTCGCCGGCGGCGAGGACGATGACCGAAAGCGGGCGGTGGTTCATGGCCCTATTGTCCACCTCTTGGCGAGCTTCGCCAGAACTTTTCCCGAGCCGCTAGGAGCCATGGCCGTGGACCGAAGTCACAGCGAGCCCGAAAGGCTCGCAAGCTACGTCGACGATCTCTGGGAGGACAGCGTCGTGGGCACGCTGGAGTCCTACGTCGCCATCCGCTGTCTCTCACCCGACTTCGACCCCGCCTGGTCACTGAACGGCGAGATCGGGCGCGCGGCCCGGCTGCTCGGTGAATGGGCGGCGTCGCGGCCGGTGCCGGGCTGCGCCGTCGAGATCGTCGAGCACGAGGGCCTGACCCCCGCCATCATCGTGGACGTGCCGGCCTCACCCGGCACGACCACGCAGCTCACCACCTTGCTGTACGGCCACCTCGACAAGCAGCCACCGCTCGGGAGCTGGAGGGAAGGGCTCGACCCCTTCGTCGCGGTACGCGAGGGCGAGCGCCTCTACGGCAGGGGGACCGCCGACGACGGCTACTCCATCTTCGCCGCCGTCGGCGCCCTCGAGGCCCTCTCGGCGACCGGGACGCCGCACGGCCGCTGCGTGGTCCTGATCGAGGCGAGCGAGGAGAGCGGCAGCCCGCATCTGGGCCCCTACCTCGCCGAGGTCGAAGCCAGGATCGGCCCGCCGGGCCCCGGGCTTGTCGTCTGCCTGGACTCGGGTTGCGCCACCTACGACAGGCTCTGGAACACCACCTCGCTGCGCGGTCTGCTCGTGGCCACCGTGAGCGTCGAGGTGCTCTCCGAGGGGGTTCACAGCGGGCTCGCGGGTGGTGCCGTGCCGGACTCGTTCCGCCTGCTGCGCCAACTGCTCTCGCGTATCGAAGACGAGAAGACCGGCGACATCCTCGTGCCGGAGTGCCTCGCAGAGCCGCCCGCCCGCTACCGCACAGCGGCCGAGACGATGGTCGCCGAGCTCGGCGAGGCCGCCCTCAACGAGTTCCCGACCGTCGCATCCCTCCAGTTGTCGGGCCGGACCGCGGTCGACCAGCTCCTCCGACGCACGTTGATGCCTTCGCTGGCTGTGACCGGGATCGACGGCCTGCCTTCGGTGAACGACGGCGGCAACGTGCTGCGGCCTTTCACGACCTTGAAGATCGCCCTTCGCCTGCCGCCCTCGGTCGACCCGGACCTGGCCGGCGAGGCTGTGGCCCGTGCCCTGTCGGCGGACCCGCCGCAGGGAGCGACGGTGGAGGCGGTGGTGGTGAGCGCTTCGCCGGGTTTCGACGCGCCTGCGCAGCCGGAATGGCTCGTGCGCGCCGTAGACGAGGCTTCGCGGGCCCTGTTCGGGCGTGAGGCGGGAGCCATGAGCGAGGGCGGGACGATCCCTTTCATGGCCGCGCTCGCGTCGCGGTTCCCCGCCGCCCACTTCCTCGTCACGGGCGTGCTCGGGCCGGAGAGCAACGCCCACGGGCCGAACGAGATGCTGGACCTCGTCACGGCGCGCCGTCTCACCGCCGGCGTCGCCCACGTGCTCGCCTCAGCGCCCTGATCGCGGAACGGGCCCGCTCGCCGGGCCTCGGTGCCCGCTCAACCGAACGTCACCTCGATGCCCCGGGCATCACCGTCCTGGTCGTAAAGGACGCCGGCGCCGTTGTAGCCGAGCCCGGCGAGCTCGGCGCTGAGCGCGTCCGCCTGCTCGCCGCCGAGCTCGAGGAGCAGGACGCCCCCGCGCCTCAAGAAACGCGGGCACTCGTGAAGGACGCGCCGCAGCACATCGGTGCCGTCCGGGCCGCCGTCGTAGGAAAGAGGCGACTCGAACCTGAGGGTGTCGCGTGCCAGCAGCGCCAGAGCGGGCGTCGGCACGTAGGGGACCACACCGACGACGACATCGGCGCGACCCTCGAGCAAGCGGGGAAGCGGGTCGAGCAGGTCACCCTGGTACACCTCCACGCCGTTTCGGGCTGCGCAGGCGACGGCACGCCCGTCGATGTCGGAGGCGACGACGCGGGCACCGGGGCGGTTGGCAGCCAAGGTCCTCGCCACCGCACCGGACCCGGTGCACAGGTCGATCGCCACGCCGGTGTCCGCCAGGCGCGCGACGGCGCGACGCGCGAGCGGCTCGCTCTGCCAGCGCGGGACGTAGACACCGGTGTCGATGTGGATCTGAAGGCCGCAGAAACGGGTGCTCCCGGTGATCCAGGCCAATGGCTCACCTTCCAGACGCCGCCTGAGAAGAGACTCGAGCAGCCCGGGGTCACCTGCCGCCCGGGCCATGAGCTCGTCGGCCTCCTCCTCGGCGGCCACGAACCCAGCGCCCGCCAACAGGGCCACCAGAGAGCCGGGACGGCCCGGTGTCGGCGCGCTCACGAGTGAACCGGGAACCGTCTCGGCCGGCCCGTTCGCGTCTCTAAGTGTCCGCCCCCGCGCTGAGCACCGGCCTGCACTCCGAGCCCGCCTCACGATCGGGGCTGGCGGCGAAGGACCGGTGGAGCACAGCCGATTCGGGCCGTATGACGATCCGGCCACCGGAGACGCTCGCCGAACCGTCGACGATGAGGCTGAAGCCCCCAGCCTCGACCGCCGGCCAGAGCAAGGTGACATCGGGACGCGTCGATGCGTTCGAGCACGAACGTGCCCCGCCGGACAAGGCGAGACTGCCCTCCTGCCAACCGACGCGGACCGAGACGGCGTGGGGACGGCCGTCGTCGGACACGGTCAGCAGATAGGGAGCGTCACCGTACTTGGCCGCTTCGGCGCGCAACTGCTCGAGCCCGACCGGAACCGTCATAGCCGCCATCGTAGGCCCGGGGGCGCCCCGACCGTCTCCTCACGAACCTGTCGCGAGAAGCCCGCGTGCGGTCACGTAGCTCCGGCGTGCGACGAGTGCCGCCCTGGCTGTGACGACGGAGATGACAGCGAGGCCGGCCGACACGAGCGGCCACTCGGCCGCGATCGAGGTTTGGACGCCGGTCCAGGCGCGCAGCCCCGGGCCGGAACCGATCAGGTCGGCCCGCGGCATCGGCGGTTGGTGCGTGACGCCGAGGCCCCAGGCGATCGACCCAAGCGCGGCCAGTAACAACACCACCGCAGTCGCCTGCGAGAGCCACACCCCGCCACGCAGGTCCCTCACCCGGACCTCGGCAGTGCGCGCCGCCAGCACCACGCAGAAGACACTCAGCAGGCCCACCACCGCCACCGCGTCCCACGCGACCGATAACAACTGAGCCGCCAGCGGATGCCTGTAGCCGACGAGGGTTCGGCCCCCGGCGAACACGACGACACGAGCCTGTGAAGTCTGCAGGAGCTGCAGCACGATCTCCACGGCACCGCAGACCAGAGGGGCTGTGACGAGCAACAGCCACCGCCTGCCCGCCCACCCTTTGGCCACTGTGCCGGCCAGGCGCGCGACCAGTGCCCACCCGATGACCAGGAGCAGGACCATGGCGACGCTCGCCCACGCGATGCCCGTCATGGCGTCGGAGGCGACGCGCCCACCCGTGCTCAAGAGCGCATCCGTCCCGGCATCGGTGGAGCTCCCGAAGGAGTGCTGCTCTATCGCCGAGACGAGAAGCAGGGCGAGCAGGGCCGGCACTGTTGCCCAGGCGATCGAGGCCCGACCGCGGTCCCGCCACGCCCCGACCGTCTGCGACATCCCCGCAGGGCGCAACCTGACCCGCACCGAGCCGAGGGCGAGGTCCACCACGGCCCGGCCGAGCGGGCGTTGTTCACCCGCAAGCTCATTGAGGAAGCTTTCCTGGTCCTTCCCATAGCGCTCGCGCCACCAGAGCGGGTAGGCACCGAGCGCGCACCTGGCTGCCAACGGCAGGCGGGCGGCACCCTTTGCGTCCCTCCCTGGCCGTGTCATGTCTGGGCTCCCGCCGGGCCGCCCGACAAGCGGCCCCCGGCCGAGCGGAGCCGTGTCGCACCGGTCGAGGTCACCCGCTCGAGCTCGGAGAGCTGCTGCGCGAGCGCGGTGGCGCCCTCGGCGGTCAAGCGGTAGGGATGGCGCCGGTCCTCGGGCTCGAGCGCCTCGACGAGCCCGCGCTCCTCGAGACGGGCGAGACAGCCGAACACGGTCCCGGGACCGAGAGTCACCCGGGCGAAGTCCTCGACGTCCTTCATGAGGGCATAGCCGTGCTTCGGGCCGCCTGCGAGAGATGACAGAACGAGGAGGGAAGGGTCCGGTTTCGGGAAAAGCCGCCGGGTGGTCATGTCACATTACGATATATCATCTCACGTAATAGTCAAGGCCGGGCGGCCGGCCCGCCTTCAGGCGCGACAGCCGACAAAAGCGGTCCCCAGGGCGGCCAGGTCCTCCACGACGGCGACGGCACGGTCCGGCACGTTCTCGGCCAGGCGGGCGCGAACGTCGTGCGCCACCTTCGCGCTCAGCGCCGCGGCTGCGATGGCCACCGCCGCCCCCGCGACGGCGGACCGCTCACGGCCCACCACGGCTCCCGCGACACCCGCGAACAAGACCCGCCCGGCCATCCCCGCCGGTTCGAGCCTCGAGCCTGTAGAGGGCAGCTTGTCCAGCACAAGCTCGACGGCGAGCGCGACGCAAGCCGCGGGTGGGGCGAGACGGTGCCGCAGCAGCGCCGGCAGCTTCTCGGCGTCTCCCCCGACGATCACCGCGGCGAGTCCCGCCGTGGAGCGCATGCCGCTCGCCGCGCCCACGAGCGCGCTCGCCAGGAGGCGGCGCAGTCTCGTACAGTCCACGGCTCGGCTCATGACCCTGTCGTAGCACAGCGGCCCCGGTGCCGGGCTCAAGGAGCGCAGACGACCCGGTTTCGTCCCTGTCGCTTGGCCTCGTACATCGCCGCGTCGGCTGCGGCCACCAACGACCCCGTCCCCATCAGCTCCTCGGAGAGCTGTGCGACGCCGATGGAGACACGCACCGGAAGTCCGCCCGTGAGAGAGCCGAAGTCGAGCGAGGCGATACGGCTGCGCAGGACCTCGGCAACCTGTACCGCGGCCGCGAGATCCGTGTCGGGGAGCAGGGCGACGAACTCCTCACCGCCGTAGCGCGCCAACAGGTCGCCGCGCCGGAGACGGTCCCGAAGTCCAGCACCGACTGCCTGCAGCACGGCGTCGCCGGGGGCGTGCCCGAGGGCGTCGTTGATGTCCTTGAAATGGTCGATGTCTATGAACAGAACCGTGCACAGCGCGGCGTCGCGTCGCGCTCGCGCTATGGCGCGGACCACGGCGGCGTCCAGCGCGCGTCTGTTCGCGAGCCCCGTCAGCGAGTCGGTAAGCGCCTCAGCCCTCACTTCCTCGTACCTGCGGGCGTTGGTGACCGCCGCGGCGCACTGGTCGGCGAAGAACTCGATCGCCTGCACATGGGCCCGGTCGGGGACGAGCCCGTTGACCGGTTCGTCGACCGAGATGAGCCCGAGCAGGTCGCCGTCGACGTCGTCGATCCTCACCGTGAGCATGTCGTCCGGGTGCCATTGGCCGTCGGTCCACTCCCGGTCGGTGACCGGAGTGTTCAGCTTCTCGCTGAGCTCCGGCGGTATGTCGAACCTGCGGTGGTCGAGGAAGTACGACCGGCTCAACAGCATCTCCGGCCGCATGGCCCCGGCGAACTCCCGCAGTGTCACAGGGATCTCCCGCAGCTGCCTGCTCTCGTCCTCGCTCAGCCCGACGGTGGCGCCGACGACTAAGCCGTCGTCCGGCATACGCAGGTAGACCGCAGCGCGATTGAAGCCCCCCGCAGTCGTCATCGCCAGCGCGATCTCACGGAGCACCTCGTCCAAGGAGTAGTAACCACGGACCTGGGCGCTCGCAGCGAGAAGATCCTCGAGTTGGCGCCGCTGCGCCTCCGCCACAGCGACCGCGGCACGCTCGACGGCTCGAGCACGGACGATCTCGAGTCCCACGACGACAAGCTCCGCGAGCGTCTCGAGCAAAAGAGTCTCTCGTGAACTCGGAAAAGGCTCGTCTAGAGGGTCGGCCGGGTTCAACAACCCGAGCGCCTCACCGTCCGCCCCGATGAGCGGCGCGAACACGAGCGAACACGATCGGCGCCCCGGCGCAGTCGGGGAACCACCGAGGGGCATGCCGGCCACCACGTCGGGCCGGTCCCGCACCGGGTGACCCGGTGGGACCCAGCAGACCGCACCGATCGGTACGGCCGCCTCCCGTAGGGCTGCGAAGGCCGCCGGCTGAAGCACCGCGGCCCGAAGGGCATGCTCCTCTTCGGCCGCCAGTCCCGATGACGCCGTGTAGCGGAAGGCGCCGTCGTCGCCCCTGACGGCGACGGCGCAGACGTTGCAGCCGAGCTTGTCACAGGCCGTGGTGTTGATCAGATCGAGCAGCTCGCCTTCCTCTGAGATCCTGCCGAGGGAACGGGCGACCTCGAGGATCTGGCGCAACCCTCCCGACGTCTCCTCGAGGTCCCGGGCCGTGTGCCCCTGACCGGCTGGTGGTGTTCCAGTCACGAATTTGAGCCTGACACGCCCGGCGCCCTCGCAAGCTCGGAAAGCATGATCGAGCGTATTCCATCACGTTCCAAAGCGCCGCGAAATGGCGGTCCGCGCACTCCGCCGGTGTCAGCCCACCTGACGCGCCTGACCCCGGATCACCTGGTCTTCGCGGCCGATGTAACAGGGGCGGTGGTTGGGAGGACTGTGTCGTTGCGAAACCCAGTCCCCCAACCAAAGGACAATCTAGTGACAAATCCAGTGAAAAAGGCACTTCAACTGACCTCCGGTGTGGCGCTCGTGCTCGGGCTTGCCGGTGTCGGCGCCGGTGTGGCCGGGGCCCAACCCTCCCACCCCGGCTTCCAGTTCGGCCCCGTCGGGGCAAGAAACGTCGTGTTCGTACAGACCGACAACCTCACCGGCAACCAGGTCGTCGCCTACGACCGGTCACCCGATGGGGCACTCACATTGGCCTCGACATACAACACCGGTGGTCTCGGCGGCCAGCTCGCCGGCTCGGTAGTCGATTACCTGGCTTCGCAGGGGTCGCTCGCCTACTCGAGCGACTACGGGCTGCTCTTCGCCGTCAACGCCGGGAGCAATACGGTCTCGGTCTTCCGCGTCCGCGGCGACCAGCTCTTCTTGCAGGAGGTGCTGGCCTCTGGGGGCACGTTCCCCGTGAGCGTGGCGATCCATGGCGATCTCGTGTACGTCCTCAACGCCTTGAACGGCGGCTCCGTGCAAGGTTACCGGATCGTGTTCGGTCTCGTGCTCCCGATCCTCGGCTCGAACCGTGCCCTCGGCCTCGACCCGACTGAGACGCCGCAGTTCACGCACACGCCCGGCCAGGTGGCCTTCACCCCGGACGGCACACAGCTAGTGGTCACGACAAAGGCGAACGGGAACGACATCGACGTGTTCCGCGTCGGCTTCGGTGGGCAGCTGTCACCTGCACCGGTGGTCAACGCGGAGCCGGGCACCGTCCCCTTCGCCGTGACATTCGACGCGGCAGGTGACCTCGTCGTGGCCGAGGCGGGGACCGACGCTCTCGCGACCTTCTCGCTCAGCCCGAGCGGTGTCGCGACCGGGATCGACACTCTCGGCTCCGGCCAGGCTGCGACCTGCTGGGTCGCGTCGGTGAACGGCAACTTCTACGCCTCCAACGCCGGAAGTGCGAGCGTGAGCGAGTTCCAGGACAACGGCGTGGGACTGCTCTCGCTGGTGGGCTCGACCGCCACCAACAACGGGACGGTGGACGCCTCCGGAACCCCTGGCGGAACTTTCCTCTACGTGCAGACCGGGGCGAACGGGATTGTCGACGAGTACCAGGTTGCGCCGGGCGGCTCGCTGAACGAGATCGGCTCGGTCGTCGTGGCCGGAGCCGTCGGAGGCGAAGGGATCGTGGCCTTCTGAGCTCTCCGCACCGGGCGTCGTGCGCCTGTCGCGCGGCGTCCGGTGCTGTTCATCATCCCCGCAGACTCCCCGCCGGCCGATGCCGGGGTTGGGTGTCATCGAATCGTCCTTTGACGGGCGCTGCCGGACTGGCGTGGGATCGCACAGCCGTGTCGGAGCGGTGCCCTCTTTGGGCTTGCCGTTCTGTTCGTGCCTTTCTCTCAGGGCTCAGGCGATGTCCTGGCGGGTGGTTCCCGATTGTGCGCGCCTAGTATCAATTTCGGACCGCGTGAGTCCGGACATCGAGCCGGATGACCTCGGTGCCCAAGAGGAGCCCCCCAGTGCCAGAAGTTGTCCGGCCGGACAGTTCATCCCTGACAGTGCGCCGACCGCGAAGGCAGTTCACGGCGCTGCTCTCCGGACTTTTAGCCCTTTCGGGCGTGTTCGCAGGTTCGGTCGTTCTCAGCGCGTGTGCAAGCGCGTCTTCGAGCGCACCGCCTCCCACGAACAGCGCGGCGGGGGGCAGCGGTACCTCCAAGCCGTCCTTCTCGGCTTTCGCTGCCTGCTTGCAGGCGCACGGCCTACATTCGGGCGGCCCTGGAAGCCGGCCCAGCGGGAGCTTTCCCGCGGGCGGCGGGTTCGGGTCGGGTGGGGGGTCCGGGTCAGGCGGGGGGTCCGGGTCTTCGGCCTTCCGACAGGCCTTCGCAGCCTGCGCGAGCCTGCGTCCTCAGGGAGGTTTCGGCTCGAGAACGGGCGGCGGCTTCTCGAGCTCGGCCTTCACCGCCTACCAGAACTGTCTGAAGGCCCACGGAGTGACCCTCCCCGGCAGATCGTCTTCCGGCGGCACGACTCCGGGGACCCTCGACACGAAGAGCCCTTCGGTTGCAAAGGCGCTCGCCGCCTGTGCAAGCCTCCGGCCCCAATTCAATCCCCCGTCGAGCTGAGGTTCGACACCGACGGGACGGGGATCATCTGAACGAGCGCGCGGAAAAGGCCTGCGACTCCTCGCCGTGACCCCCTGAGTGTTGTCGGCCGTGCCGTGACATCGGTCAGAGGTCAGCTCAGGGTCTTGCTCGCCCGCTTTTGACCGAAAGCCTGGCGGCCGCGCTGCGGTCGTGCGAACGCGCTCGGCAGGCCCGTGTATCCACAGGCATCTCGTCAGGACCTCGTTGGCGAGTGCCGCGCGAACAGCTGCCTCACTACTCGGTGAACGGGATGGTCGCCTGCGGCACGCCCGTGGGCGCGCTTTTGTGCCACCGTCCGAACCGTGCAGCGACCCGAGCTTCCAGCCGACGGCGCGATGCAGGCCGACCAGGTAGAAGCCGAATCCCACCTGAGAGGCGGTAGGACCTCGACCCAGAAAAAGGCGGCACTCGAGGCGAAGATTGGCGCATGGATGTCCCTCGCGGCGGACGATCGGCGGCCGCGGCCGCCCGGGTCTGCGTCGGATCGTATGCCGGCGACAGGCCCCTAGCGGCGACCGAGCAACTTGTCGACGGTCACCGGCCTCCACGAGGCGAGGCGGTCGATGATGGACTCGGCGTCGGTGTCGGTCACAACCATGTCGCGGTGCTCGGGACGTATGAAACGCTGGAGCGTGGCCAGTGCGAACAGTTCCAGCAACGGGTCGAAAAAGCCTTCGACATTGAGAATGCCGCACGGCTTGTCATGCAGACCGAGCTGCGACCACGCGAGCGCCTCGAAGAACTCATCGAGAGTACCGAACCCGCCCGGCAGCATGACGAAAGCATCCGACTCGTCCGCCATCATCGCCTTGCGTTCGTGCATGGTCGTGACGACCTGAAGCGTCGTCAGGCCGAGGTGGGCAACCTCCCTGTCCTTGAGCGCTTGGGTAATCACCCCGTGCACAGTCCCACCTTCAGACAAAACGGCATCCGCCAGGACGCCCATAAGCCCCACGCGTCCACCTCCGTAGACGAGGCGGATGCGGCGGCGTGCGAGCACGGACCCCAATGACCTGGCCGCCTCGGCGAACACCGGGTCAAGCCCGGGGCTCGACGCGCAATAGACACCGACAGAAGACAAGCTCCGCGACATGACCGCCTCCCGTGGCGGGCTGGTGAGGGTCAGGACAACGATAGGTGCTGTCCGCTGACGCCGTCCTGGCGCCGTCACCCGGCGTTGGGCCGCGGAGCCTCGCCAACAAACCGGAAACGATCCTCGTTCTGCTCGACCACTACAGAGACGAGCCCGGCAGCGTAGAGGCGGGCCTCCATGTAGGCCGGGTCGACCGGCACGTAGGCGTCGCCGAGGTGCAGGTCGCGTCTTTCCTGCGTCTCGATGCTGTCGGTCCCGACGACAATTCCACCTGGCCGAAGCACTCGGCGCAGCTCCGCCAGCAGCTGGTCCTGGAGCGCCGCCGACTCGACGTGATGGAGCATCGTGAACAACGTCGCGGCGCTGAAACGGCCCGGGGCGAAGGGCAGCTGGCTGCCGTCCGCACGGACGACCTCCACGTTCGTGCCTCTCAGGCGCCGCGCGAGCCGGCCTGCCAACGTGCCATCCTTCTCCACCGCGACGAGACGGGGCACTGTGGCGCGTAACACGTCCGTGGTGAGCCCCGGACCCGGGCCGATCTCGAGGACGTCGTCGCCGAGATCGGCCCGGGCCAACGCCCAGGGGAGCAGCTCGCTCTCAACGAAGGCCGCCCAGTCCGGGCTGGCGCACAGCTTCAGATGCGCCTCGTTCATGTCAAGGCCCAGCGTTCAGTGGGTGTTCGCGGCACAGGCACTTGCGAAGACAGCGAACCAGGCTATGGCCGAGACGTAAAAACCCCTCTCGATCGCCCCGAATCGCGCCCTCAGGGACGGAAACGAGCGAGCAAACAGGATGCCCAGGAGGCAGGCGACCATAGCCCAACCGAGTGCTGACGACACCGGTGCCAAGGGCCGCCACCTCGCACCGTGCGACAGCACCGTCCCAAGGCGCAAGGCGGCGGTGGCCGCGCTGGCGAACGCCACCAATGCGAGCAGCCCGTGCACCTGTCCGGTCGAGGTGCGGGCGGCGCCGGGCGCGTCCATCGGGAACCAGCTGATCGCCCCCCGCGCGAGCGCGAAGAGGAGAAGCAACACCACTACCTCCTCCCTGCCGTCCTTGCTCGCAACCCGGTCGATACCGACGGCGAGGGCGATGCCGGCGACGGCGAAAGCGATGGTCGCCACCCGGTAGCCGGCCCGGAACCTTGTGATCCCGTATTGGCTGACGGCATTTCGTACCGGCGACAGGCCGGTTGGCGCGAGATGGAGATAGCCGAGGGCCACCAGGACCGTCGCCAGGGCCACCAGAGCCACCACGCCGGCGACCGACGTCATCGCTGGCGTGGGTGCCGATGGCGTCGCGCCGGCGTCGAATGCCTCCCGCCGTCCCTCCGACTCACCTCATTCCCTCCCTAATAGGCAACCTAGTTGCGCTTCGGCGTAGTATGCGATGGCGTGACCGGGAAGTCAACCTCCCCGTACCTCTTCGGTGACCTGCTCGCTCTCGCCCGCCAGAGCTGGGTCAGTCAAATGGCGGGGCGGCTCCACGAGATCGGCTACGACGACTACCACCGCAGTGATGCGGCCACGCTGCGGCTCCTCCTGCGGGGGCCGCTGCCGATAGGCCAACTCGGATCGGTGCTCGGCATAACGCGCCAAGCCGCCAGCAAGCTCGCCAGCGGGCTCGCCCGGCGAGGCTACGCCCGCGCCGAACGTGACGCGCGCGACTCCCGGAGGATCAACATCGTGCTCACGCCCGCGGGCCGGGTCTACGCGAAAAGCGTCGTCGAGGTGCTCGCGACCCTGAACCGCGAGCTGTCCGCACGGGTGGACCCGGTCCAGCTCGCCGTCGCCGAGGCGGTACTACGGACGGTGATCGCTGCCGACAGATCCTTGGCGGAGGTCACGGCCTCAGTCCGGGCTCCGGGCTGATCCGTTGCCGCGCTTGGGCTGTGCGGATCCCGACCACGTAGCACCGTGCCGCGCCCTGAGCCGCTCGGGCTGGGGTCTATGGTTGCTGGAGACCTTGACCAAACCGGGGGGACCATGACGAGACACCGGCCCATCGCCTTGCTGGTGGTCGTACTTGCGGCAGCTGCATCGGGCATCTGGGCTGCCCCCTCGGGAGCGGGGGCGACCGCCACCTCGGCGCTAGCCGTGCTCGCCTCCAGTACGAGCCCGCTCGTTCCGGAGCACTCCTCGGCTTTGGGGGCGCTCGCTCCCGCGACTGATATTCATGTCGATGTCACGCTGAAGCTGCCGGATCCGTCGGCCGTGACGGCCTTCATCGCCTCGCTGTCCGAACGCCACTCTCCGAACTTCCAGCGCTTCCTCCGCCCGGGGCAGTTCGGCCAGCTGTTCGGCCCTCCTTTGTCGCAAGTCGCTGCGGTCGAGGCCGTGTTGCGCTCCGACGGTCTTCATCCCGGGCCGGCGAGCCGGGACCGCCTCTCGATCCCGGTGACGGCAAGCGCGGCGGCGATCGACCGGGCCTTTCACGTCAACCTCGTGCGCTACCGGCTCCCCGGTGGGCGCAGGGCGTTCACTACCCTGTCGCCGCCGAGCATCTCGGCCTCGGTGGCCGCAGACGTCGAGGGGGTCGTCGGCCTCAGCGACGTCGTTCGGCCCATGAGCTTCGCCCTCCACTCGTCCAGGCCGAGCGGCGACGACGCCTCGGCGAGGCCCGCTGTCCGTGCGTCGAGCAGGGGTCCGACACCGTGTGCGGCCGCGACCGCCGTTGCCCAGAACTACGGGAGCTTCACGGCAAACCAGTTGGCGAACTACTACGACATGGCCCCGCTCTACTCGGAGGGAGACTTCGGCCAGGGTGTCAGCGTCGCACTAGTGGAGCTCGAGGACGACTCGCCGGCAGACATCGCCGCCTACCAGTCGTGCTACGGAACCCACGCCACCGTGAACTACGTACCGGTCGATGGGGGCACCAGCCCTGATCGCACCTACGGGCAGAGCGGCACCGGTGAGGCGGCCCTCGACATCGAGAATGTCATCGGCATCGCCCCGAAGGCGACAATCGACGTCTACCAGGGACCGCAGAACGCTGACACGAGCCAGATCCTGGACCTTTACTCCGCGATCATCAACGCCGACAGCGACCGGATCGTCTCGACCGGCTGGGGAAGTTGCGAGCCCGACGCCGACCCTCCACTGCTCAAGGCCGAGCACAACCTCTTCTCCCAGGCCGCCACCCAGGGTCAGGTGGTTTTCGCGGCGGCAGGTGACACGGGCTCGACCGACTGCTACAGCGATCAGTCCTCCACCCATAGCTCTCAGCTCGCCGTGGACGATCCTGCCAGTCAGCCTTACGTCATTGGGGTAGGAGGAACGTCCATATCCGCGGACTCCGAGACCGAGACCGCCTGGAACGACTCGGGGAGCGTGAACGGCGCCGGCGGTGGCGGCGTGTCGAGCGAGTGGTGCATGCCAGCGTATGAGTACCAGCAAGGCATAGCGGGGCTGATCAGCTCCGACTCGCTGGCCGCCCCGACCGCCTGCGGTACCAAGAGGCCGTACATGCGCGAGGTTCCCGACGTCTCGGCGGACGCCGATCCGGTGACCGGGTACGTCACTTACTGGGACGGTGCCTGGCAAGGGGGCGAGGGGGGCACGAGCGCCTCAGCACCGCTGTGGGCGGCAGCGGCGGCTCTGATCGACTCGTCGCCATACTGCGGTGAGTACGGCTCGAACGACGCCACGGGGACGCTGTCCACGACCCTGTACACGATCGCCGACAGCGACTACTACCTGAGCGCCTTTTTCGACGTCACTCGGGGGAGCAACGTATACGCGCCTTCGGGCTACACAGGCTCTCTCTACCCCGCGACCAAGGGATACGACATGGCAACCGGGTTGGGGACCCCGCTGCTCGCCTATCCGGGCGACTACTACCCGGGGCTCGCGGCCCTTGTCTGCTTCATCACGGGCAGGAAACTGACCACCGACATCATCACCGGCGTCTCGCCGAAGATGGGGCCGAGCGGCCGCCCGACGCGGGTGACCATCGGTGGCTCGGGCTTCATCCCCAAGCCGGGAGCTGACCAGCTGAAGGTGGGCGCCAAATGGATAACCGTCTCGTGCGTCACCGACACTCGCTGCACAGCCGTCCTCCCGGCGACCAGGCCGGGGACGGACAACCTCGTGATGTCGGCGGCGGACCTGACGCTCAGCCCGCTCATCGCCCGTGACCGTTTCACTTTTGTCGCCGCGCCGAGGGTCACCACGCTGGCACCTGCCGTCGGGTCCGACGCCGGGGACGTCACCGTGACGGTCCGGGGGAGAAACTTCATCGGCAAGGTCTCGGTGATGTTCGGCGACACCCCGGCGACACGTGTCCGCGTGCTCTCACCCTCCGAGATCACTGCCACGGCTCCGGCGGGGTCGGGCACGGTCTACGTCACGGTCTCGGCTGTGGGCGGGAGGAGCCCGAGGACTTCCGCGAGCAAGTACCGCTACGAACCGGTAGCGGGGTGACCGCCGTCATGAGCCGGTGCCCGTTCGGCACAACACGCCGGGTCACGCTCGCTCGAGAGGCGGTCCGATCCGGCTCCCTGAGGCATCGTCACAGCCCCGACCCGGGCCGCCGGCGGCACATGCGCGACGGCGCTTGTTCGAGGCGCGCCCTCGGCGGTGGGACGGGCGAACGGACCTGCGGAGCGCCCCGCCCGCTGGAGTAGAACGGGGCCCGTGATCGAGTTCGTCCACCGGCCGGCAGCAGGTCGCCTCTACAGCAACACTCAACGAGTGCGTCTCAGCGATGCCGGACCTGACGGCGTCCTGCGCCTCGACGGGGCGGCCCGGTACCTGCAGGATGTCGCCTCCGACGACTGGGCCCAATCCGGCCTTGATCCCCGCGACACCTGGGTGGTCCGGCGCACGGCGTTGCGCGTCGCCGATGGGGGCCGGTGGCCGGCACTGGGCGAGACCGTCTGCCTCACGACTTGGTGCGGCGGCGCGGGTGCGGCTTGGGCCGAGCGCCGCACGGACCTCGAGGTTGACGGCCGCCCGATGGTGGAGGCGGTGGCGCTATGGGTGTCTCTCGACGCGTCCGGGCGTCCCTCGCGGCTCAGCAAGGAGTTCCACGACGTGTACGGCGGGGCCGTCGCCGGGCGCCGGGTGTCGGGACGGGTCCCGCCCGCGCCGGTGCCGACCGACGCGACGACCCAGCCTTGGCCGGTCCGCCGGGCGGACCTCGACGTCGTGGGTCACGTCAACAACGCCGCGGTCTGGGCGGCGGTGACCGAGGTCGTGCGCGGCCCCGTAGCCTCGGCGGCTCTCACCCACCACGCGCCTGTGGAGGACGGGCACGCACTCACGCTCGCGACCAAGCCGGGCCGACTGTGGCTCGTCGCCGACTCCGAGGTGAGGGTCTCGGCCGAGTTCACGCCCGCGGTATAGGCCGCGCCTCAGCCGGTGGTGCGGGCGGAGCCTGGGCCCTCACGCCTCAGTGACCCTGCACCGGCCCCGTGGTGTTCAAGAACAGCTGCCACTGCTCGAGCGTCGCCCAGCCGGTCGCCTCGTAGAGGGGCTTACCTGCCGGAGTGGCACCGAGAAGCCCGATCTTCGCCCCCTCGTGCTGCGCCTTGAGCAGCACGTGGTTGAGCAACCCGCGTCCGTAGCCTCGCCGGGCAAAGCGCGCCGGGGTCCCCATGCACCACACGCACACGGCGTCGTCGACAACCGAAGTCAACACCGTTGAGACCGCTTGCGCGCCGTCGACGAGCAGCCAGATCTTCCCGGCGGTGTCCCCCACCTCGAGGATCCGGGCGACGTAATCGGCAACGTCCTGGGTGAGGTTGAAAGAGCTGGCGACGAGCTCGCTGACGATGTCGAAGTCGTCGACGGCCGCCTGCCGGACCCTCTGGTCGGGGCGCAGGCGCGCCCCGTCGAGTGCAAGGGCCATGAAGGGCATGTCCCCGACGTTCTGCCATGCGCCCCCGAGCTCCCCGCCGCGGCCGCTTCCGGCCAGCATGATCAACGTGGGTAGGCCGGAGTCCCGGACCTGTCCCACAACGGCAGCGAGAACCGTCGCGTCGTCTGTGTCGACGAGCGCCATGTTCGCGTCGGGGCTCGGCGCGCCGCTGAGAGCCACCCAGTAGCCGGGCCCCTGGCTCTCCACACAACGGGTGCCGGCGACCAGGAACGCGCGAGCACTGCGGCCCATCTGGCTCCGTCGCAGGGAAAGCTCGGCCTCGTCCACGTGTCGCCCCCTCCGGTGTTGCAGCTGGGCCCGATGATAGAGGGCCGAGCCTCTCCTCGGACCAACCGCGTCCGGGCGTGGCCGTCGTCTCGTCAGCCGTCGGAAGGCGGTCGGTCACGGTACCGGGCGCGGTGATCATCGATCACGAAGCTCGTTCGCGATCCCGGCGGGCACAGTGGCGTGCCGCGCGACGGGTCCCTCGCTGACCGGTCCGCCACACGGCCGCGATAGGGGGCACGACGGCAGGTCGAAGTCCACTCCGCGACCCCGCGTCCTCTGTCTCGCTCCCGCCCTGGCGCCCGGGGCTGCTCGTGGTCGCGCTGCTCGTTGTTCAGGCGAGGTCCGCGCCGCGCTGTCGCCGGCGAACCGGGACATGGCCTAGGCGGACTGTCGCCGTCAGAGGCTGTCCTCGTCAGAGCGTGTTCGGATTTCCAAGTCGGCAAGGGCGGAGTCGTCAGCACTCGCCAGCAAAGAGCTCCTCGAGATCCATCTGCGTCACGTCCTGGGCGCGGGCCCACGGCGCCGGGCTGGCCCCGGACCGATAGCGGGTCGGTCGCTCGTGGTCCATGCACATGTGCTCGCCACTTCAGCGGTCACGGACAAAGCCCTGCATATGGCCCTCGGAAGGACTCAGTTCCTCAATCCAGGAGGCTGGACTCGGCGAGCCCGGGTTCCAGAAAACTCGCAGCGGCGAGCTCGGCGTCGGCCGCCCTCTTGAACACGACCGTTTCATAGATCACGAACTTGAGGACGAAGAACACGCCGGACACGACGAGGAAAGCGACCGTGGTCAATGCCACTTGCGACCCCCGGTCAGCTGTCACGTGGCGCGCGCCCGCCTCGGCCCAGTGCGTCACGACGGCCGAGACGAGGAAGGAAGTCAGGGCGACCGCCATGTAGAGAGCGATCTCGGTGCCGCGGTCCCGGCCGCGACGGTCACGCCATGCCCAGCGCCGGTTGAGGACGTAGTTCGGCACGGCACCGCCGAGGAACCCGGCGGCGGATGCCAGAGTCGTGCCGGCGTGCGCCCATCCCAAGGCGGAGGCGAAGGCCGCTTCGCTGATCACGATGGCGACGACCGAACCGGCGCTGTAGCCCGTGATGCGCCGCACGACGGGACGGCTAACGAACCTGGTGCTCCGCCGGCCGACACGGTCACATAGCTGCGCCGGCCGCAGGACTCGAAGTCTCAACGCGCTCCCCTCGGGCAAAGCCCCGGACCGCGAACCTCCACATCCCGGCAGGGCTGATCGGAACAAGACCGCGAAACGTCCACAAAAAGGACCTCTCGTGGGTACAACGTGAGCCTAGCCTCCCGCACCCACGTGGCGACAGTCGGCGGGTCGGGCCGGCCGTTCGAACCCGCTTCGGCCGGTGGCCATACGGCCGCGGGATGCCCGACCTGGTCTCCATGGTCCCGCCCCGCGTTTGGCGACACTTTGCCGATCTGTGGGCCGCGCGACCGGGACTGGAACGACTCCACCCTTGGGAATAGCTTCATCTGAGTGCCGCCCACATCAGAGGGTCTCCGGGGGACCAACCACAAGCTGGCGGTGCCGGGAGTGCCGCGCGAGAGACGGCTCCACTTGCCCGTCGATCAGGTCATCCAAGCGTCGAAGGCGCCCCTTCGAACAGCGCCGTTCCAAACGGCCCCCGGCGCGCCTTCGGCGCCGTGCGCAGCACGCTTCGCCCGGCGCGTCGAGCCAGCCGGAAGTGCGGCACTGTTCGAGGCGAGAGCGGCGGACAACCACCATCACGAGGTCTGCCGCGTGTGTGGGACAGTTTCAGACCTCGACTGTGAGCACGGTGGAGCACCCTTTCTCGAATTGGACTCGCCAGCAGGCGGACACCTCATCTGCGAGGCAGAAGTCACGTTCGTGGGAATCTGTCCCGACTGTCACCGGGTGAGTCGGGCAAAACGAGCAACATCGAACAAGGAGCCAGATCATGCCTGATCGCCGCATTCTCACGACGGAGTCCGGCGCGCCTGTCGCCGACAACCAGCACTCACAGACAGCAGGTCCCGGCGGGCCGGTGCTGCTGCAGGACCAGCATCTTGTCGAGAAGCTCGCCCGCTTCAACCGCGAGCGCATCCCCGAGCGCGTCGTGCACGCCAGGGGCTCGGGCGCCTACGGCTACTTCGAGGTCGCAAAGGACATGTCGGCCTACACCAGGGCCAAGGTTTTCAACGGCGTCGGAACACGTACCGAGGTTTTCCTACGGTTCTCGACCGTGGCGGGGGGCCGGGGTGCGCCGGAGGCCGTGCGTGACCCGCGCGGCTTCGCCGTCAAGTTCTACACAGTTGACGGCAACTACGACCTCGTCGGGAACAATACCCCGATCTTTTTCATCCGGGACCCCTTGAAGTTCCCCGACTTCATCCACTCCCAAAAGCCGGATCCGTTCACGAACCGCCAGGAGCCAGAGAACGTCTGGGACTTCTTCTCGCATTCGCCGGAGGCGACGCACATGTTCACCTGGCTGTTCGGCGACCGCGGCATCCCGGCCAACTACCGCCAGATGGACGGCTTCGGGTCACACACCTTCTCCTGGACCAACGCTCGAGGTGAGCAGTTCTACGTCAAGTACCACTTCAAGACCGACCAGGGCATCGCGACGCTCACGACCAAGCAAGCTGCGGTGCTCGCCGGCGCAAACCCGGAGTCCCACAACAGCGATCTGCTCGAGGCGATCGAACGTCGTGACTGCCCCTCGTGGACCCTGAAGGTTCAGCTCATGCCCGCCGCCGAGGCCGCCGGCTACCGCATCAACCCGTTCGACCTCACAAAGGTCTGGCCCTATGGCGACTACCCGCTGATCGAGGTCGGCAAGCTCGTGCTGGACAAGAACCCGGACAACTACTTCGCGGACGTCGAGCAGTCGGCCTTCGACCCGGGCAATTTCGTTCCTGGCATCGACCCTTCACCGGACAAGATGCTCCAGGGGCGCCTGTTCGCCTACGGCGATGCGCACCGCTACCGGCTCGGCATCAACCACACGCGCATCCCGGTCAACGCACCCCACGCCACCACAGCCGACAACTACGGCCGCGACGGTGCCATGCGCTTCGACTCCAACGCAGGCAGATCGAAGAACTACGAGCCGAACAGCTTCGGCGGCCCGGTCCAGACGAACGAGCCCCACTACGGCGGGCTTGACACCACCGGCGTCTCAGGCACCTACGAATGGGACAAGCGCGAGACGGATGACTTCGCGCAAGCGGGCGCGCTCTACAGGCTGATCGACGGCGACGCCAAGCAGCGCCTCGTCGACAACATCGCGGACGGCCTTGCCCAGGTGGAACACAGCGCCATCGTCGAGCGATCCGTCTCCTGTTTCCGCCGCGCCGACCCGGATTACGGGGATCGCATCGAACGTGCCATCGCCGCACGACGTGGGTGAGTACGGCCAGGCCCTCCGCCCAGGGACCACTGCGGACTGACGGACTGATGAGTGCAGGGTCCGCGCCCGTCGATCCGGACGCGCTAGGAGGCGCTCGTGGTGTCGACGATCAGCACCGAACAAGGCGCCTTGTGCGCGATGCTGTTCGGGACGCTCCCGAGGACCCTTCTCGCGCCCCGCATGCCCTTGTTGCCCACGACGATCAGGTCGGTGCCGATCTGCGCCGCCACGCGGACGATGGCCTCGGCGGGATCGCCTGTCGCGGCGTGGATCTCCGCCTCCACGCCGGCCCTCTTCGCGACCGAGATGAGCTCCGCGAGCAGAGAGTCGGCAGGCGGGAGGTAGTTCGCTGTGAGGAACTCGGCGGGCAGGTCTGGGGTGCGAACCGGCTGCGGTTTGTAGGCGGTGACGATGTGCAACTTGGCATCGCACGTCTTGGCAAGGTCCACGGCCGCCTCAACGGCGCGCAGCGCCGTCGCCGAGCTGTCTGCGCCAACCAGAATGTTCTTGAACATCTGACCTCTCCCCCTTAGGGCGGCCTGGCCGCGTTTTTTCGCAATGGTACCGTCGTTCGCGAGTCGCTCACATGGGGAATCGGGCGATCGCGGTTGTCGGTGTCCGAGCACGACCGGTGCCCCCTCGGGCGGGCAGTCGCGTCAGGGCAAGTCCAGAACAGTTCCCTGCACCGCGGCCGCCACCGGCACATCGGCACCTTTGTAGCTCTCGACGATCGAGTCGATCTCATCGTCTGTCCGACCCGGATCGTGGTGGTAGAGCAACAGTTCTCCGACTTTCGCAGCCTCCGCGAGCCCGACGGCGTAACCCGAAGAGGCGTGACCGTAAGCGGCACGCACGGGTAGTTCCTCGTCTGTGTACTGGGCGTCGTGGAACAGTACGTCGCACCCGCCAGCAAGAGCGAGAGCCGCCTCGTGGTACTCCCCGAGGCCGGTTGGTCCTGGACCCAGGCTCGTCGGACAGTGGTCGGAGAGATAGGCGATGCTCGCCCGCCCGTCGGAGATCCGGTAGCCGAAGGCTCGCCCTCCCTTGTGGGGGATCTCGAGGGCGAGCACGGAGAAGGCTCCGATCTTCGCCTCGCCGGGCTCGAGACCGTTGAAGGTCCACGAGCCGGCAAGGCCTGAAGGCGGGATCGGGAAGTGCGGCGGGGACATGAACCGCCCGAGGACGCTCTCGGTGTCACCCTGTGCGGGCACGTAGAGATCGACCTGGGAGCCGGCACTGTTGCCCGCGGCGAAGAACGGCAACCCTTGGGTGTGGTCCCAGTGCATGTGGCCCAGCACGATCGACCCCGTGTACGGCTGGCCGCCGAAGAGGTCGGGGCTCCCCCGGAAGAGGTCGCTGGCGAGTCGGATGCCTGTCCCAGCGTCAACGATCAGACTTGGCAGCTCACCGTCGTGAGCGATGGCAAGACAAGACGTGTGGCCGCCGTAGCGGACAAACTCCGGCCCGGGTGTCGGTGTAGAGCCGCGGACGCCACAGATCCAGATTCGCATGGACACAGTGTTTCATGCCGCCGGCCGGTCGCTTGCATCGAGGGCGCCTGAGGTACTGCCGAATTTTCCTCAAGCACCCGAAACCGCATCGAGCCGCGCCGCGGACCGTCCACGGTTAGATTCGCGGGCCATGGCCATCGTCCCCGACAGCAAGGACTGGACGTGGGTGCTCGAGCGGCGTTGCCCCGAATGCGGCTTCGTCTCGGCGGAGCTGCCCAGGGACCAGATCGCGCCGATGATCCGCACCAATGCCGTGGCCTGGAAGGACATTCTGGCCGACGATCCCGTGCGGCTACGCCTGCGCGAGCACGACGACCGCTGGTCGCGCCTCGAGTACGCCTGCCACGTGCGAGACGTGTTCCGCATCTTCGACGAGCGCTTGCACCTCATGGTCACCTCGGACGACCCGACTTTCCAGAACTGGGACCAGGACCGTACCGCTGTCGAGGACCGCTACGGGGATCAGGACCCGCAGACCGTGGGCGTTGAGCTGTCCGAAGCCGGGGCCGCACTCGCAAGCTCCTTCGATCAAGTTGAAGCGGCGGCGTGGGAACGGCTGGGAACCCGGAGCGACGGCGCGCATTTCACGGTCATGACCATCGGCCGGTACGCGCTCCACGACGTCGTGCATCATCTCCACGACGTGGCCGGTAGTTCCGCAACTCCCGCCTCGTGAACACCTGACGACTCCCGACGATTGGCCTGCCGCCGTGGGGAAGACGACAGATAAGCACGGTCCGATTGCAGGCTTCGGACGCCTAGTCGAACCGCTTCGGCTGCTCTTAGACAACCGGTCGCTCACTTGGTTGGTGGTCGCCTTTGCTGCCATGACCTTGGCCGAATGGGGTTACGTCACGGCTCTGGCGATCGACGCCTTTCGATCCCACGGCTCGGTGGCAGTCGGCTTGGTGGGGTTCCGCCTCTTCATCGCCTCGATCGGCAGCTTCTTCAACATCTCTTTTCTCGAGCGGCACCCGAATGGCAATCTGCTCACGGCCATCGCCGCCAGCCGGTTCGCGATCGTGGCGACGAGCGCCGCCCTGGCCGCCACAGGTGCGCCCCTCGCCCCGCTGTTGATCCTCGTGGCGATGGATGCCGTCGTGGCCGCCCCGTACCGGCCGGCCCAGTCGGCGATGCTGCCGGTGCTCGCCCGCACCCCGATGGAGCTGGCCGCGGCTGCAGCCGGAATGAGCACGGTCAAGACTCTGAGCCAAGCCCTCGGAGCCATCGCAGGAGGCTTCCTGCTCGTGGTCACCACTCCTGCAGTCGTCTTCGGCGGCGCCGCCGTCCTGATGCTCTTCGCAGCCGCGGCGACCATACAGTTCGGCCACGTCCCGATCCGGGTCTCCGGGACCGGGGCTTCGACAGGCCTGCACGGCCTGCTCCAAGACACCGTCAGTATCGTCCGCCTTCCTTATGTAGGCGGCCTCCTGGTCGTCAGCGGCCTGCGGACCTTTGTCCGCGGCATGTGGATCGCGGTGGCGGTGATCGCGTCATTGCGACTGTTGCACGCCGGCAGCGCCGGAGTCGGTCTCTTGATGCTGGCCGCCGGAGTGGGCGCCTTGGCAGCTGTACCGCTGTCGGCCGCGCTCATCGGCCGGAGGAAGATCGGCGGCCCGACGATCCTTGCATTCGTCGCGTGCGGCATCCCGCTCGTCATCATCGCGGGCATCCCGCTTTTCGACACGGCGCTGTTCTTCGTGGCCGCCTGGGGCGTCGGGATGGCTGTGGCAGATGTGGCAACCTTCTCCCTGCTCCACAGACTGCTCGATACGCCGCTGCTGCCTCGCGTCACCGGTGCGATCGAGTCGGCCAAGCTCGCTCTGGAGGGCCTCGGGGCTCTCGTGGGCCCGTTGCTCGCGTCCACAGTGGGCATTCGATGGGCCCTCGCGCTGGCCGGTCTGCCGCTGCCCGCGGTCGTCGTCGCCGGCCGGAAACTGCTGCACCGCTTGGACGCCACGGCAAGCGAGCGAGCGCAGATCCTCGCCTTGCTCCACGGCGTGCCGTTCCTGGCGCCGCTCGACATGGCGGCCCTCGAGTCCCTGGTCGGGAGGCTGACCCACCTCGAGGTCCCACCGGGAACCGACGTGGTCCGTCAGGGAGACAAGGGTGACCGTTTCTACATCGTTCAGACTGGGAGCGCTGACGTCCTGGTCGACGGCTTCCTCGTCGGGTCGGTCACGCCCGGTGGATATTTCGGCGAGCGGGCCCTGTTGAGAGATGTGCCGCGGATGGCAACGGTCCGTTCGCGCGAGCCCATGGACCTGCTCGCCCTGCAACAGGTCGACTTCGTCACTGCGTTGACCGGCCAGGAGGGCGCGCCGACCGCGTCGGCCGATATGCGCGCCTATAGCGATGCTCCGCTGACCCGGCGCCAGCGGGTCGACGTCCTGTCGCGCGTCAGCCTTCTCTCCCACCTCGACTCGAACGCCCTGCGCCAGCTCGCCGAGCACAGCACGCTCGAGCAGTGGCCCGAAGGTGCGGCCATCATCCGCAGGGGTGACGAGGGTGACCGGTTCTTCGTCATGCTCGAGGGCCGGGCGGCCGTGCTGGACGGCGCCCAGATCATGAGTGAGCTACTCCCCGGGGACCAGTTCGGCGAGATCGCCCTCCTCCACGAAGTCCCGCGGCGCGCGGACGTGACCGCGACAAGCCCCTCCAAAACCTTGAGCCTGCCCCGCGATGCATTCGTGTCGGCGGTGCGCTCGCGCGTACTGGCCGGTTGAAGCTCGCGGCCACAGGTTTCGCCTCCTCGGACCGCGGCGCGCCCTGCCTGTGCGCTTAGTACTAGGTCACGTCATCGACCGGACGCGCGGGACGACCTCGGCGGCGAGTACTTCGGCTTGCTCGGCGAGTCGTGCGCCGGTGGGCACGAAGTTGAAGGCACTGAAGCCGCCCACGGCGACAAGAGCGCCGAGACGCTCGGCTACCTTGTCGACCGGTCCGGAAATGACCTCTTCACGTGGATCGTCGTACTGCTCGAGGGCGATCTCGACATTGAGAGCGCAGGTGATCTCATCGGGCTGGCGGCCGGCGGACTCGGCTGCCGCTAGGACCTTTGCGCGCATGACCGACAGTTGGTCAAAGGGGCGTGGCCGAGAGAGGGGATCCAACCGTCGGCTTGCCGGCCCGTGGCGACGAGAGCCCGATCACCGAAGGTGCCGAGCCAGATGGGGATCCGGTGGGCAGGTTTCGGCTCCACGGGAGCCGCTTCGGTTCGGTGCACGCGACCCTCGTAGCTATAAGCCGGTTCTGTCCACAATCCACGGATGACTCTGAGCGCGTCCTCGAGACCGTCGATTTTCTCCCGGGAATTCGCGTCGCCGCTCGGCAGGTCGTGTACGAAGTGGCCAGCCGGGCGATAGCCGCATGACAGACCCCCCTGCGCTGTGACAAAAAGACATTTCGGTCCGGACCGGGCGGCATGCAGCGCGAGCGTCCGGTGACCACGGCGGCCGAACACTCGGACAACTAGACTTCCACACAGTCAAATGGAGACTCTTGGGAGCTGATGTGCCCGGGCAACCACGCACGCGTTGACGTAATAGGTCGTCGACAGAGACCTGTCATCGCGTGCTGCTGCGATGTGCGGCACAGCGAACTCACCTTCTTGGGCCTGTTTTGACGCCTTCTTTCGCGCCGCAGGCCTCAGAGTTCCGGCTTCAGCGTCTCAAAGGAGTTGACACTGTGTCTCCATTTCTCCTTGCGTGCCTCGCGTACCTGACTGTCGCACTCCCCAGTTCCACACTCGGTCTGTTGTGGCCATCGATGCGACTCAGCTTTCATGAGCCACTCGGGGCTCTGGGGATCCTGCTGGCATTCGGAGTGACGGCCTCGGTGACCTCCAGCGCCGCTACTGGGCGCATCCTGTCTCGAGTGGGCGTCGGCCCGCTCCTGGCCGTCGGCACAGTGCTCACGGCGGCGGCGCTGACAGTCGAAGCCCTCGCGCCATCACTGTGGGTGCTGGCGGGTGGATTCGCACTCTTCGGGCTCGGATTCGGGTCGACCGACTCCGCCCTCAACGCGCACGCTGCGCGGCACTTCGGCGCGCGGGAGATCAACTGGATGCACGCCAGCTTCGGCCTCGGTGCAGTGATCGGACCACTTCTCGTCACGGTGCTCCTGACCAACGGGGTCGGTTGGCGCTGGACCTACGGGGCCATGGCGATAGCCCTGGCGGTTCTCGCTTCGGTGTTCGCGCTGGTCCACCAGCGCTGGCAGGCACCCCCACGAGAGTTGTCGGCGCCGGTGCGTGACCCGGCTGCGCCGCTACCCAAACGGCCCACGCCAACAGGACACCGGAGGCCGCTCGCAAGAGTCGTCCTCAGCGGTTTGACCTTCGTGGCCGTCGAGTGTGGCATCGAGTCCGGTGCTGGCATCTGGGGGTACGTGTTCTTGACCGCCGGACGGGGCCTTTCCCACGAGGCCGCAGGCGTGGCCGTCGCGGCGTACTGGGCGATGATGTTCGTCGGGCGGGCCGTCCTCGGACCGGTTGCGGAACGTGTCGGCCCGGGCCGCGTCCTGAGCGGCGCAGTTGTGGGGGTGACCCTCGGTGCCGCGCTCATGACTCTGCCCGGACCTGGCTTCGTGGCCGTCATCGGCATGATGTCCCTCGGCTTGGCGGCCGCACCGATCTTCCCCCTGTTCACCCTCACAACAGCGCAGAGGGTGGGCGCCGGGGACAAAGGGACCACAAGGACCGTGAGCCTCCAGGTTGCGGCTTCGGCGATCGGTGGCGCGGCGCTACCTGCTGGCATAGGGCTGGTGATCGGGTTGTCCGATGCGAAAGTGCTCGCACCGTCGTTGCTCGTCCTCGGTGCGGCCATGTGCGGTGTCTACGGGCTCCTCGCACACCTGACGCGAGCACGGGGCATTCCGGCATGATCCGCGGAATGTCAGGGACGGCTCGTACCTCAGGTTGCGCGCCCGGCGACGAACGGGCCGGCTCTTGAGCAATAATGCCGGAATGGGGGATCGCAACGTGTTGGGCGGGCTGCTGGAGCCGTGCGGCACAGACCCGGTCACTGGCTTCTATCGGGACGGATGCTGTCGAACCGGGGCCGAGGACCGAGGCAGCCACACGATCTGCGCGGTGGTCACCGCTGAGTTCCTCGACCACCAGCGTCGTATCGGCAACGACCTCATCACCCCGGTACCCCAGTTCCACTTCCCCGGCCTGATTCCCGGGGATCGATGGTGTGTTACCGCACGGAACTGGCTGCGGGCCCACGAGGACGGCGCGGCTGCCTACGTCGTGCTGGCCTCGACCCATGAGCGAGCCTTGGAGGTTGTTCCGCTCGAGGCGCTGACGGAGCACGCGGTCGACGTCCCCGAAGGCCCCGGTGACCTCAGGATCGAAGGTTGAGCGCAACCCGCAAAGTCAGCCGCCAAGTCGAAGGGTCAGCGCCCTTCTGGGCCTCCCACGTGGCTGACCGGTGTCGGCAATTCGAAAGCACGCGGCGACGGGATCTCCCCGCGTGCCAGCGCACCGCTCTCGCGAGCGGCCCGGGCAGCCAGCCCCGGTCTGCCTTCACGTCGCGTTCGATCGTGAAAGGACGGTTCTGCAACCCCAAACCGAAGAGGAGCCAAGATGACGAACGCACAAGCGACGGGGCCGCTCCCGACGCCAAACCGCTGGCCGTCGCTGCCGGTCGCCGAATGGGCTCCCACCCGCGACACGCTGCAGCTCTGGACTCAGATCGTCGGCAAGGTGCGCATGGTCAACACCCCCACTGTCAATCACTGGTGGAACGTGGCTCTCTACCTGACGGCCCGCGGCTTGACAAGCTCCCTCATCCCGCACCAACAGGGCCCGTGCTTCCAGATCGATTTCGACCTGCAGGACCATCAACTGCAGATCGCGACCGGCGCGGGCGAACGTCGGGAATTCGAACTGGAGGGACTCTCCGTCGCAGAGTTCTACGCCCGGCTCATGGCCCAGCTCGACGACCTCGGCGTCACCACGATGATCTGGCCCATGCCCGTTGAGATCGAGGACGCCATCGCTTTCGACAAGGACCAGGTGCACGCGACCTACGACCGAGACCAGGCACATCGTTTCTGGCTGCTGCTCGTGCAGGCCTCGCGGGTCTTCCATATGTTCCGCAGCCGATTCGTCGGCAAATCCAGCCCAGTCCACTTGTTCTGGGGGGCCTTGGACCTTGCGGTGACCCGCTTCTCGGGGCGAACGGCCCCGCCGCATCCCGGTGGCGCCCCGAACTGCGGGCCGGAGGTTATGCACGAGGCCTACTCACATGAGGTGAGCAGCTGCGGCTACTGGCCAGGTGGAGAGGGAGAGGGATTCTTCTACTCGTACGCGTACCCTGAACCGCCCGGGTACCGGAGCGCGAAGGTCATACCAGACAGGGCTTACTTCAGCAACGCCTTCGGCGAGTTCGTTCTCCCCTACGAGGCCGTGCGTACCGCTGGGGACCCAGACGAGGTCCTCCTCAGGTTCCTGCAGTCGAGCTACGAGGCCGCCGCGGATTGCGCGGGGTGGGACCGCCAGGCGCTAGAACGGCACGCACGACAGATATGAGCTTGCATCGCCGACTGGGCGCATAAAGGGAGGGGTTCCGTTGCCAACACATTGCACGCATCTCGACGCCGTCAAACCGGTCGAACCTTCAAGCTGGGGATGTGAGGACTGCCTGAGGACCGGAGGAGAATGGGTGCATCTTCGGCTCTGTATGACGTGCGGGCACGTTGGCTGCTGCGACAATTCGCCGAACCGCCACGCGACCGCGCACTGGCATCAGCATTCCGACCACCCGATCATCCGTTCCTACGAGCCGGGTGAGGATTGGTGGTGGTGCTATGCCGACGAGCTCTTCTTCGAGGTGCCCGGCGCGCCCGAGGCTCCCTCACATCCCTGAGTCCTAAAGCGCGCCACGTCTTTTCGCGCGAACCGATTCGCCACGGCTGCGCGCATTGTCCCGCAAGGCGCTTGTTCAAACGGGCAAGCCGTGAACGGTGCCCGTCCGACGCCGTCGCTACTTCCTCACGAGATCCTCGGCGCGTCGTCGACGGGCCGGCTCGGACGACCCCGAGGATCGTGAGCCGCCAGGCTCGATAGCCCTCGTCGCCGCGGTGCTTCGTTACTAACCAAGCGCCTGCGATTCGCTCTCGACTGCCGCCGCGAATTCGGCCATCGACTTGAATTCCCAGTCCGGTCTGACCCCATCCGGCGGTGCCGGTGTGGCGCCCCAGCCGGGACGTCCGTGGCGGCGGTTTATCCACACGGTCGCAAGTCCGGCCCGTTTCGCGGGGACATGGTCGTGGAAAAGGCTCTGGGCGACATGCAACAACCTGTCCGGTGAGATTCCGAGACGGGCAGTCCTGTCCAAGAGCACGTCGAAGTTGCGGGCGGCGAGCTTGTAGGAGCCGATGTCCTCTGCGGTCAGGACCAAGTCGAAGACAACGTCCAGGCGCCGGTTGCTTGCCGCGAACGAAAGGCGATCGACGTTGGAGAGGATCACAAGCTTGAAGTGCCTTCCGAGCGCAACGAGAGCGTCATGTGAGTCGTCGTACGCGGGCCAGTCCGGAACCGAAACCGCCAAGCTGTGTGCCTCCTCGGGAGAGACTCCGACAACGAACTGTTGTCCGAGTGCCTCGAGGCTGGCCGCCAGGATAGCCGGGTACGGTTCGGCAGGATTCTCGCGTTCGATCCGCGCTTCATGCTCGGCGTAGGCGCTCAGGAGCGTCTCGTCGTCGAGGTCCGAACCGTGCGACCGCGCCCATGGACCGAGAACTGCGGTGAGGCCGACCTCCCAATTGATAAGGGTCCCGTAACAGTCGAAGCTCAGCGCCTTGTAACCGGTCAACTTCAACGGCGCTCTCGGCGAGGTGACCGAGCTCAGTCGACTCCGTCCACAACGTAGATAGTCGCCCGGGCGGCGCCCTCGCGCAGCTTGCGGATCTCCGTGTACTCCTCGCCCCGGTACCAGTCGAGAGCGGCCTTTTTAGTGGGAAACTCGACAACGACGGTGCGGCCAGCGGGCAAGTCACCCTCCAGCGCCTCAGCCTCGCCGCCCCGAACCAGGTAACGACCGCCTGCGGCAGCGATGTTCGGAGTTACTTGCGCCTTGTACTGCTCGTATCGCTCAGGATCGAGGACTTCCCCTTGGTAGATAACATAAGCCGCCAATTGCGTCCCTCCCAGCTCAGAAACCCGGAACATCTCGCGGTCCGAGGGACGTGACCCTAGCAAGGCCACGGTCCGTAGTCACAGGATGACTCTTGCTGACAGGCGTCGCTGCCCGCGCGCGAGACGAGCACGAAACCCCGGTCTTGCCCGTTACCGCGCGCTGCGGGGCCAAGGCCTACCTATTTCTCGGGCTACCGACGAAGAGTGACGGCGGGCGTACATGGCCATTGCCCCTCCTAGACTCGGCGGTAATTCGGTTCCTCGAGTTCGTCGACGGCTTTCATCGGCGGCATCTGTGAGACCGGTCGGGGGGATCGACAATGGTGGCCCAGCACTACCCAGAGCTAGTCGCCCGGCAACGGGCGGAAGTCGCCAACGGGCTGTTCTCGGCAGTGCACCGGTTGCGATGGTCCGCGGACCGTCTCGCGGCCGAACGGGAGCGCCGGCTTCGGGAACTGCTGACCTGGTCGGTCGAGCGGTCCCCGTTTCACGCAGAGCGCCTCGCTGGCATCGACGTCAACCGTTTCGCCGAAGCGGACTTGCCTTCGCTGCCAGTCATGACCAGAGCCGACCTAATGGGCAATTTCGACCAGATGATAACGGACCCGGCACTCACTCTCGACGTGGTCAACACCCACGTCGACAAACTCGACGAGGACGACTACCTACTCGACCAGTACAGAGTCATTGCCACCAGCGGATC
Source organism: Acidimicrobiales bacterium (assembly GCA_052148655.1). Taxonomy (GTDB): domain Bacteria; phylum Actinomycetota; class Acidimicrobiia; order Acidimicrobiales; family Bog-793; genus Fen-455. Next base: position 36,988 of record JBKQHU010000065.1, read on the forward strand.
GACCGGCGCCCGAGGGCTGTTCCTCTACGGGTGGGAGGACTGGACCACTTTTGTGCTCATCGCCACCCGGTGGCACGGGCGGGGCGCTTACTCCCTCTCCCCCGACACCACCGTCGGCACCCTCTTCGCGTCCAACACGAGACACGTGTCCGGCGCTCTCCACGCCTTCTTACGCGACCTCCCTGGCAGCAGTGGACCGGCCGTGACGCACCTGCCGGTCACCTTGCCGCTCCCCGAAATCGTGCGCGGTCTCAACGCCGCGCAGCCGACAGTCCTGCAGGGCTATCCCAGTGCCATGCACCTGCTCGCCCTCGAGGCCGAGGCCGGCCGTCTCAAGATCAACCCGAAGCGAGTCTTGACCTGTGGTGAGCAATGCACCGACGAGGCCCGCGATGCTGTCGCCGACGCCTGGGGAGTGGAGATCTACGACTACTGGGGGTGTTCAGAAGGCGTGTACGCCTTCCCCTGTAAGGCCGGCGTCGCCATGCACCTGCCCGACGACCTCGCTATCATCGAGCCTGTCGATCGACACGGCGACGTTGTGGCGCTCGGTCAACCGGCGGACAAGATCCTCCTGACCAACCTCTACAATCGGACGCAGCCGCTCATCCGTTACGAGATCACAGACGCCATGACGGTGGTGGACGGGACCTGCGAATGCGGGTGTTCCCACCGGCGGATCGCCGACCTGGCTGGCCGGACAGACAATTTTTTCGTCTACGACAGCGGCGCAGCGGTCCACTGGCTTGGCATGACCACTGTGCTCCTCAGCGACCCCGCAGTGGTCGAGATCCAGGTCACCCAGACCCCACACGGAGCTGACGTCTCCGTCGCCACCAAAGCGGAGTGCAACACTGAAAGCCTCCGGATTGGTCTTGTCGACTTGATGGCCGGTGCTGGCATGGCGGACCCGCAGGTGACCATCCGCCAGGTGGACACCTTGGACCGGCTGTGGTCCGGGAAGCTGCGCCAATTCCAACCACTGTGACCGACTCCGGATCGGGTCGGACGCGTCGAACTCACGATCCCGCCGCCTGGGCTTCAGTCGTGTCGGCCTGCCGTCAGTCGTGGTAGATGTTGGCATGGGCACATTCAGACTCGGCAGCCTTACGACCGTTCCGGCTGCGCGCCGGCCCGATCTGTTGGCCGCTCCCACTCTTAGGACACTGGCAGCGATCGGTCTGCTCGAGGATGTTGGGGTGGTCGAGATCGATCCCGCCCTCTCGGACACGGCGACGGCACAGCAACAGTTCGGGCTGGAACCCGACTCGCTCGCCAATTGTGTGGTAGTCGGTGGCAAACGCGAGGGGGTCGAGCGACTGGCGGCCTGTGTCGTGCTTGCCGCCACCCGCGCCGACGTGAACGGAATCGTCAGGCGGTTCCTCGACGTACGCAAGGCGTCGTTCCTGCCGATGGCCCGTGCTGTCGAGCTCACCGACATGGAATATGGAGGGATCACACCGATCGGCCTTCCTTCCAGTTGGCCTGTGCTCGTCGACGGGAGGGTTGTCGAGACCGATCTCGTCTTGATCGGGTCCGGCGTGCGTCGATCCAAGATCATTCTCCCCGGAGCGCTGCTCGGCCAGTTAGCGGGAGTCGAGGTGATCGCAGGGCTCGGCGTGTAGCGGCAGACACCAGCTTGCGCATCAAGGCGACCGCTGGACATCCAAACTGAGCTCTGCGCCTAAGACTGATGCCGTTGGAATTCGGCGACTAACGGACACCTCGAGGTGACCAAACGAGGAGATCTAACCTCATCCGGGCGTCCTCGATCCTCGTCAAAGTCAAACGGGGACTGCGGTGTCGATACGATCGCCAACGGTGAGCATCCGACTCGAAACCCCACGCCTCGTGATCCGCCCCCTTGACGATGAAGACGCCGACGCCTGGATCGCGATGGTGAGCGACCCGGAGTTTTCCCGGTTCCTCCCCGCCGGACAACCCGCCGCGACGGCGGAGACGTTCGAGCGGGTGATCGTGACCCGGCGCACGATGCAGAGCGAGATCGGCTACACGATGTGGGCAGTCGACGAAAAGGAGGCCGGTTCGTTCATCGGCCAGTGCGGTATCCGGCCGGCCAAGTCGATGGACGAGAACGCCGGGTCAGAGATCGACCTCGCCTACCACTTCGCGCGACATGCCTGGAACAAGGGATATGCAACGGAGGCGGCGGTCGCGGTTGTCGCCTACGGCCTTGGCCTGGTCGGCCTTGACCGCATCATGGCAGTCGCTCTTCCGGGGAACATCGGCTCCTGGCGTGTCATGGAGAAAGCCGGAATGCGCTTCGAGGGATGGACGGACCTCTACGGGCTGAAGGGTCTGAAGAAGTACATCGCGGAACGGGAGTGGTGGCTTCCACCGTCCTTGCCGTAACTGGTGGGTTGAGCAATGCCGAGGCCGTCACCCCGGTGACGGCGGTGCGGGTCGACCACGCCCGAGCACTTGAGCGTCGTTGCTCGTCGCGTCTCAGCACGTGGAGTCGTCGACTGACTACTTTGCGTGCTTACCGGCAGAATAGTGCACTCAGGCCATTGCGTGGGTGGTCAGTTGTTGGCTATAAGTGGCCCCTTCAGCCGTCGTGAGCGGCTAGAGCCTTGAGGGGGGCGACGATGTCGGTGTTCGCGAGGAACACCGCTGGGCGGGCTAGGTCCGACGTGTTTCTGCCTGTCCTGTCACTGGGCGGACAGGAGCGAAGGCTCTCCACGCGCCTAAGTGGCATCCGGCAGCGGGGTGCAACGCGAGTTGCGTCCTCAATCCACGCGCCGCGAGGGGCAGGGCCAGGATCCAGGCACATGTGATGACGAATCAGGAAAACGCGCTTTCGAACCTCCGCTTGGTGCTGGCGAGAGTGCGCTGCGCTCGAAGGTCGGCAGGCAACAATCCGCCCGTGCTTCACGGGCACCTCTCCCGACTGTGCACCACAGCATGAACCTCCCTCTTATGTCCAGCCGCTCGCGGGCGATTTCGAGATGGGTGCCAGCACTATTGACCGGGACCTTGTTGCTTGTGACCGGCACTGTCGTGAGTTCCGGCAGTGCTGCCGCCGCAACCTATTCGATACCGTCACCTGTCTCGGGCGGATGGCAACTGAACGGCAACTCGCTACTAAACACGGGCGCATCGCCTCCCAACTTGCAGCTGACCGCGGCCTCGAACTACCAAGTCGGCTCCGCCTTCTACCCGACCGCCGTACCAGGGGTGGGAATCAGCGCAGCCTTCGATGTCTTCATCGGATCTGGGACGGGTGCCGATGGGCTCACGTTCACTTTGGCCGACGCAAGTGTCACTCAACCAACTGCTCTCGGCGTGAACGGGGGTGGTGAGGGGTTCTCAGGTATCACGGGGCTCGCCGTCTCGCTCGACACTTGGAAGAACGCGGTCAACCCTTCCAACAACTTCATCGGAATCGCGAACGGTCCGGTCTCTGGAGCATCGAACGAGTTGAACTATGTAGCCACCAACACCTCGATTCCCGCCATACGCAACACTGTTCATCACATGGTGGTGACAACCACCTCCACCGGTATCACCGTGATGATGGACGGCACCCAGGTGCTCAACTACTCGACCAGCCTGCCGCCCTTAGTATTCGTCGGCTTCACCGGGGGTACCGGAGGCTTCAACGACATCCACCAAGTCCAGAACGTGACCATTACCTCGGCTCAGCCGACCGCACCAAATGTCACCTCCATCAGCCCCACTTCAGGACCTGCCGGCGGCGGCACCACCGTGACCATCACCGGCACCGCCTTCACAGGTGCGACTGCCGTGACGTTCGCCAACACCGCCGCGACGAGCTTCACCGTCAGCAGCTCGACTTCCGTCACTGCTACTTCGCCGGCGGGCAGCGGCACTGCAGACGTCAAAGTGACGACTCCTGGCGGAACGAGCTCAGCGTGGTTACCCGACAGGTTCGTCTACATCCCGGTACCTTCCATTTCCTCAGTCAACCCAACCTCCGGGCCAGTGGCGGGCGGCACCTCGGTCACGATCACTGGCAAGAACTTCACCGGCGCTACCGCCGTGACTTTCGCCAACACCGCGGCGACAAGCTTCACCGTCAACAGCTCGACTTCCATCACTGCTACTTCGCCGGCGGGCAGCAGCATTGTCGACGTCAAAGTGACGACTCCTGGCGGAACCAGCTCAGCCAAGACGGCTGACCGATTCACGTACGTCGTCGCACCCACCGTCGCCTCGGTCAATCCTGTCTCGGGGCCCGCGGCCGGCGGCACCTCGGTGACTGTCGCCGGCACGAACTTGACGGGTGCGACGGCTGTGAAATTCGGCGGCACCGCGGCCACGACCTTCACGGTCAACAGCTCGACCAGCATCTCGGCCACCTCGCCCGCGGGCAGCGGCACAGTCGATGTCACCGTGACCACGCCCGGAGGCACGAGCGCTACAACGGCGGCCGACCAGTTCAGCTACATCGGTACCTCCCCGCCCACGGTCACATCGGTGAGCCCATCTTCTGGGCCCGCGGTCGGCGGCACCTCGGTGACTGTCACCGGCACGAACTTGACGGGTGCGACCGCCGTCGACTTCGGCGGCACCGCGGCTACGACCTTCACGGTCAACAGCTCGAGCAGCATCTCGGCCACTTCGTCCGCGGGCAGCGGCACTGTAGACGTCACCGTCGCCACGCCCGGGGGCACGAGCGCCGCCAGTGCAGGCGACCAGTTCATCTATACCTCCGCTCCCACGGTGACCTCCGTGAGCCCATCGGCGGGACCCCTAGCGGGCGGCACCTCGGTGACGGTCACCGGCACGAACTTCACGGGTACTACCGCCGTCGACTTCGGCGGCACCGCGGCTACGACCTTCACGGTCAACAGCTCGAGCAGCATCTCGGCCACTTCGCCCGCGGGCAGCGGCACTGTAGACGTCACCGTCGCCACGCCCGGGGGGACGAGCGCCACATCACCGGCCGACCAGTTCAGCTACATCGCCGCACCGACGGTCACGTCCGTGAGCCCATCTTCTGGGCCCGCGGCCGGCGGCACCTCGGTGACTGTCACCGGCACGAACTTGACGGGTGCTACCGCCGTGAAGTTCGGCGGCACCGCGGCTACGACCTTCACGG
>JBKQHU010000066.1:0-4639 GCA_052148655.1 Acidimicrobiales bacterium
TACTACCACCCCGACGATCTTGCGCGACTCCTCGCGAACTCCTACGGCCGCACTGGTTGACGCCATCGTACGGGTGGTCGGAAATCGATTGTCTCCGTGCGGCCTATCGATCGGCCCGCGAACGCAACTCCAGATAACACGATCAAGGTCCACGCGCCCGCTGGCAGAGTCGAGCGCCCGTCTGTTGAGGGCCACTAGAGGGCCACTTCGTTTTATTCTCTGGGCGCGCGCATGCGCGTGCATGAATACATATGTCCAGGTCAAGAACTTATAGGCCGTAGGTCGAGCAGGTCAGAGGGCTCATCTTCCAGCCTTCCAAGCTGGTCATGCCGGTTCGATCCCGGTCGCCCGCTCCACTTGTACTCCCTGGTCAGGGATTCTTATAGGTGAGCTACTAGCCGAGTGCTTAGCTTCCATCCCGCGGATATCCCGCGAACCTTCCGAAATGGTGATCACCGGAGCCGCCTGGGCCATCTCCGAGAGCGCCGCCGCGAGCACCGCGTCCCGGTCGCTCGTCGCGTGCTGGTAGCGCATCGCCGCGGCCGCCGACTTGTGACCCGCCCGGCGCATGATCTCCGCGGTAGTCGCCCCCGTGGCCGCCGACCACGTGAGGCCGGAGTGTCGGCAATCGTGGAAGCGGAGCTCCGGGCGTCCGATGGTCTGGCGAGCCGCTTGAAACGCGTGGTTCAACGTGAGCTGACTCAGACGGCCACCCTCGGGACCGGTAAAAAACGGAGCGTCATTGGACGGGCCAACACGGCTAGCGAGGTGCTCCCCCACCTCGGATAGCCAGAACTCAGGGATCTTCAGTGTGCGCTCCCCTGCGCCAGTCTTTGGCGGGCCGATACTAAGACCGCCGCGCACTCTGTTAACGCTGCGGGCGATAGTGACCTCTCCGTGCAGTAAGTCGAAGTCGTGCCGCTCCAACCCGAGGACCTCGCCGCGCCGAAGCTGGCAGTACGCGGCAAGGACCACGGTGAGCCGAAGGTCTGGCGGCATCGCACTGGCGAGCGCAGATACCTCCGCCACGGTCGCTGTCGGTCGCTCTGGTGAGTGCTCTTGACCAGCACCCTTGACGGTGCAGGGATTCCGACCGATGACCCCATCGGCAACAGCGGTAGTGCAGAGTTGGTGAAACAGCCTGTACGCCTTCGCAGCCGTCGTTGGGTGCTCGCGTGCGAGTTCCGCATTCCAGCTCCGCACGAGGGCTGACGAAGATGCCACCTTCCCGAGCGGCAGACCGCCGAACCTTGGCTTGATGTGCAGCTTGAGGAGCGACTCGTACAGCTCGACCGTTCGCGGACGTAGGTCGTGGCGTTCCGCGAGCCACCGGTCCGCGTACTCGCCGAACTTCTCCGAGGCGTCTCGAGGGTCGATCCACGCTCCTTTGTCGAGAGCGGTTCGCTGCTCCCGCTCGTACTTCTCCGCTTCCTTTTTGGCATGGAATGTCTTGCAGTGTTCTTTGCCATCGGGACCCCGGTAACGCACGTCGTAGCGCACCGTGGGCTTGCCCACCTTGCCAGTCTTGGGGTCTATCCGACCCTGGACCCTCCGCTCCTTGATCACTTCTCCGCCCTCCCGGCGCGCTCGACCGCGAACTCTTTAGGATAATGGAACGGTGTATTCGTCCTCTCTTGCCGCGGTGCTACAACTCCCAGAAACCAAGGCTTGTTGGCAATTACGAAGCGGGGAGGGCAATGACGCGGCGCTCAACACCCAGCCCCGGAACGCGCCTGGGAGTTCCATTACGCGTTCACGCTCAATACTCACGCTGCGGTCTGCTCGAGCCGTACAAAGCTTGCGGATGGCGCATCAGGAAGAGGGGGCCGTCAACACGGGTGTCGCTCGACGACGGCGTCGCCGATCAACCTGTTGACGAACGACGACAGCGAGCTTACCGGCACACGCCTACAACGGCCGATGTTGACCGACTTGAGCTCACCACTGGCCATCAGCTCGTAGATGGTCGTCCGTCCGACCGACAGTCGGCGGGCGGCCTCTTCTGGCGTCACGAGCAGCAGGTCGTCGGTGATGCAGGACTCGTTCATGAGGACCTCCTCACGGACAGTCACAGTGCTGGCCCGTCAGCGGTCACCAGAAGGGCCGGGTCAGGGGTCATCTCGACAATCGCCGCGTGAGTCGCGAAGCGCCTTCCCGCCGGGAGTCGGCTTGGAGAAGAGTCCCTGCGCGAGGGCGACGATTCGTCTGCGGCCCGCGCGCGCGTGAGCGCGCAGCCCGAGTCGAGGATGCGTACCCCTGTGCGCCATCCCACACCTTCGCTCTCCCATAGCCGCTCGACGACGTCACCCGTCTGGCCGCACCCCAAGCAGTGCCAGATGCCGTCGTCGAGATGCAGTTGCAAAGAGGCGGAGCGGTCGAAGTGGACATGGGAGGGCAACCGAACCACGTCGTCAAGGCTACGGCGGGCGCGGGCGTCCTCGATGGTGGCGAGGTGCCAGGTCGTTCGCAGTGACACCGACGCCAGGTGATCGTCATGGGTGGAGCGGAGCCGAATCATGGCGCGATGGTGCGCTGACCGACTCACAGCACTTCTCACAGCAGTACTCACAGACGAGACCGCAACATGCGGTGAAAGGGCCTGCGCGCTCCGGCAACTCACAGCAACGCTCACAGGACTACTCACAGCAACACTCACAGATCCTGGTCACAGCCCTGTGAGTCGAGGGGTTCGGTCAGAGTGTCGCGGCTCATGGACCTGGTTGTCGGAGAGGCCGGGGCTCAGGAAACCGTGCAGTTTTTCTCCTCCTGTGAGTGTTGCTGTGAGTAGTGCTGTGAGTCCCTGGGCGCAACATCGTCGTCGTCCCGCAAGAAAGGAGCGACGAAAATGCGCAACGAGGAACCAACCGGCACTGAGCCGCCCCCGGGCTTCAGCGGTGATCTCGCAGCTGACGTCGGCGTGTCGCTCGGGTTGTGGGCCCGCCCCGAGCCGGCTCGAGGACCGCTCCCGGGTACGCCGCGGCAAGGAGCTTGCCTCAGCGACCGAAGGCGAGTTCACGAGTGCCGCTGGCGCGCTGTCGAGCCAGGCCGCTCAAGGCCACGTCGAGCCCCGTTGCCTTTAGGCCACCCGTGCTGAGCGCGCACAAGCTCGGCCCAAAGGGCGTCGAGTACTACGTCTCCTATGCCGGGCGCGGCGCGGAGGGCTACTGGCTCGGAAAAGCCGCCGCGTCGCTGGGCCTTGTCGGTTCGGTCGACCCGGTGGCGTTCCGTGCCCTCGCGAAAGGCGAGCACCCCGACGGTGGTCGGCTGTTGGAGCGGGTCGCGACCGACCACATACCGGGCTGGGACCTCACGCTGTCGGCGCCGAAGTCGGTCTCGCTCGCCTGGGCGCTCGCCGACGAACCACTACGAACGGCACTTGCCGAAGCGCACCGTGGGGCGGTCAAGGCGGCCTTCTCCTTCCTCGAAGACGAAGGTGGCCGGGCCCGGCGCGGGTTCGGGGGCCGCGACGGGCACGTTCGGGCCGGGCTCGCCATCGCCTGCTTTGTCCACCCCGCCTCGCGCGAGCTCGATCCGCAGCTGCACACACATGGGATCGTCTGCAACGTCGTAGAAGGAAGCGACGGGCGATGGACCGCTCTCGACTCGCGCATGATCTACCTGCACCGACGCGCGGCGGCTTCGATCTACCGCGCCGAGCTTCGCGAGCGCGTCGCCGAGCTCGGTGGCCAATGGCTTACGCCGGACCGGCGCGGCCTGTCCGAGCTCAAGGGCTTCAGTCGCGAGGTGCTGCGGAGCTTTTCGCAGCGAAGGAACGCTATCGAGGCAGAGCTCGAGCGCACCGGCCGATCGGGGCCAAGGGCGAGCGAGGCGGCGTGCTTGAAGACGAGACGCGACAAGCTAGACGTCGAGCTCGTGGAGCTGCGCGACACCTGGGCCCAACGTGCCCGGGCGCTCGGGGTGACCCGTGAAAGTGTTTCGGCGCTCCTCGACGGAACTGACCGGCGCGTCGCACCGACTGCCGCCGAAGTGGCCACAGCTCGGAGCGAGCTCGTTGGACCGGCGGGGCTCACTCGGGCACAGGCCGCGGTCACCCGCGACGACGTGATCGTCGCTTGGGCCGAGCGATGCACCCAGGGCGCTCGCCGCGCCGAGCTCGAAGGACTCGCCGACGACACCCTCGCCGATCCCGCCGTGGTCCCCCTCGTCGTCGCGGACGAGACCGGACGGCCGCTCACAACCGACCGTCCTCGTGATAGCCATACGATCGTCCGACTCGTGCGCGCGCCAGCTTCGGGGATCGCGACGCTCACCTGTGCGCCCCGCTACTCGACCACCGAGATGCTGAACACCGAATCTCGCCTCCTCGCCCTCGGGCGTGCGGGCCTCGGGGGAGCCTGCGGGGTTGCAGACGCGATGTGCCTCGAGGCGGTGCTCGCCGAGCGGAGAGACCTCTCCTTCGAACAGGCGGCGATGGTGCGGTCGCTGTGCAGCTCGGGAAACGGGGTCGAAGTCGTCATCGGCGTGCCCGGCTCGGGGAAGACCTTCGCCCTCGACGCGGCCCGGCGAGCGTGGCAGTCGTCCGGCTACCGCGTCTTTGGCGCCGCGCTCGCGGCGGAGGCCGCCGCTCAGCTCGAAGCGGGATCGGGGATTTCCTCGGTGACGCTCGACCGCCTGCTCT